>JAISCI010000030.1 GCA_031265685.1 Clostridiales bacterium
AGCGATATAATTAAAATCACCCACCCCCAAAACGAAGACCGCTTAAATTCGCGCTTTGTTTTGGGGGTGGGTGATTTTTCAATTATATTGGGTGGGTGATTTTTCAGTTGACATTTACAAATTCTATGAAATATAATAAAAAGCAATGAAAGGTATTGAAATTGAACCTAGAATATGTTATAATATTTTGTCTCTCTCGAACGGACGCCGCCGCGCCCAAGCAGACGCGTATAAACTTCCGCGAATCGCCCGTTCTCTCCGATGTGGCCGGGAGTTAATGAAACGAACGCGCGGCGCGGGAGGTTTTGTTAATAAATCCGTAAAGACTTCCCGGCGTATCCGCGCTATACTGTTACTAGTCAGTTATCAGTCAAAGAAGATCCGTAAGAATGAAAGGGGAATTGAGCATGGGAAATAAGTCCAAAAAAGCCATTGGCATGGCGATGGCGGCGGTCGTGTCCTTCGTTGTGTTCGCGTCCACAGCTATGGCGGCTTCGCGGAACGTATCCGGATATGAGAAGGTGCGCGAATCGCTGTTCAAGTATTATGATCTGTTCAGCGCGAGTCCCAACTTTACCGCGCGGTTCGGCGTGAGCGCACTGGTGGACGGCGCGGAGTTCGTCTCAACGGAGTTCGTCTCCGCCCAGCAGGACGAATGGAACCGTCGCCAGCAGACGACCATAACCATCGACGGCCAGACCAGCGCCGACCTGAACAGCTATAACGACGGCGTAAGCGTATACTACGACGAGGAATCCGACACGTATAGTATGCACGGCTCGCTCAATGACAAACCTGTCCTCGACAGCGCGCCCGCCTCGAGAAGCCTTTCGGAGAACGAGCGCCGTCTGATCAGCGCCGTCTTCGATATGTTCGCGGGGGACGCCAAGAACTATTGCGCCATCGACGGCGACAGAGTCACGCTGCGGCTTGAGCGCGCTCAGATACCCGATTTCTTCCAAGCGCTGATCTCCGTCGTATCTGAGAACGTCATGAAACAGATCCCGGCGGACACGCTCGCGGAGATGGCCGAAGCTCCCGGCGATTCGTCCTCCTATTTAGGCGAGTCGTACTTGGTGGGAGGCACTCTGCTCAAAGTTGTCGGAAACGCTTCGTTCAATTCCGTGGACGCTTCGGGCGTTATCGACGCGGATGGCCTGCTCAACGACGTGACTTTCACGATCGGTATCTCGGGCGAGGATCTGAACGGAGCCGCCCACAACATTACGTTCAACTTCGCGGTCAGCATAACGGACATCGGCACAACCGTCGCGCCGCCGCTGGACACGACCGGCAAGCAGGTGAACGATTATACGTACAGCTACACCTTCCCCAACGCCACCATCCCCCTGCCCCCTGCCCCTGCCTCGGCCGAGATTGAGCTGTTCGGCGCGGACGACGGGTATATCTACGATTACTACGACACGTATGAGGAAGATCCCGCCGTCGCCGAATAGGCGTATATACTTGGGGGCCTGACTATAGGCCCCTTTTTTGCCGTAATGTTACGGTTGCGTTACAAAATGACGTTTTCCGGGCTTCCCCATTGACGCCGCCGTCAACCTGTTGTAAAATATCCTCAACTCAAAAAAAGGGGCAGTCCGAGTGAGCCGCGATATTATATCTTTGTCTGAATTTGCCTTGAACCCGGCAAATTCACCGATCGGCGCGTATTATTGGTTTAGCTTTAGCCAGAGCTTCGGCTTTGGCGTATTTGTGTGTGCGAAAAAGTTCAGGCGATGAATCACGGCGGCGGACTGTTATTGATACAAAGCGGCGGGATTCATACAGAATCCCGCCGCTTTTGCGTTTACCGACAAATCCCGATGGTGGTGATTGAGTGAGAAAATTGACAGTGGGGCTTGGCGAAAGGGCGTACCCCATATATATCGGCGCGGGGCTGCTGGACGGTTCGCCGCCTAAGGAGCTGACCGCTTCGCAAGGTGAATCTGCCCCGGCAAATTCCGTCGTCGTTACGGACGAAAATGTCTGGAGCGACCACGGCGAGCGCTTTTCGGCGTACCTGCGGCGCGGCGGGATCAAATTTTCCGTCGTCGTCCTGCCGCCCGGCGAGGGTACGAAGTCCGTCGAGACGGCTGGCCGTCTCTGGCGGGAGTTCGCGGTGCGCGGGTTGTCGCGCGGAGATCTGGTCGTCGCGTTCGGCGGCGGCGTGATCGGTGACCTGACCGGATTCGCGGCGTCGGCCTATATGCGGGGCGTCGCGTTCGTCCAAGTGCCGACGACGCTCCTCGCGCAGGTGGATTCGTCCGTCGGCGGCAAAACGGCTGTCAACCTGCCCGAGGGCAAAAATCTCGTCGGGACTTTCCACCAACCGCGCGCCGTGATCGCGGACACTTCCACCCTGGCTACGCTGCCGCCGCGCGAACTGCGCGCGGGCATGTCCGAGGTGATCAAATACGCGGCGCTGGGCTGCCCGGAGCTGCTTGAGATACTGAATTTGCCGGGTCGGATTCGTGCGGGTTCAGAAGTTTGCGTGAATCAAGCAAACTTCCTAGGCGCAAATCCAGGGCAAATTCACTTGGGCCTGAATTTGCCGGGGCAAATGAACCTGACCGACGCGATCTATCTATGCTGCCGCGCGAAGGCCGAGATAGTCGAGACCGACGAGCGCGACACGGGTATCCGCGCGACGCTCAACTTCGGGCACACGTTCGCGCACGCGATTGAAAAACTCGGCGCGTACGAAACTTATAACCACGGGGAGGCCGTAGCCGCCGGCATGGTCATGGCGGCGCGTTTCGGCGAGAGCGCCGGCGACACCGCGCCGGGGACAGCCGAGGCGCTGATTCGTCTGATGGAAATATACGGCATAGACTGGCGCTGTCAATACGACCCGGCTCTGCTGACGCCGCTTATGGCGGGCGACAAAAAAAGCGACGGCGGCGGCGTTACGCTGATCCTGCTTCGCGGGATCGGCGAGCCCTTCCGCCGGAGACTCCCTCTCGGGGAGATAGCGGCGCGGATCCCTCCCGCGGTCGAGATACCGCCCTCGAAGAGCGCGGCGCACCGGGCGGTCTTATGCGCGGCGCTGGCCGGCGGCGGAAACGTCGCCCCCATTCCGGATTCCGACGACATCCGCGCGACGAACGCGGCGGTCGCCGCGCTGGCTTCGGGGGCGGATACCGTCGATTGCGCCGAATCCGGGACGACGCTGCGTCTCACGCTGCCGCTGGCCGCGCTGTCGCCGCGGACGCTCACGTTCACCGGGCGCGGACGGCTGATGAGCCGCCCCATCGCGGCGCTGGCGGATGCGCTCGGGCGTAACGGCGCGGAGATAACCCAGACCGGCGGCGGAATCCGCGTTAAAGGCCCGATCCGTCCGGGCGTGTACGAGCTGCCCGGCGACGTCAGCTCGCAATTCGTCTCGGGTCTGTTGCTGGCCCTGCCGCTGCTTGCGGGCGACTCTGAAATTCGGCTGACCTCGCCGCTGCAGTCGGCGGCGTATGTAGATATGACATTGGAGATGATGGAACGTTTCGGCGTGACGGCGGAGCGGGCGGACGGCGGCTTCGCCGTCCGGGGCGGGCAACGGTACGTTCCCGCCGATGTCACGCTGGAGGGCGACTGGTCGCAGGCGGCGTTTTTCCTAGTCGCCGGGGCGCTGGGGCGTCCGTCATATATCGCGGGGCTTCCGCCCGAGTCGCGGCAGGGCGACAGGGCAATTGCGGATATACTGGCACAATGCGGCATACGCGTCGAGCGGTCGGATCGCGGGCTGATCGCGTGGCCGGGACGGATCGCGCCGCGGACTGTGGACGTATCGGATATACCCGATCTGGTGCCGCCGCTGGCGGCGCTGTTCGCGTTCGCTGACGGCGAAAGCCGTATTGTCGGCGCCGGGCGACTCCGGCACAAGGAGAGTGACCGTCTGGCCGCTGTCAGCGAGGCGCTGTCCGCGCTCGGCGGCGCGGTCACGGAAGACGGCGACGGCCTTACAATAATAGGAAGAAACAGCTTGCGCGGCGGCGCGGCCAGCGCCCAAAACGACCACCGCATCGCTATGATGCTGGCGGTAGCGGGGCTTAGGTGCGAAGCGCCGCCCGTGATAATCGACCGGGAGTGCGTATCAAAGTCGTATCCCGCGTTCTGGCGGGACTTCGCGAAGATAGCGGGTGATCAGAATAGGTAATGTCTGGGGCAGGAACATACAGTTTACCATATTCGGGGAATCGCACGGCGCGGCGGTCGGGTTCGCGCTGTCGGGCCTGCCCGCCGGATTTGCCGTGGACTGGGACGGCGTGCGCGCGCAAATGGCCAGACGCGCCCCCTCCGGCGAGGCTCACTCGACGGCGAGGCGCGAGCCGGACGAGCTGGAGGTGCTGTCGGGATACTTCGGCGGCCATACGACGGGCAGCCCGCTCGCCGCGATAATCCGCAACGCCGACGCGCGTTCCGGCGACTACGAGCCGCGCTTCCTCCGGCCCGGACACGCCGATCTGCCGCTCTACTACAAATTCGGCGGCTTCGCGGACTATCGCGGCGGGGGGCACTCGTCCGGGCGGCTGACCGCTCCGCTCGTCGCGGCGGGGGCCATCGCCGGGCAATATCTGGCGGGCATGGGCATAACCGTCGCGGCGCGGGCAGTCTCCATCGGCGGATATTCGGACGCGTCCGGTATGGCGGACGTTATTGCCCAGGCAAGAGCCGACGGCGATTCGGTCGGCGGCGTGATCGAGTGCCGCGCGGGGGGCGTCCCCCCCGGCTTGGGAGATCCGTTCTTCGACTCGATCGAGAGCGCCGTCGCGGGAATGATGTTCTCGATTCCGGCGGTCAAGGCAGTGGAGTTCGGCGAAGGCTTCCGCTTCGCCGGAATGCGCGGCTCCGAGGCTAACGACCCGATAGGCGTATCGGGCGGAATAATCGCCCCGGAGACAAATCGTTCCGGCGGGGCGAACGGCGGGATCACGAACGGCGCGGAACTGGTGTTCCGAGTCGCTATCCGGCCCACTCCGACGATAGCCGCGCCGCAGCGCACGGCGGATACCAAGCGCGCGGAGAGCGTATTGCACAGCTTCGGCGGTCGGCACGACGTCTGCGTGGCGCCCAGGGCGGTTCCGGCGGTCGAGGGCGGCGCGGCGCTTGTACTGCTGGACGCGGCGCTTGCGCATCAGTCAATATATGGAAAGGGGATCGCGCCATGATCATAGTTCTGAAACCCGGAGTAAGCAAGGAGCAGGCCGTGCCGGTATTCCGCGTGCTGGCGGCGCACGGGCTGTCCTCCCATGACATAGTAGGCGAAAGCGTCCGCATGATCGGCATGGTCGGCGACGCCAAGGCCGTCTCGGAGGATCAGATCCTCTCGTTCCCGTTCGTCGAGCGGATCATCCGCGTACAGGAACCATACAAGCTGGCCGGGCGTAAATTCCATCCGGCGGACACCGTCGTAGATGTGGGCGGCGCGAGGATCGGCGGCGGGGCCTTCGGCGTAGTCGCCGGGCCGTGCAGCGTCGAGAGCGAGGATCAGATACTTTCCATCGCGCGGGACGTCAAGGCGGCCGGGGCGGCGTTCCTGCGGGGCGGCGCGTTCAAGCCGCGCACATCGCCGTATTCGTTCCAGGGGATGGGTCTTGACGGGCTGGATCTGCTCAAAATCGCGCGGCAGAAGACCGGACTGCCCATCGTGACCGAGATCATGAGCCAGGAATATCTCGCCGCCTTCGCGGAGGACGTGGACGTGATCCAGATAGGCGCGCGCAACATGCAGAATTTCACGCTGCTGCGCGAGGTGGGCGCGCTCGGCAAGCCGGTGCTGCTCAAACGCGGCATAGCGGCTTCCATCGAGGAGCTGCTGATGGCGGCGGAATACGTCATGTCCGGCGGCACGCGCGACGTCATGCTGTGCGAGCGCGGCATCCGCACCTTCGAGACCGCGACGCGTAACACGCTCGACCTGTCGGCGATTCCCGTGCTGAAAGAGAAGTCGCACCTGCCTGTGGTGATCGATCCGTCCCACGCGACGGGCTACTGGCATCTGGTGGAGCCGATGGCGCTGGCGGCGACGGCGGCGGGCGCGGACGGCCTGATCATCGAGGTTCACAACCACCCCGAGGCGGCGCTGTGCGACGGCGCCCAATCCGTCACGCCGCAGGTATTCAACAAGATAATGAACAAGGTCAGAAAGGTCCGGGAAGCGATAGCTTAAGCGGAGCGCCGCGCTGGAGCGGCATCTTGCTTCTATCTGGGAGGAATTAGAATGGGTTCCAAAGAGAGCAGGGAGAAACTTACGGCCATCCGCGCCGAGATCGACGTGACCGACGCGGAGATAATCGCGCTGTTCGGGCGGCGTATGCGCCTGTCCGAGGATGTGGCCCGCGTCAAATCCGAGGGCAACATCGCCGTCATCGACCGCGACCGCGAGGAAGCCGTGCTGAAACGCGCCGCCGAGCTGTCCGACAGCGCCGACAAATCCGAGACCATCGCGTTGTCGCGCTCGCTTATCGCGTTGTCGCGGCTGCGGCAGTTCAACGCGCTGGGGCTTACCGCCGCGATAGAGTTCCCGCCGCCCGCCCCGGCGAAGGCCGAAGGCGTCACCGTGGCGTTTCAGGGCGTCGGCGGCGCGTGGAGCCAGCACGCGTGCGACACGCTCTATCCGGGCGCTTCGCTTAAACAGTTCGACTATTTCGACGACGTTTTCGCCGCCGTCAAGTCCGGCGAGGCCGACTACGGCGTCGTCCCGATCGAGAACTCCCAGACCGGCGCGATCGGCGAGGTGTACAACCTGCTGCGGCAGCGCTCGTGCTACGTCGTCGGCGAAACGTGGGTGCCGGTCAGCCATTGCCTGCTGGGGCTTCCGAACGCGTCCATCGGCGGGATAACGGAGGTGCTGTCGCACCCCGAGGGCTTCAATCAGTGCCGGAAGTTCCTTAAGAACCGCCCGTGGGCGCTGACCGCCTGCCAGAACACGGCGCTGGCCGCAAAGACCGTCCGAGACCGCCGCGACAGATCCGCCGCGGCCATCGGATCGCGCAAGGCCGCCGAAAACTACGGTTTGACCGTACTCGCGCCGGACATAACGGACGCGCGGAACAATCGCACGCGGTTCATCGCGATAGCCGACGCGCCCGAATACACCGACGGCTCGGACGCCGTCAGCGTCACCTTCTCCGTCCAGCACAAGGCCGGGGCGCTGTGCGCCGTCCTCCAATGCTTCATGCTGGCGGACGTCAACCTGACGCGGATCGAGTCGCGGCCGCTCTCCGGTGAACGATACCGCTTCTTCGCCGACCTGGAGGCCAACATTGAGGATCCGGCGGCGCTCTCGGCGATCCGCCAGGCCGCGATGCACTGCGATTACTTCGAGGTGCTCGGATGCTACACGAAAGCAAAACAGTCGTCCTGACGGGTATGCCCGGCGTCGGCAAGACGACCGTCGGCAGGATTCTGTCGGACGGGACCGGGCGGCCGTGGTTCGATTCGGACGCGGAAATCGAGCGGGCCGAGGGCATGAGCGTTTCGGACATCTTCGCGCTAAAGGGCGAGGGATACTTCCGCGGCGCCGAGCGTGAAACGCTCCGTAGGCTGGCGGCGGTTCCGGGCGCGGTAATATCAGCCGGGGGCGGCGCGTCCGTCGCGGATATAAAGCGTCCGGGCGTCGCCGTGGTTCTGTTGCGCCGTCCGCTGCTCCAGATCCGCGCCGCGCTTGAGGACGGCTCGCGGCCACTGCTTCGCGAACCCGGATCACTCGAGCGGCTTTACGCCGAGCGGCGCGGCAGGTATGAAGCCGAAGCCGATCTGGCCGTGGACATAATCTCGCCGGAGCTGGCGGCGGAAGCGATACGAAAGGCGTTGGGAATATGAGGATATTGGTTATAAACGGGCCTAATCTGAATCTGCTCGGTCAGCGCGAGCCGGGCGTGTACGGCGCGGGTACTTACGACGATCTGGTTGCGGGCGTTTCACGCGCGGCCGCGGGCGCCGCGGATGTGGAGTTCTTCCAGTCCAACTCCGAGGGCGCGCTCATCGACGCGATACACGGCGCGGCGGGACGCTTCGACGGTATCATCATCAACCCCGGCGCGTACACGCACTACAGCTACGCCATACGCGACGCGCTGGCCGCCGTGCCCGTCCCCGCCGTCGAGGTGCATATCTCGAACGTACACGCGCGGGAGAGTTTCCGGCGCGTGTCGGTGACGGCGCCCGCGTGCGCGGGACAGATCGCCGGACTGGGCTTCGGCGGATATATCGCGGCGCTCCGGCATTTTACGGGGGATTTGGCGGTTTCCGGGCAAATCCGCCTGGGGGAAGCGCCGTCCGTATCTGGCGGGACGCGTCTGCTCGCGCTGATCGGCGACCCGGTCGAGAACAGCCTGTCCCCGCGAACACATACGGCGTTCGCGGGGGCGCTGGGCTTGCCGTATATATACTTGGCTTTCCGAATCACGCCCGGGCGGCTGCCCGCGTTCGTGGGGGCGGCGCGGACGCTCAATATCGCCGGGTTCAACGTAACCATGCCGCACAAGCAAGCCATCATCCCGCTGCTGGACAGGCTCGAGACCGACGCCGGCGCGGTGAACGCGGTCGTCAACCGAGGCGGCGAGCTGATCGGCCATAACACCGACGGAAAAGGGTTCATGCTGTCGCTGGCGAGGCTAGGCGTGAATGCCGCCGGCAAACGGGCCGTTATACTGGGCGCGGGCGGCGCGGCGAAAGCGGTTTCGCGGGCGCTGCGGAAATCCGGCGCGCGCGTCGCCATTCTGTGCCGCCGCCCCGGATCGGCGGACATGTCCGGCGCGGACATCCTCTCGTGGGAACAAACCGCGGAAGCGGCGGGGAGCGCCGATATGCTCGTTAACGCGACGCCGCTCGGCTCGACCGGCCACGCGGGTTTCGATTCGCTCGGCTTCGTGGACGCGCTGCCCGCCGGGGCGCTCGTGTACGACCTCGTGAGCTATCCGGCGGAAACGGCACTGATGGCCGCCGCCAGGCGGCGTGGCCTGACGGTCGTCGGTGGCGAAGCGCTGCTCGTGAGCCAGGCGGCGCTGTCGTTCGAGTTGTTCACGGGCGTGGCGCCCGACTTAGGAGGCGCGTAGAATGGCGTCTTCTCTGGACTTCGTGCTGTATGTAACTTCCTGTAAATGTCAAGCGAAAAATAGGCCACCCAATATAATTGAAAAATAGGCCACCCCCATAACAAAGCGCGAATTTAAGCGAACTTTAAAAATGGGGTGGCCGATTTCAATTATATTGCTATGCCGATTTTTGGAGTAAGAAATACAAAAATTACTTTCGCTTTTACACAGAGTGTCATTATATCACAAACTGGTTGTTTTGGCGCGGTTTTCTTCTGGCCGTTTTTTCATTTATATTACCGCGCTTTTTGGGCTGGTTTTTAGTTTAGCATATACATGTGTATATATTACCCAAAAAATCGGCATGGCAATATAATTGGAATCGGCCATCAAGAATTTTCGCGGATTCAGGCGAAAATTACCTTTTCAAAGTTCTCTTAAAATCGCGCTTTGTTATGCGGGCGGGTGATTTTTCATTTATATTGGGTGGGTGATTTTTCGCTTGACATTTCCATTTTGCGCGAAAATTACCTTGGAGATACTCAAAAAACACGACCCGGAGTATCAAAACATGGGCAAAAAGTTTGTCGATTACCTGATCGAGGGTCAGAATATACAGGCGTAAATGTCAAGCGAAAAATCACCCACCCGTATAACAAAGCGCGAGTTTAGCGAACTTTGCCAATTTTTCAGGTAAGAAATACAGTTTAGCATATACGTGTGGTAAAAGACGCCTTAATTGCGTCCAAGTTTTCGTTTTTCATGATGCCTTCCGATTATCATAGCGCCGTTCCTTTTTTCGGGACAAACAGCGCGTTCATTTCTACACCTTCATGCTCAAGGAGTCTGACCTTGATCGCAATGCCGCCCGCGTAACCTGTCAGGCTGCCGTTCGAGCCGACGACGCGGTGGCACGGAACGATTATGGAAATCGGGTTGTGCCCGACCGCGCCGCCTACAGCCTGCGCGGACATTGTGGTTTTGCCCAGCTTGGCCGCCATCCGCATTGCAATGTCGCCGTATGTGGTAACTTCGCCGTAGGGAATCGAACGCAGAATACTCCATACGCCTTGCCGAAACGTTCCGCCGACTGGAGCTAACGGCAGTTCTGAGGGATCAGGCTTTTTCCCCGTGAAATAGCTGTCAAGCCAGTCTTTGGCTTTGACAAACAAGGGAATGTCGTCACACTCAACGGGTTTTTCAGGCATGGTACCCCCGTGATATTTCTGGCCATCTATCCAGAGACCGACGAGTCTCTCCCTGTCGCTCGCGAGCGTAAGACAGCCTATCGGCGATTGATAAGTCGTAGAGTAAAACACGAGATCCCTCCTTACAACGAGTTCCAAAGATCGACCGTGGCATAACTGCGCCACGGCCGCCAGAGTTCCGCTAATTGCAGCATCTCTTTCGGTTGCGCGGCGCCAGCGCTTTTTTCACGCCGTAGTCCGTTTCAAGGAAAGCGTCCGTGTAACCCATAGCCCGCATCGCAATGCAGTTCGCCGTCCACGCGCCTATGCAACGGATTGGGCTGTTTACTATTTTTGTAATACGCGCCGTTTGGGCGTACTTCGCGACCGTTGAGCCAAGGGCAAAACTCAGTTTTATTGATCACGCCTTGTTTTTGGAGTTCCTCAAATATCTTGTATAATTCTTTTTTGACCAGCGGCATTTTTGCGCGAATCGAAACATTTTCGCTTGATGGAATTTTGCGGGAAGGAATTTCGCTTGAACCACGCGAAATTCGCCAGGCAAAATTTGTCCAAGCGAAATTTCGACGCGAAATTCACCCAAGCAAAGCTCCTTATCATAATCATAACACGCCGAACGCGTTGTGTCAACTTGCGCTGGTTTTCCAAATCATTAAGCGGTCGTAAAAAATAAATAATTTTTCCGTAACATATTGCAATCCGCATAATAATTTGTTAATATGTCTTTAAGTTTCTTAATTAACGCTTTTTCGGCATACATCGGGAGGAATCGCTATGAAGAAACACGCGGCCAAGTTGCTGGCCGCCGGATTCGCCGGGACGCTGGCGCTCTCGCCGCCATGCGAGGCTATGGCTGCCGTCAAATGGGACGGCTCGCGCTTTTCGGTATATAATGACAGCGGCGGTCTTACCGCCGTCACCGACGATATAGATGAAGCTTACCGCGCGGAGACGGCGCTTGCGGCCCCGTCGCCTGCCGTCGGAGACACGGCGAAGTTCCTCGGTCTGCTGGACGGCATACTGACGAAAGTCGTGGGGGCCGGCATGAGCGAGGACGAGAAAGTCCGCGCCGTCTACGAATTCCTGATGTTTCAGTTCGCGCATAACGGCGAAAGGCTGCGATCGAACGGCAGGGCTATCGAAATGCCGGATACGTCGCTGGGGACGCTGCGGCTCGGCGC
>JAISCI010000078.1 GCA_031265685.1 Clostridiales bacterium
CGCCCGCCGAATCCGGCTCGGTTCCAGACCCACTTGCCGTTGCTGATCACCAGACTGCCGTGAGTGGCGGTTCGATACTCGTTCCGGCCCGATTTGACGAGTTCGCTCGGCTCGTTGGCTCGAAGGTACGTCAGCAAATCCACCTGGCGAGCGTGTTCGAGTTGCTCGGCGGTTATTCGGGGCATGGCTCTGTTGCCGCCTCGTACCCACGAAGCGCATCCCCAATAATTTCCTCACAGCAGAAACCGTCGATCAGGCAGATCCGAGACGCGCTTTCATAATATTGGCAAAAATCGCAGATGAATGGAGCGGAGCCGCCCGGCTCAGAAGAGCGACATTGTGTGGTTTTTTGCAATATCGTCACCTCATTTTTGTTTTTGGCGCAAAATAACAAAGGCAACAGCCTTCAAAGACTTGAAAGTTGCTGCCTTTGTCGCTTTGCGGCAATTCGGTTTTGCGGTTGGCGTGAGCGGAGGTTGAACGGTGGCATGACTTGGAGGGTAACGCCGCCATGATTTCGCCCGGCTGCCGATTAATTTGGGAAGTTGATTCGGGTTCCTTATGCGAAGATCTCCGACGGCTATGATTCCGCAGACCCGGGCAGCGGCGGGATTATGGTCAGTCTGAAAAATATGGTAAACGAGCATTATGCCCTTGAAGTCGGGCGCAAGATTCACACGACCAAACAACTGAACATCAAGAATGGTTGCTTTGTCGGCAGATTCCCGCCATACGGCTATCTCAAAAGCGAAGCCGACAAACACAAGCTCGTCCCTGACCCTTACGCAAGCGAAATAGTATGCCGGATGTTCGAGATGGCGGCAAACGGCGAGGGCGTCAGCGCTATTGCGGAATGGCTGCTTGCCAACGATGTCCTGCCGCCGAAACGGTACTTCAACTCAATCGGTATGGCGACGGAGGCGGAGGCGGATTGCAGTATCCATTGGACAAAAACCGTCATCTACAGCCTGCTGAAAAACCGCGTTTACTGTGGCGATATGGTGCAGGGCAAGGGCAGGACGAAGCAGTACGTGGCGACTAAAGTACCCGAAAGCGAATGGGTTATTACGCCGAATACCCACGAGCCGTTAGTTCCCCGCGAATTATTCTCTAAGGTGCAGAAGCGATGGGAGGGCAACAAGGAACTTCGCGCAGCCTACAATAAGCACGGCGAGAACATCTTTCGCGGCAAGCTGTTCTGCGGGCATTGCGGCTACGCTATGCAGATTCAGCGATACAAACGCGGCGCGGGATACAAGTGTACGACCCGGCATACCCACGCCAAGGAAGACTGCGGCCACATCAGCATCAGTGAGATAGTTCTCAAAGAAACGCTCCTGACTATGCTCCGCAAACAGGCGGAGGTCTTCACCGATGTTCTGACGACCACGTCCACGCAAACGGGCGACACCAGTGAATTAAAAAGCGTTCAGGCGGAACTCGACCGCAATAGCAACTTCCTGAAAGGTCTGTACGAAAGCCTAATCAGCGGCGACATAACTGACGGCGAGTACCGAGAGATGAAACAGTCTTACGAGGATAAACTTACTGTTCTGAGAGAACGGGAGCGGAATCTCCGCGAAGCGGCAAGGGTACTTGCGTTAGAATCGGCGCGGAAAGCCAAAGCCGTAAACAGTATCGGCGCGGTCGGCGGCATAACCGACCTGACCGCCGAAGTTATCAACGCGCTGATTGAACGAATCCTCATCTTTGAGGATAAACATATAGAAGTCGCGTTCAAGTTCGCCGATGAAATGACGGGAACCCCAACGAATCGAAGATTCGTTGGGGAGAGGACGAGCGACGGAGCAGATGAACTTTCGCGCCCCGGCGGAAGTGAGTTTAGCGAAGTCCGCGAGGACGACGCGGAGGGCAAAGATAATGGCTAAGTACACAATCGCGGAGTATATCCGCCTGTCCATAGAGGACGATAAGACCGAAAGCCTGTCCATACCCAATCAGCGTATGATTCTCGACCGCCACATTGACTCCCTCGACATACCAAACGCCGAAGTCTTGACGTTTATTGATAATGGTCACACCGGACTGAACATGGAGCGCCCGGCAGTGCAGGAGCTTCTGGAACTGGTGCGGAGCGGCGGCGTTCAGGCGATAGCGGTTAAGGATTTCTCGCGCTTTTCTCGTTCGGCGTTAGACAGCGGGTACTTCATAGAGCAGGTGTTTCCGCTGTATGGAGTGCGGTTTATCTCCGTCAGCGATAATTTTGACAGTATCAACTATGTGAACGACACCGGCGGCTTAGATGTGGCGTTCAAATTCCTGATGCACGAATATTACTCACAAGACCTCTCAAAGAAAGTGAAGTCGGCGAAACGGATTCAGATGAAACGCGGCGAGAATATTGTTGCGAACACAATCTACGGCTATGTTAAATCCGACAGCGGCAGATGGGAACCAGACACTATATCGAGCGAAGTCGTCCGGCGAATCTTCCGAATGGCAATGGATGGACAACCGCTGACGCAAATACGCGACGCTTTCTGCGCGGAGCGAATCCCTACGCCGCAAGAGTATATCGAACTGCGGCGCGGCAAGGACATTCTGCCGCTATGCGTCTGGACTACGCGAATGGTGCTTCATATGCTCACCAACGAGCAGTACACGGGGACGTATGTTTCCGGCAAGCAGGAACAGAAGGCCATCGGCTCACACAGCAAAATCCACGTTGATAAGGCTGACTGGATTGTAATTCCCGACAGCCACACGCCGATAATCAGCAGAGAGAATTTTTCGGCGGTTCAGGAAATCCTGAACAAGCACAAAGGGGCGCGGACGGTTAAACCATTGGAGAATCCCTTTGAAACCGACGAGTTGAGCAGTCGCCGCACAAAGATGACAAAGGGCGAGTTTCGCGCGTCCGTGCCGATATACGGCTATGTAAAAGCAAGCGAAAACAGTCTCGCGATAGACGAACCCGCCGCCGCTGTGGTGCGTGAGATATTCGCGCTGGCGGCGGAGGGGGCGTCAATGGCCGAAATCGCCGGGCGATTGACTGAAAAGCGTATCCCGAAACCCAACGAGTACAAGAAGATCGCCACGGGCAAGAGTATTACGCCGACCTGCGCATGGTCAGACGGCAATGTTGAGTGTATCGCGAACAACATCCAGTACACAGGCGCGTATGTGGCGGGCAGAAATCTGAAAAATTCTGAAACCGGACTAAAGTATCACGTTCCGCAGTCTGACTGGATTGTTATCCCCGGAAAGAATCCGGCAATCGTGAGTAAAGAGCAGTATGATGAAGCTCACGCCGTTATTGCCGAGAAACGCCGCAAACGAAAGAACATGACCAAACGCGACTATCTGCTGCGAGGCGGCATCATAAAATGCGGGTGTTGCGGTTACGCAATGAGCTACGACAATATCTTCGATCCCGTTTACCGCTGCCACCACACCGCAGGTACGCCAGACGCGGAGTGCCACAGGCTGAAAACAAGCGCAAGCAAACTCGACGAAGCAATCCTGACGGTTATCCGCAAACAAGCGGAGGTAATACTCGCTTCCGGCAACGCCGCCGAGCTTCGCAAAGTAGGCGACAACGGCAGACGCATAGCCGACTTCGAGAAAGAAGTCGCCAAGTGCGTTGAGGAACGGCAACGCGACTATGAGCAGTTTGTCACTCGCGCAATAGACCGCGACACATACCTCGCCCTGAAAACCGACTGCGCTGAGCGGATAGACAGGCTGAACAATCAAATCGCCGTTTCCCGACAGGCGGAGCGCGACAGGCAGTCAAGCGTCAAGACCGCCGCGTTAGCGAAGGAGATTATATCGGAAACCCTCACGCCCCGCGAATTGGTGGAAACGCTCATAGATAAGATTCTCGTGTTCCCCGGCGACAGGCTTGAAATACAATGGAAGATAGCCGACTTTTCAATGGTTGGATAAGGAGAAAGCGCGGCAATCCCTAACCGGACGCCGCGCTTTCTCCTTGACCAAATATCAATTCGTCATTATGCACAAAAACGCAAGGCGAACATTGGCAAATTTTCTACACCAAAATTTTTATTCCGTGCTTGCAATTAGCGTCTTTCACGACCAAGCATTTTACCTCGCCGCGCCGTATGCTTTCCATCAGTTCGGCGTAACCAGGGCGGTCAAAATCCCTGCCGGTAAAACCCAAATCCGTAAAGACGCCGCTCATCTCAAGGCCGCCGTTGTTCCTGACGTAATCCTCGATGATCGCGGTCTGGTTCTCGATGGAATCTTCCGACTTTTCGCCGTTGTCAAGCGAAATTCTCGCGTAACCCGCCGTGGGCAAAAGCCGGATTTTCGGCGTTTCCGTTTCAGATTGCGGCTTCCTGCTCTTTCTGGCCACCCGGCGTCACCGTCCTTTCGGGCTCCGGCGCGTCGAGGCCGCTCGCAAAGCGGAAATTAATTACCAAATCCTTACTGCTGTTTGCGACGATGGATTCAATCAGCGTCACGACGGTTCGGCGGTCGAGCGCGCCGATGTCGCCGCGCGACTTAAACTCGTCGATTATGGCGCGGGTTCGCGTGTCGTCGCCGAGACGCTCAATATCGCCGCGCAATTTCTCGATAACGCTCTCCGCATCGGCGATCTGACGCCGGAAATTGTCGCGGAACATGTTGTACTCGGCTTCGGAGATCACGCCGTCCACGAACGCCGTGTAGGACTTCACGAGATATTCGTTGTTGTCGCGAACGGTCCGCAGGGCTTTTGCGATCAGGCTTTCGACGGCGGCGCGTTTGCGCTCGCGCATCGCGTCGAGGCTGAGGGCGCCGACGAGCGCGTCCGCCGAAATCAGCGCGTCGATCTGGCGCTGAACCGACGCCAGAACAAACCGCTCGACCGCCCGGCCGCTGACGTTGTTGTTCTTGCAGGCACCGTTCCGCTTGTGCGTCGCGCAGCGGTAATTTATGTATCTTTTTCCTTTTGCTGTCGTGGTTTTGACGACCATCGGCTGGCCGCACGCGCCGCAGACGATCATGCCGGAAAACAGATAAAGCCGGCCGTCGGCGCTCGGCAGACGCGTATCCTTGGAAGCGAGTTCGCGCGCAAGTTCGAAGTCCAGCTCGGAAATGATCGCCTCGTGGTCGCCGTCGCGCACAATCCACGCCTCGCGCGGCTTGTAGAAATATTTCCTCACGCGATAGCTGGTTTTCGTGCGCTTGCCCTGCTCCAGACTGCCGACGTACACGCGGTTCGCGAGTATGCGCCGGACGGCGTTGCCCGACCATCGCGGCTTTTCGCCCGCGCCGAACGGCGTCGCGTAACGCGAGCCCATCGCCTTTTTGTATTCAGCGGGCGACGCGATTCCGGCGGCGTTCAGTTCGTCGGCGATACGCTGTTCGCTGTGGCCCATTATTTTCCTGTCAAATATCGTCCGCACGATGTTCGCGGCGTATTCGTCCACGATCAGCCGACGTTCGGACTTGATGTAGCCGTAGACGGCGAAGTTGCAGAGCATTTCGCCGCGCTTGCGCTTGATTTCCAGCTGTGAGCGCGTCTTGTTGGAAATATCTTCAAGCATGGCCTCGTTGACGATATTCTTGAACGGAACGAGCAGGCTGTTGGCGCTGTCGTTCAGGTCGTCGCGCAGGCTGTCGAACGGCTCCGTTACCGCCACGAACCTCACGTTTTTAGACGCGAAGTAGCGCTGGATATACTTCCCTGTGCCTATATGGTCGCGTCCAAGGCGGCTGAAATCTTTTACCAAAACCGCCGTAATTTCCCCGCTCTCGATCCGGCGAATCATCTCCTTGAAGGCTTTTCGCTCGAAATTCGCGCCCGTCGCGCCGTCGTCGGCCAGAATGCCCGCGACGCGGATGTCGGGGTTGCGGTTCACGAAGTCGAGTATCAGGTCGCGTTGGTTTTTTATGGAATCGCTCTCGTCCCTGTCGCGGTCGTCTCTCGACAGCCTCAGATAGGCGATGGCGTTCCAAAATTCAGGCGTTTCGTTTTTCTTCATAGCCGTCCCTTTCCAGCCCGCCGGAAAGGAACCGCGCCAGTCCATTACTATTATAGCACGCTTCCGGCGCGGCGACAATGGGCAAAGTAATTATTTTTCAAAAGACGCGTTGTACCTTGACAGCAGAATCTGGACAATGCGATCCTGCAGAGTTACGGAGGTGTTCGCGAACGAGGCGCGGACGATTATGTCGCCGCAGCGATAGCGGCGCGGGTTTTTGATCTGTGCCGCGAAAGACGCCTTCTTTTCTGACTGAGAAAGCGACGGGTCGATAACGACGTCGCGGATGTCAACCAATTCGTTGATGTCGTCCATCGGGATGGTAGAATCATTGAATATTCGCTCGTTTATAAAAATTCCCCCTGTTATATGTTAGACTGATTACTGCTGTTTTTTGAAATATTGCGCGTCCTTAACGGACTCCATAAACTGCCTGACTTCGCCGGCGCTCGACGTCACCCGGCACTTCGGCAGCGCGTTCAGCACGGCGGCGCGATACGTTCCACGGCTGCTGGCGCGTCTGTCAAGAATTGCCACAACGCCCGTGTCCGTTTCCGTCCGAATCAGCCGTCCAAAGCCTTGTTTCAGTTTGACGAGCATGTCCGGCGCGATTACTGAATTTTTGTAATCGTCGAAATTGCCGTATAGCGTCCGTTCCCATTCGCTGAAAGGATCGGGAACGGCGAACGGCAGTCTGACGATTATCAGCAAGGAAAGTGCGTCGCCGGGGATGTCGATCCCTTCCCAGAGACTGCCGGCGGACAGCAGAACGCCGCCGCTCTTTTTGAAGCGGTCAATCGATTTGCCGCCGCTTTTTCCCAGTTTGAAAACGGGAAACGGGATTTCCCCGGAAAGCCGCTCGAACACCTTGTCCATTACCTTAAACGACGTGAACAGCATGGCCGCGTGGCCGTTAGCGGCGGCGATCAGCCGCTTCGCTTCGTCCGCTATTGCATCGATGTAAGCGCCGTTGTTGTCGTCCGGGAACGGCATATTCCCGCTTATATAAAGGAAGGAATTTTCGCTATAGTTAAACGGCGACGGCTTGCTCGTTTCTCTGACCTTTTTCACTCGGTCAAGGCCGAGTTCTTTTTTGATGTATTTGTCAACCGAAAAATCCACCACTCATTATAATTGAAAAACCCACCAGCCAAACAAAAAACGCCGTGATCAGGCGAACTGTGAGTAGCGGCTGGCGGATCTTAATTATAATG
>JAISCI010000103.1 GCA_031265685.1 Clostridiales bacterium
TTATAATTGAAAAACCCACCAGCCAAACAAAAAACGCCGTGATCAGGCGAACTGTGAGTAGCGGCTGGCGGATCTTAATTATAATGGGTGGTGGAAATTTCAATTAGCAAATACAACAGGTTCACGCGCGGGCTGCCGCGGTTTGACGTCGAACAGCGATTGCTGTTCAACTGACGAGCGTTGCGGTGCGGACGATGGAGCGGCAGCTTCATCCTCAAATTTCAGACCGATTTTTCGGGCATAAGCTTCCGCCGCGTCAAGATCGCCAAGAATTTCCGCAACTTTCCCATCCGCGCCGAAGCGAACGTCCAGTTCCGTGCTCTGAATCGGCACGATCATTCTTTCCTTTTGATAATGCTGTTCACGGATGTTGGAAAACCATTGACGCGCGAAGCTGTCAAGCTGGCGAGCCAGTTGTCGGTTGACAATCTGACCGCCGTCGTTCTCCACATTCTGGAACACGCCCAGCCCATGCTACGTGTACGTCCGCGCTGAAAGCGTGCTTGATTCGCGGTCGATAACAAACTCTATGTCGGGATCGCGCATCAAATCGCCATTCTGCTCGTAGAAATGCGAGGCGGCGATTCGGTCGCCGGACAACCGCTCGACGGTAAGCGGCATCATCGACGCGCCCGCCGTGAAGCGGACGTACCGCGCGGAGCCGTCAAGAATCTCCGGCGCGAGTCGCTTTAGGGCGCGGTAGTTTTGATGTTGGTAGGTATTGCCACGCCTAGGTTCGGAGGGAATATCGGGCGCTGCGCCCAACGCGGCCTCGAACATCGCGATCAGTTCCCGCGACGCGGCGGCGTCCTCCGGCGTATGTCCGTAGAATTTTTCTTGGTTCACGAAAAATTCGTTCGCGTACTCGCCGGATTTAAGCCGCTCGTCGACGTTGCGCCAGTACAGTTTGACTCGGTTTAGTAGTCCGCTGTCGCTGCCGCTATAAAAACCGACGTCATATTTGAGCGGATATTCGCCCAAATTGCCCGCGTCGTCGAAATAATAGATGGTCGCGCTCGTTTTCCACCAGCCGCCGATTTCGCGCTTTTCGGCTTCAAGCTCTTTGAACAGCCGGTCAGCCTCGGCGAAAGTGAGCCGCTCGCCAATCGGGAATCGCCCGCTTTCGCTGTCGGTGACTACGACGTATGGCCGGCGGTCATCCGAGGATGAAAAAAGCGGCGGATTTTCGTCCGCCGCCCGTGTTACCTTTCTTTGTAAACGATCTCGTTCAGCACGATTTCCTCCGCCTGGTCGCGGATCGCCGTTTCGTATTGGTATATCTTCATGAAGTCGTCCGTCGGTCTCGGCGTTTTCGCCCGAAGCTGGCTCTCCAAAGTTTCCATCATTGACATCGCTTCCCTGTCCACCGCCAAGCATGTGTCGAATAGCTCCGCTTCCAGCTTCAGGAATTCGTACCGCCACGGGTAGTGTTCCCGCAGAAACTCCCGGAACATTATCCCATATTTGCCCAGAGTCGGGCGCGGGTCGTTCTCCGCTTCCCACGCTTCCTGCTCGGCGATCTGCTCCGGCGTCAGCCTCAGCGCCTCCAACGCTTCCTCGTATTCGCCCATTTTCACCAGACCTTTCCTTTTCGTTTTCGCGGCGAATAACACGCGCCGCAAGATTCAGCACGTTCCGGCTTACTTCGTTCACTGCCGCGCCTAGCCGCGACAGGTCGTCGGGCGTATTAAATTCGTCCAAGTACTGGAATGACAGCGCGTTGTCGTCATAAAGCGTTTTCTCCAAACCCAGACGCTCGCAAACTAGATAACCGACGCTATCGACGAGCGTCGCTGCGAAACGATCTGAAGAGTCGGGGTAATCGGCGGCGCGCTGTCGGGTGTACTGTTCGACCGCCCATTTTAGATTCTTTCGGTAATCGTTTGTAGATAGTTCGACCTCGAAATGAGACGAAAGTTCCGACAAAACGGCTTCGGCGCGGCTTTCCGTGAGCAGCCATTTTCGTGGGATGCCTCTGGTCTGTTCGGCTGCGCTTCGCTCCGCGAGCGCACCGCGCCTATATGTGTCCGCGATGTCGAAAACGTAGCGAATACCAGTATTTCCGCTGATTTCATCGAAAATCGCGATACCCTTTGTACCTCGGTGAACGCGCCGGTCGACGGCGTTCCAATGTTTGATTTCGCCGCAAGCGGTCGCGTCGGGGACCTGAGCATAGATAAGCAGCGCTTCCGAAAAGCTGTACTTGTAGAATCCGGCATAGAAGCGCAGAAACCCGCGCCAATCGGCTTTGCTAGCCGCGACTTCGCGGATGGCTTCGCCGCCGATTTTTTTAAGCAGCGCCAGCTTTTCTTTTCGCGCCGTATACGCCATGTCAGGCCCCTCCCTTCCCGCCTTTTTTAATTCTCGCTGTCCTCCGCTGTTTTTACGCTGGCGAAATAATAATCCAGCGCCTTGACAATCGTGTCCTCAATTTCCTGTGGTTTACGCTCCGGCGCGAAGTACTGAGACACGATTTTGGGTTTCAGCTTGAACGCAAGAGGGCGCGCGGGCTTCGGCTTCTTCGCGCCGGAAAGAATTTCCTCCGCTGTTTCGTGTGTGAGCGGTTTTTTCTCGGAAGCGGCGCGGAGAGCGTCGGCCTTTTTCATGTCAACTTTGTACGGCGAGGACGTCAGTATATCGTCCACTACTTTCTGCTCGCCTTCCGGCAGGTACGATAGCGCGACTGCCGCGCGTATCGGCATTTCGCCGCTGTCGAGCCGATCCTTGTGCGGGCGGAGCAACTTATTGAGCCGCAGATAATTGGCGATGGTACGACTTGACATATCGTATTGCTCGCTCATTCGCGTTCGGCTGTCGGACTTCTGGCACATGGTGCCAGAAGTCTCGAAACCCGCGCCAGTACTGGATTTGAGCAGGTTTTCGATCTCCATAATCAAGTCCGTCCGCTTGCCTTGGCGTTTGATCGCGTCATGGTGCATGGCAAGCGTCAAGGCGCGTTCGGAGTGGTTCATGTCGGCGAACGAACGCTGGATCAGGTTCGTTTCCGTCACGATCAACAACGCTTCGTCGTCCGTCAGCCCGTCGCGAATAATAGCTGGGATTGTTTGGTATCCAGCCTCTTTCGCCGCCGCCGCGCGGTTGTGCCCGCTCAGAATCTCGTAATCGCCATCGTCGAGCGGTCTGACAATAACCGGCATAATCACGCCGTTATCGCGCACGCTTCTCACCATGTCGTCGAACCGCTGGCCGCCATAGGGCTTGAACGGGTGCTGTTTGTACGGGCGAAGCGCGTCGAGGCGCAACTCGCTGACGCCGGCTTTGCCAGCCGCCGCCATAACCGGGTCGGATGGCTCGAAGAAGCTCGCGAAGCCTTTCTTCAGCGAAAAGCTGCCGCTTGTCACGTTTTCAGGCATTCACGACACCTCCGCTCATAAGTTCCTCGGCAAACCGTCCGTAAGCCTCGGCGATTTTGCCGGACGGGTCGTACTCGAAGATGCTGCGGCCACGCGCTTGTGTTTCGGTCACTCGTACGGACACGGGAATCTTTGTGTTAAATATTTTGAAATACTTACCAAACGCTGATTCCACGATGTCAATGACTTCACGATGGAATTTCAGACGACCATCGTACATTGTGATTAACGCACCGCCTATGGTAAGTTTTGGGTTGAGCTGCTGCCGTACGCCGCCGATGGTCGCTAGCAGCATTTCAAGTCCTTTCGCCGAAAAGAATTGTGGCTGGAGCGGTACCAGAACCTTATCGGCGGCGGTCAGCGCGTTCAGCGTGATGACGTTCAGAGACGGCATGCAGTCGATCAGAATCACGTCGTAGTCGTCACGAATATGCGACAGGAATCGCTTCATCACAGTTTCACGGCTTATCGTGTTGATCAGCGCGGTTTCCAGAGCCGCCAGCTCAATGCTTGACGGAACAAAATCCATGCCGTGAGCGCGCAGTATGTATTCGCGGCGCAGGGTAAGCGTGGGTACGCCGGGTCTCATTTGATTGTCGATAATATCCTGAAAAACCATTGGAAGGGTGACGGGCAGTTCGTCGGGCTGCGGATAACCGAGCGCCATTGTTAAGTTGGCCTGCGGATCTGAATCGACGGCCAGCACCTTGACGCCCATTCGCGCCAGCGCCGCGCCCAAGTTCAGCGTCATCGAGCTTTTGCCACAGCCGCCTTTTTGGTTGCATTGCGCGAAAATCATGCTCATTCGGTATGCGCCCTCCTTTTTTTGTCAATCCGGTCACGCGCGGAATTTTGGACTAACGCGGCAAGCCCCGGATTTACTTCGTTTTGCGGTTAGGGCTATTATGACACATGCGCATGTCCA
>JAISCI010000028.1 GCA_031265685.1 Clostridiales bacterium
ATTATAATTGAAAAACCCACCAGCCAAACAAAAAACGCCGTGATCAGGCGAACTGTGAGTAGCGGCTGGCGGATCTTAATTATAATGGGTGGTGGAAATTTCAATTAGCAAATACACGGCGCTGAATATACCAGTCCGCTGTCCCAAAACAGCGATTGATCGGCAGTCGAAACCACCACGCGATACTCATTGAGCGCTTCACCTTGCTGCTGTGAGTATTGCAAAGTGACCGTGACCGAAGCGTTGCGCAAAGTTTGATCGGTGGCAATGCCGACAATACGCCATTCCGGAGTGGTCAGGCACGAGAACACGGCCTTGGCGCTTGTCGCAGCGACGCCCGACATGTCATAGGCCGTGACGTCGCACGCGTAATCTTTGCCGTTTGCGAGCGTCCCCGCCGGTATGGTGTGAGCTAAGCGCAGTGTGCTGGTTGTATTGTCGTAAACCGTTCCGTTTGTAGCGGAATCGTAAATCACCAGCCTGTTTTTGACAGATTGGTTGCCGGAATAGTCGAAATAGACTGTATAGTCATACGCCGCGTCGAACGGCGTTATTGTTCGGATGGAGATTGTTGCTATTGGGGAGCCTCCTTTCGGCGAGCTTGCTCTATGATTTGTTTAACAATTATTCTATATAATTATTCAAGAAATATGTTCTTATTATCTTATTCGGAATAACCCCATTGCGCGGCGTGATTTGCCACGGAGCCTCATCACGCATCATTGCGCGCAGTTTCCAACTACACTCAATGTTATAAAACTGACCTGATCACTCGTATGGCTTCTGCGCAAGAAAAACCATATCTTAAGAAAGACGTACCCAAGCACGAAATATTGCAAAATGCTCGGAATAGCCTGAATTATTTTATCAATTTCCACTAGTATTATCCCACATATTAGTGTTATCGTTGCCATTGAATGGCCTTGTTTCTGATATGATACACCAAAATATTCCCAACGTCAACAAAAGTCACGCCTTCCCAACAACATACCGCCTGTTCCAATCATTTCCCGCAAACAGCACCAGCACGCTTTCATTGACGACAAACGTCTGCCCGGTGGCGCAAGAAACGGTGTAGATCGTCCCCTGCATATTGACGGAATATTTGCCCCGCCCAAAACCGCCGTCACGCTTCCTTGCCGCGTCACATCGTACGGCAGCGACCGGAGGCGTTCGTTCTATCTTGATCCGCCAAGGAATTTTGCGTGAATCATGCAAAATTCATCCAAGCGAAAATGCTTCGATTCAAGCGAACTTCGCCCAAGTAAACTTCACTTGTTGGCGAGGAGAGCTTCTATAAGAAGCAGGGATACGCGTTCAATGAGGCGGATCATCGGGAGTTAAACCGCTTGTTAACGACGGTTGCGGATTTTGCTTGGTTCGAAGCATTATCGCGTGACAGAATTTCGCATCGCATTATCGTTTGAACTACACGATAATGCTTCGAATAACGCGAAATTCACCCAAGCGATAATGCGATGCAAAATCCATAGGCCGGTTCATACTGTCTTATAATGACTGTGAGTTTGTTCGGGAATTGTACGATGGGTTTAATATGGAGCCTGTCTCGCGGTAAAATAATCTGACAAGCCGGTATGAAAATCGAGAAAATTATAAGGAGTTGATCGTTTGGAATTACTAATAGTCGATTATTTATAGTAATTATTAGCGTTATTTCGATTCTGTTTGTTGTGTAAAATTGTAACAAATTATATATAAAAACGTTCTATGTGTGCAGTGATTTAACGTGCATGTAGAATGTTTTTTCGTTTGTCGGAGAACAAAAAAGTTGGTGTTTTAAGTGGAGATGTTTGAACGTCTTGTTGAACGCTTACACTGAACGTCAGCCACTTTGACCGACGTTTGATGTTGTCGAAGACAACATCTGAATTTTGCTTGAATGAATTTTGCATCGCATTATCGTTTGAACGAATTTTGCCTAAAGCCGCAAAATTCTGTCACACGATAATGCTTCGATTCACACAAAATTCATCAAGCCATCTTCTTACTCCAAGCCGGGAAATCTCCGATCGCCGTCAGAGCGTTCCAAGGTACAGACAGCCTGAGCGGCTATGCCCTCGGACCGTCCCGTGAAGCCCATGCCTTCCTCGGTGGACGCCTTTACGTTTACGCGGCGCGTCATCGGGTCGATCCCGAGCGCCGCCGCCACGTTACGCTCCATTTGCGGTATAAACGGCGCAAGCCGGGGCTTCTCGGCGACTATGACCGCGTCGATGTTGCCGACGAAGTATCCCCGCGCGAAAATCATGCCCCACGCCCGGCGCAGAAGTTCCAGACTGTCTATACCGTCATACGCCGGGTCGTCGTCCGGGAAAAACCTGCCGATGTCCCCCAAACCCGCCGCGCCGAGAAGCGCGTCGATAACGGCGTGAACCAAAACGTCCGCGTCCGAATGTCCCAGAAGGCCCCTTTCAAACTCAATCTCAACCCCGCCGAGCACAAGACGGCGCCCTTCCGCCAATCTGTGCGCGTCATAGCCTATGCCTGTACTCATGTTGATTCCCCTCTCCAGACTGTCCCCGCTAAGGTGATTCCGCGTCGCATTACCGAGAAATTCTTCAGCCGAGTTTGAGTTTGAACACAACCGGCTTATTAACCGCGGCCGCCTTCTTGAGCGAAAGGCTCGCTGTTTGGGGACCCCGGGTTGGATGTCGGCGGAGTCGTCGCCGCGGTGATTTCATCTAAACGCGCCCGCCGGAAGAAACCGCTCTTCCGCTGAAACAACCGACGCGCTTTCGGACGTATCTCGTCGATTCTATCGGCGACCTCAAACGCAAAACCATCCGTGTGCTCGACCAAGTTTTCCTTGAATATCAGCGTGTTTTCGGTAAAACGCCGAAAGAGTTACCGCTGCAACTCGGCGGACCCGCCGAGTTCGAGGGCGTTTCCGTCGATGTCTGACGTAATTTCCGACCAAGCTGAGCCGCCAAAAACTCGATCAAGATGAAGCCCGCGCACTCTACCGCGCCGCTGAATCCTCTTCCAGCTCGTCCCTCTTCTTCTCAAAATGTATCTCACACGCCCGCCCGCATTGTTATTATAACATATTTATCCGATTATTTCAAGCTTCGCCTGGCCTAAAGACAATCTTCGCACCCCTCCGGGCTGCCCCGCCAATCCCGGAGCAGTCCGGCAATCACCGTTTCAATCCGCTTCGGCGAGTAATCGGGCGTCAAGAAGATGGTTTGATGAATTTTGCGTGAATCGAAGCAAAATTCAGATGTTGTCTTCGACAACATCAAACGTCGGTCAAAGGCGTCGCCGTAAAACGTCCTTATGAACAATAACCGACAGCAACCGCAGATTTTAGCAATACAGACATTCTACAACTTCCGCGGAATCGGATTTTCAGCGGCACGCGTACTTCTTACTCGAATAATCGGCAGCAAAGTTAGCTTAAACCCGCGCTTTGTTATTCGGGCGGGTGATTTTGGGGTTGACATTTACAAAATTACCTCATTCCGCCGATATTATGACGCTTAGCGGCTATAATTACCGGGGTTTTTGGAGCGGTTACGGGATAGACATAAACAAAAAACCGGAAAGCGGAACAGAGGGCGGATTCGGGATCCGTCCTCTGTTTTCCGTTTCTGTTCTCCGCTTTTCGTTATACCGCGCAGGGCTGTTGCAGATTCGCCTTGATCTGGTTCGACTCGAGCATATCCGAAGACGGCGGTTGGACGTAATAGCCCTTTTCCGAAGCCAGCTTGTACAGATCATACTGGAACTTCTCGTCGCCGTCGCGCATCTGCTGAAAAGTCATGCGCAGATCCTGATCGTTCGTCTCGGCGATGTTCTTGGCGTAGGACGCAAGCCCCGCCTTCACGCCCGAGAGTATGTCCATAACCATGTCGCGTTCGCTCATTTTCATCCTCCTACAGCATGTCTACTAATTTCTGGGCGGCCTTTCCCGATTCCTGCGCCGCGCTCGTGAACATCCGGCGCACTTTCTCGTCCTGGCACCTGCCCGCGTATTCGTTCAGCTTACTCGTGGTCGTCTGATGCGCCATAACGGTCTCGCGTATCGCGTTTAACTCAGTCTGGCTGTACGTGGCCATAATAATCGCGTCTCCCTTCCGTTTGGATAGGATTATTTTTGCCCCGGCGCGCGCTCAATATACGTATTTATTGACGTCGTCGACCGTCACGCCGGGATGCAGCGCGATATTAAGCGCGTTGGCGATAATATTCGACAGCCGCTCGACGACCGCGTCCGCATCCTTCGGAGCGACGAACATGCTTCCGAGGTACGGTTCAAGCAGACGACTGATTATCGCGCTCTTCTCGCGGCGCTCCAGGTTCTCGAGCGTCTCAAAGAAATCCGCGCCCTCCGGCATCTCCGCCCGCATACTGGAAACGGTGAGATCCAGGGAGTCTGACACGAGCGTCGCGGCGTCGATAACCGTCGGCACTCCGACCGCCAGAACCTTCCGTCCGAGCGACTTCTCGGTCAGTTCGGCGCGGTAATTACCCATGCCGGAGCCGGGGGCCAGTCCCGTGTCGCTGATCTGGATTGTGGAATTGAGCCGCGAGGTATTCCTCGCCGCCAGCGCGTCCACGCAAATCACAACCGCCGGGTCGATCGCGTCAGCCACCCCCTTGATTGTGTCGGCCGTCTCGATGCCGGTGATTCCCATCACGCCCGGCGTTATAGCGGCCACCGGGCGCACTCTCCCGGCAAGTTCCTCCGGGACGGTATCCATGATGTGCCGGGTCACGAGCGCCTTTTTTATCACTTTGGGCCCGAGCGCGTCCGGGGTTACGCTCCAGTTGCCCAAACCGACGATCAGAACGGTATCGCCGCCGGAGAGCTTCGCGATCTTGGCGATCTGCCGCGCGAGAATCGCGGCGATTTCCTCGTGCTTATCGCGGTTGTTATCTTTAAGGGCGTCGGATTCGATAGTGACGTAACTACCTATCGGCTTGCCCATTTTAGCTGAGCCGACGTCGTTTTCGATCTCAATCCATGTAATCTTGATTCCGTCGTTTTCGCGGACATCGACGCCGACGCCCGTTTCGCCCGACTCCGCCTTTCGTTCAGCGTTTTCGTTCAATATCTCGGCCGCTTCGACGGCCAGGTCGGTAATCGGTTTCATAGCGCCCTCCCGAAGGTATTTGTCATTAAAGTAGCTTTTCCCGCGGGAAGGGATTGTATGTGAAATATGTATACGCTGACCTGGGCGTGTTTGAAAACTAGCCCTGACTCCCGGCCAAGCGGCGACCGCCGCGACTGAAAACGCTTCCCCGCTGTAATTTGTTAACCGACAAATCTGTCGATTAAACAAAAACGCCGTGTACTCCGAGAGTACGCAAGTTTTTGGCTGACGATGAAGAAGATGGCTTGATGAATTTTGCGTGACAGAATTTTGCGTGAATCGAAGCATTATCGTGTGGTTCAAACGATAATGCGATGCAAAATTCATTCAAGCAAAATTCAGATGTTGTATTCCACAACATCAAACGTCGATCAACGACGGGAAATCAGCCGAAAAGACGCCGATTCCATCTATGAATACAGGTTCTGAATAGCTGGTCTCAATTATATTGAGCGGTCGATTTTTCGATTATAACGCGCGCCCGTTTTCAGTGATTACAAGAATTCTTTTGCGGGGGCGGAACTTCTCGCTGATTTTTTGCGTGCGGGTGTTTTTTTCATTTATATTGCCGCCGGGCTCCGAAAGGCGTTCAAGCGAATTTCCATCACGCGAAAACATGAAAATCGTGTCCGCGCCTGGGAACGGGATAGGCATAAAATCAAATCCCCGCATTGACTTTCACGCGTAAAATGTTATAATAAGCTGGAGAATGTCGGAAGGGGGTGATGTTATTGGCTAAAGTTTACACTGATCAAAATGTGTTCAACGCCTTCATGGACAGAATGGAGTATATATTTTCCAAGTTTGATCACGTCGTGGTCGCTTTTTCCGGAGGCAAGGATTCCGGCCTGATGCTGGAACTGGTTAACTTATATTACGCGAGGCGCCGCCCCGACGCCAAAGTCTCCGTATACCACATCGACTATGAGGGCAATTATCAGTATACCATCGACTACGTATCGCGCTGCATGGGTAAATATCCTTATTTTGACTACTATCACCTTTGTATGCCGGTTTCGGCTTCATGCGGCGTATCCATGTATCAATCCACATGGATGCCCTGGAATCCGGACGAAAAGGACATCTGGCTCAAGGAACGCCCGCCGGGCGCGATAACGCTGGAAAACCACGGCTTCGACTTCTTCAAGGTCGGTATGTCGGACTATGTTTTTCAGACAAAATTCGGCAAGTGGCTTCACAAACGCCGCGGTGCTAAAAGAACAGCCGTCCTTGTCGGCATACGCGCGCAGGAAAGCCTCAACCGCTATCACGCAGTGACCCGCGACAGCGCCTACCGGATGTTCGGCAAGATCGCCTACAGCACGCGCGTTTACACGGGTATCTACAATTTTTATCCGCTGTACGACTGGCTGGTCGAGGACATATGGACGGCCAACGCTAAGTTCGGGTTCGATTACAATAAACTATACGACCTGTATTATTTGGCGGGCATACCGGTCGTGGAGATGCGCGTAGCCAACCCCTTCCATGAATGCGGAGTGGAAGCGCTCAAGCTGTTCCGCGCGATCGAGCCGAATACATGGAGCCGGCTGGTCGGACGCGTGAACGGCGCGAATTTCGGCGCGATTTACGGAGGCACGAAAGCGGTCGGCTACAAGGATATTTCCCTTCCGAAGGGCCACACGTGGAAAACCTACACGGAATTCCTCCTGAACACGCTGCCGTCGCGCACGCGGGAAATATATCGGCGCAAGTTTGAGACGTCTCTGCGTTACTGGCTTGATAAAGGCGGCGCTCTGCCCGTCAGGGTTGTGAACGAGCTTCGCAAGACGGATATTGTTTTCGAGCGGTTGGGCAAACCTACCGGAAAACGGAAATACAGGAGCGACCACGAGGTGGTCCGTTTCGCCGAATACCCCGACAGCGTCGATCTGCGGAACTTCCGGTCGCTGCCCAGTTATAAACGGATGTGCGTGACGATTATGAAGAACGACACGTCATGCCGTTATATGGGGTTCAGCCAGACCAAAGACGAACTGCAGAAAGGAAAGGAAGCGATGGCCGTATGGGAGAGCCTTATGTAAGCCCGGTATACAGCGTCATACGCGTTCCGATCGGGAAAATCCAGGCGAACGCGCACAACCCGAACCGCGTGCCGCCGCCGGAGATGAGGCTGCTCATCAAGTCCATTCTGGAGGACGGCTACACAATGCCTATCGTCTGCTATTATCTGGCGGACGCCGACCGCTATGAGATTGTCGATGGGTTTCACCGGTATCAGGCCATGAGGCTTTGTCCCGAGATTGCCGAGCGGGAGGGAGAATGCCTGCCCGTGTCCGTGATTGACAAGCCGCTGACGAGCCGCATAGCCAGCACGATCCGTCATAACCGCGCGCGCGGCGTTCATTCCATTGATCTGATGGTGGACATCGTGGCGAAGCTCGCCGAGGCTGGGCGGAGCGACGCGTGGATTATGGACAATATCGGCATGGATTCCGACGAGCTGCTGCGGCTCAAGCAGATAAGCGGGCTGGCCTCGCTGTTCGCGGACAGGGAGTTTTCGCCGGCCTGGGAAAGCGACGCCGTCGCCGGGACAGTCGGAACCTAGAGCCGAACACTTGGGGCGCCGCCCCGCACCCCGCCCGCTTTCCATCCCGAAAGCGGGGCAAAGAACTTTCATTTATGAAGGAGCCGTTATATGGAAATTAAACTGATTGAGCAAAAGCCGCTGACTACTTTAGCTGTGCGTGAAACCGCCTCCGGCGCGGAATTGCCGCGGGTTATCAGCGCGGGCTTCGCGCGGGTGTACGATTATATCGTCAAAACCGGCGCTCAAATCATCGACGCGCCCTACGCCGCCTATATAAACATGGCCGGCGACAGCTGGGATATTGAAATCGGATTCCCCGTCGCTCGGGAAACGCCGGAAAACGGTTCGGAAGTTTGCGTGAACCAGGCAAACTCCCCAGACACGAACCATCCAGAACAAATGTCAACCTTGATTCCGAAACAGCATGAGATTTTCCCGAGCGTAATCCCGGCGGGACGAGCCGCCGCCGCGCTTCACAAGGGTTCATACGCCGGTCTGGAAGCGGTTTACGGCGAGCTGTTCAAATGGGTCGGGGATAACGGCCTTAAACAGTCCGGAGCGCCGTATGACCGCTATCTCAACGACCCGTCGGTTACGCCGGAGGACGAGCTGCTGACTAACGTCGTTATACCGGTAATCTAATTCCACTTAGAATTTGCGCCGGATATTTTTTCGAGCTTGCGTGTCCGAATTTTGCTTAGTTCACACAAAATTCTCATCGGAATTTTGCTTGGTTCGCACAAAATTCTCATCGGAATTTTGCTTGGTTCACGCAAAATTCTTAGGGGCGGCCGAAAATATTCGGCGTCCTTTAGAGTGGAATTAGTATAAATAGGCTGCGCGGTTATCTCGCCAGTTCCAGTATTTGGGCGACATCGGCCCGCGTAAGCGGCGTGCTGGCTCCGATCAGACCGTTTTCCGGCATTTGCGTCATATCGGCGAGTTTGCCCAGCGAGTCCGTCGGTATGCCCGCCTGCGCGAAGCTGACCGGCATACCGAGACAGCGGAAGAATCCCTTGGTCGCCGCGATACATTCTCTCGCGGCGCCGGCGCCTTCAAGCCCGAACACACGCCGGCCGTACCGCGCGAACCGGGCTTCGTCGTTTTTGTAAACATATTGCATCCAGGCGGGCATTATCACCGAAAGCGACACTCCGTGCGGCGTGTCGTACAGCGCGCTCAGCTCGTTGGCTATTATATGCGTAGCCCAGTCCTGCGCCCGGCCGACGCCTAGCGTGTCGTTGTGGGCGATCGCAGCCGTCCACATGGCTTGGGCGCGCAGCTCGTAGCTGTCCAAATTTTCCAGAAGTTTCGGCCCGAACGACGCCACCGCGGCCATGGCGCCCTCCGCCATATGGTCTATAATCCCGAATTCGGCGTCGTTCGTAAAATACCGCTCCGCGATGTGGCTGAACATATCCACAAGCCCGTTCGCCGTTACGGAAGCAGGCAGGCTCCGCGTAATATCGGGGTTCATTAAAGCCAGCTCCGGCTGTATGAACGGACTGCTCGCCAGCCGTTTTTCTGACGTTTCGGCGTTATTGATGACCATGACGCCGCTTGACTCGCTGCCGCTGGCCGGATTGGTCAGCAGCGCCGCCACCGGCAGCGCCGCGCGTATCGCGGCCCTGCCGGTAAAGAAGTCCCACACGTCTCCGTCATACGGGACTCCCGCGGCGACCGCCTTCGTATGGTCTATGACCGCGCCGCCGCCGATAGCCAGAAGTCCTCGCGATCCGGCGGCGCGGACCGCCTCGATACACTGGTATACGCGGGAAAGGCGCGGGTTCGGCTCCGTTCCGCACATAAACTCGCCCCAGCGGACGCCCGCCGCGTCCAGCGCGTTCTTGACGCCGTCGAGCAGACCGCCGTCGTAAAGGAACCGGCTTCCGTTGTGGCAGATCGTCACCGCGGTAAGGCCTTTTGCCGCGAGTTCCGCGCCCGCGCGGGCGTCGGCGTGTTTCCCGAATATAAACCGCGTTTTAAGCGAAAACTCAAAATCCCTCATCATAACGCTCACAGCCCCCATTTAAGAGCGGCCTCGCGCGCCGCCCGAACAAAAGCCCGCACTTTTTCCGCGTCTTTGCGGACGCTTCCGTCCGGCAACGCGCGATTGGTACGAGTCATCGAATCCACGCCCCACGGTCTCACCGCCGCTATCGCCTCGGCCACGTTGTCCGGACCCAGGCCGCCCGCCAGAATGACGCGGCATTTAACCCGTTTGACGATTTTGGCGCACACGTCCCAGTCGTTGACAATACCCGACGCGCCTATTCCCGATATGTTGGGGTCGGACGAATCCAGTATGAGCGTGTCGCAGAACGAGGCGAAGTATTCGGCCTTATCAACCGCCTCCGGACCCGTTACGGATATAGCCTGCTCTACCAGGATACCCGGGCATACGCGCCTGATATCGGCGCAAAACGCCGGGTCGGCGGCGTAATTATTGCCGCACAGATGCACTACGTCCGGATCGAGCGCCCGCGCCATCTCGTAAATCGGATCCGGCCCGTCGGCGACGGTCAGGGCGACGAGACCGATTCTGCCCCGCGCCGCGTCGAAAACAGCCCTGCCCTGTTCGAGCGATATTTCTGCGGGCAGTCCGGCGCCCGTTCCGGACGCGACGCCGATATAATCCACCCCCGCGCGGACGCACTCCAGCGCTTCCTCCACGGTCTGTATAGAATAAATCTGCGTAAACATGGTTAACCGTTCCTCTCCATATATAACATATATAATCAGAAACGCCGCCCCAGCAGCAGGGGGAACAGCGCCGCGGCGCTCTCGGCCAGATAATCGGGGGACAGCTCGCCGCGGGGGTCGCCGTCGCCGTACAGCGCGCCGATAACCGGCATACCGTTGGCGCGCGCCGCCTCGACGTCGCCGTAAGAATCCCCGACATATACAGAAACTTTATCGGACAGCTCGTTTTCCATCAGCATCGCCAGAAGCTCGGACTTGCTGAGGTTCCAGCCGCCGGGGCCGTCCGGGGAGTACCACGCCCGGAAGAACTGGGCCAGCCCCAGCAGGCGTATGAGCTTGTCGGCGGCGCGGAACGCTTTGTTCGTTACGACATACAGTTCTCGGTTATCGCGCCTCAGCGCCTCGAGCAAATCGACGACGCCCGGATACACCGACGTGTTCTCAAACGCGTTGAGGCTGACATAATGCCGGTCAAGCTCGCGCTCAAACACGCCGAATCCCTCGGAGCCGCCGCCAATCTCCCGCCAGATGTCGCGCCTCGGCAGGGCGAGATTGCGCGCGCAGGCGCGGAACTCCGGAGAGACGCGCCCCCCGGCGCGTGCCGCCGCGTATTCGACCGAACGCCATACGTCCTCGGCGGTATCGGCCAGAGTGCCGTCGAAATCGAATATAACGGCGTCATACATAAGTCATCCGGCCTCCTCATACTAATCCCATTTAGATTTATGGATAAAAATTTTTCAAGCGTCAGCGCGTTCGCGCGGCTTTAAGCGCGAACTGAAAAATTTTTATCCGTCTTTTGAAATGGGATTAGTATTAAGGCAATGGCCGCCCCAGAATACGCCCGCCGTCACCAGCAGCGAGCCGGCGACCACGGGAAGCGTGATCTTGGCGCCCAGGATAAGCGCCGACGCCAGCACGGAGATTATGGGCAGCATATTCGCGATCGCGACGACAAGGACGACGTTTCCCCTTCTCATCGACATATTCCAGAAGATCGTCGCGCACAGCGACGATAACAGGATCTGGAACGCCAGCTCTGCGCCGGATTCGATCGGGTTCAGGATCGAATTGCCTAAGGATTCGCGGCTGAACCCGCGCGAATACAGCTCGCTGCCTGTTTCCGGGCTGAACGTCAGGGCAAGCGCCATAAGCGCCCCCGCCGCCAGCATAAAATAGCCTACGCCGTCGAAATCCGAGCGGACATGTTCCATATATTTACGCGTCAGTATCGAGAACAGCGCCCACGCCGCGGCGGAAGCCAGAGCGATCAGCGCGGACGGCAGTATGAAGCCGTCGGAGAGGATGTACGCGGCGTCCTGCCCGTAGCCCCCGCCCCACACGGTTATCGCGGCAGCGCCCGACGCGCTCAGGGCGAAACTGCCCCAAATCCAGCGGGACGCCTTCTTCTTCAGGACAAGCGGAGTCAGCAGCATCGCGAAGACCGGCCACATGAACTTTATTACTCCGACGGCCAGAGCTTGCTGGCGCGTCTGCGCGACGGCGGTGGACACGTATGACGAGAGCACGTAAAAGACGTACAGCGCGCCGCAGACAAAGACGTACCGCCTGGGAAGGGCGCGCATATCCCCCCAGCTCCCGTGACGCAAGCGGGACGCCGCGCAGATCAGCGCGCCGGACAGCAGGTTGACCAGCGCGCCGGAGGTAAACAGTCCAAGACGTTCCGCCAGCGTGCGGGTAAACGCCCCGCTGACACCCCAAATCACGACGGCCGCCGCGCCCAGCAATGTATAATTGGTTTTTATATTTACGCGCCCCCCTTAGACCAATCCCATTTTCAAGGACGGATAAAAATCTAAATGGGATTAGTATCACGGGCAATCGCGCAGGGTCTGGATCAGCAGATCCATAAATCCCGGGAAGTCCAGCCGCAGCGCGGCTTCGGCGTTGGGGCGCTCCCCGCGGAAGCCCATGGTCGGGCTTTCGGTTACGTCCGTGCCCGGCGTTTCGCAGCGCAGATGACGGTAGTCGCAGACGGTCATGCCGCGCGTGAACTCGCCTTTCAGCTCCACGGTTATGTGCATGGGAGCGGCGGTGATAAGCTCGGGACGGATCAGCCACGCGACGGCGCAGGCGTCGTGCAGGTTGGCGGCCGGAAGCGAGGCCGCTTCTTTGGACGTACCCAAAAAGAAGTTCAGCAGATCGACGGCGAACTTGGCCGTTCGGGTCGGAATCTTCGCTATCTCATCGACGCGCTCCCGCGATACGGCGCACTGCCGCGTGAGGTTAACGCCCGACATTTTAATCGGCACGCCGGAGTTAAACACGCGGTACGCGGCCTCCGGATCGACGAAGATATTAAACTCCGCCGCCGGCGTCCAGTTGCCGAAAGTCACCGAGCCGCCCATGAGACAGATCTCACGTATCCTCCCCGCGATCTCGGGAGCGCGGTTAAGCGCCGCGGCTATATTCGTCAGCGGGCCGGTGGGCACAAGCGTAACGCCGTCGACGCTTTTCACGGTTTCAACTATAAAGTCCACGGCGTGTTCCTTTTGCGGCGCGGTAACGGGATCGGGCAGCACTGGGCCGTCCAGCCCGCTTTCCCCGTGGAACTGCGGCGCGGTCACAAGCTCGGCCACCATCGGGCGCGAATGCCCCGCGTACACGGGTATATCGGTCCGGTCTATAACCTCCAGCGTTTTGAGCGCGTTTTTCGTTACGTTCCCGAGACAGCAATTGCCGCCGATCGTCGTAACGCCCAGCACATCCAGATGGCTCGCGGCGAGTATAATGGCGAAAGCGTCGTCGTGCCCGGGGTCGCAATCCAGTATTATTTTACGTCTGGCCTCCATGGAATCAGCTCCTGTCGTTATTTGACGCACTGGCGCCGGCTCGCGCCGCGGATAAACTCGCTCAGCTGCTCCGCGGTCGGGGTGGCGCGGCCGCCCTTGCGGCTCACTTTGTATCCGGAAACACCGTTGCCCCAGATAAGGCAGTCACGGAGGTCGCGCCCCTGAAGCCGCGCGGCGATAAAACCGGCGTTGAACACGTCGCCCGCCCCGACGGTGTCCGTTACGGGCACGTCGAACGGTTTCTCCTCATACTCGGCGCGGGGCGTCATAGCCACGGAGCCGTCCGCTCCCATCCTCGCTATAACGGTCCGGTCGCCGCGCGCGAAAGAACGCGCGCACTCCCGCCAGTCGTCATGCTCGGACAGATAATAAAACTCTTCCGGTCCCGAACCCAGCGCGTAATCGCACCATTCAAGCACATCCAGAACAGCCCGCCGGTACCCCTCGTCCAGCACTCCGTTATCCACGCGCAGGTTCAGATCGAACGAAGTCGGGATACCGAGCTCCTTCGCCCTTTTGAAAATTTCGGCGACGCTCCGCCGGGCCGAGGTGTCGCTTGTGAGCAGCATACCCGAGCTGTGTATCCATCCGGCGTTTTCGACCGACTTCCAGCAGATTCTGTCGAGATACTGAAACGACTGACGCTCGCGCGGCCAGCCCCAAAGATACCGCTCGCCGCGCTCGTCCACGAAGGCGAACACGCATACCGTGTTCAGATCCGCGTCCATTATCAGAGCGGACGTATTCACGCCGGCGCAGCGCAGCTCGTCAACGAGCATACGCCCGTAAGCGTCGTCGCCGACCGTACCCATGAACGCCGTCGGAACGCCCAGCTTGGCAAGCGCCATCAGCGTGTTGCCGCACGTGCCTCCGCCGGTCAGTTCCGGATCCGGATACGCGACGCGCCCGTCCGGCGAAATCGCGGGGAACTTAACGATAAGATCCACGTTGATGTCGCCGACGACCAGCACGCCGTCTTTCCGTACGCCCTCATAGCCGCGCATTTTGGGCAGCCTCCACAAAAGCCTTTACCTTCGCCATGTCTTTGACGTTCGTGCCCGACGGGTTATCAAGGTTGGTCAGGCTGTAGGAATCGACGCCGTAGGGCCTGGCCGTCTCGGCGGCGCGGGCCACGTTGCCCGCGGTAAGGCCTCCGGCGATGATACACGGCACCCGCGTGCTTTTAACAAGATCGCGGTCAATCTCCCAGTCGTGGGCGACACCGGTCGCGCCGATATCCGACGCGGCGGGAATTTTTGTGTCGATCAGGAAAAAATCGGCGACCGGCTCGTACATCCGGATATACTCGAAAGCCTTCTGTTCTTCCCTCGGCGCGCCGGGGAGGACGGGGATGGCCTGCATAATCTTAAGCATGGGGAACCGCTCGCGCAGCTCAGCGGCGCGCCTCGGGCTGATACCGTCGATATCCCCCGAAAGGTGGAGTACCTGCGGCAGCGTTTCGAGCAGGTCCTCCGTTATAACGTCTATATCCTCGGATACCGTCAGACCGACCCGCACGGCGTCCGGCTGAACTTTCTCAAATATTTCCTTCGCCTGTTCGCACGAAAGCTGTCCCGGCGTGCCCTTGATTTTGCCGTAGGAGACGCCGATATGGCGCGCGCCCAGATCGACCACGCCGCGCGCATCCTCGACGGAGCGGATTCCGTAGATTTGCACTATGATATTGTTCATGCCATTTTCCTCCTTCTCGCCTTCATTGTCTCGACAAGCTCGTCCACGCTGAACGCCGGCTTCTCAAAGCCCATGCCGAGCGAAACGCGGCTGATCGGCGGCGGCGACACGAAGCTTTTTTTCAGCAGCTCCGGTTTCGCGAACACTTCGCGGCTGTCCCCGTCAATCAAAACGCGCCCGTGGCACAGCGCGACGACGCGCGGAAAGTTCGCGGCCACGAATTTCATATCATGCGAAATAGTGACGCACAGCTTGCCGCGTTTCTCCAAATGACCGATTATCTCCGACAGCCTACGGCTGCCCTCGACGTCCTGCCCGCACGTCGGCTCGTCGAATATGATAACGTCCGGATCCATCATCATTACCGAACCGATAGCGCAGAACTTTTTCTGCGTGGCGGTCAGGTCGAACGTATGCGAGTCCAGCTTATCGCCAAGGCCGCACAGCTCGGCGATCTCGGGCAGCCTCTTTTGTATGTCCGCGGCTGGGACGCCCACGCGCTCCGGCCCGAACTCAAATTCCTTGCGCACGCTGTTCAGGAAGAGCTGATCGTCCGGGTTCTGGAACACGTACCCGACGCGTTTCGACCATTTGGCCGTCGATTGTTTAGTGGTTTCCACTCCGTCGATGAGCACCGCGCCGGAGGTGGGAGACAAAATCCGGTTGAAGTGCTTTACGAGCGTCGTCTTCCCGCTGCCGTTCTGCCCCACGACGGCGACGGGCGTTACGCCTTCGATCGTAAAGCTCACGCCTTTTAACGCTTCTTCCCCCGTGGGGTACGTGTGGCGCAAATCCCGTATTTCTATCCTCATACCGCGATCGCCGCCTTCCCCGCGTTGATGGCTTCCCGCTCCGTCAGCAGAGCCGGACCGCCGTACATGCCGGCGCCGCTCATCGCCGCGCCGAACCGGGCGTATTCCGGCATATCGACGCCGTGACTCTGGAATATTCCGTTAAATATGGCGCGCGGGGTGTCGATGGCGAGCAGCTGACCGTCGTTCATGACGAGCACCCGATCGGCGCAACGCGCCACGCGTTCCATATCATGATCCACCATAACTACGGTAATGCCGTCTTTATTCAGGCGCTTTACAATATCAAACACTTCTTCGCTGCCGAGGGGATCGAGCTGAGTCGTGCATTCGTCCAGCACGAGAATCGACGGGCGCATAATAAGCGTGGACCCGATGGCCACCCGCTGTATCTGCCCGCCCGACAGCTCGAGGGGATTTTTTCGCAAAAGCCCCCCAACGCGTATGGTTTCCGCGATTTCCTTCACCCGGCGCCGCATCTCGTCCCGCGGCGCGCCGATGTTGCACAGGCCGTAGGCAAGTTCTTCCTCGACCGTGCTTGTCGTGTATGAAATCTGGTTGAAAGGATTCTGGAACACAAGGCCGATCTTGCTGGCCAGGTTCGCTACGCTCGTCCCCTCCGTGTCCTGCCCAAGGACGCTTACGCCGCCTTTTTTGGCGCCGCTGAAATAAGACGGTATCAGCCCGACAAGCGCGTTGCACAGCGACGATTTGCCCGCTCCGTTAGGGCCTATGATACACAAAAACTCGCCGCGCCCGACGGTGAAGCTCAAATCTTTCAGCGCCTGTTTACGCTCCCCGGCGTACCTGAAGCTCAGGTTTTTGACCTCGATCACAGTGTCCACGCTCATACCCCCAATCCCAGTACCGGGCGCAGCGCCCAGAATACCGCGAATAATACGCACACAATCAAAAACGCCACAAGAACTTTCTTCGCGGCTTTTTCGCCCGGGGTTAAATACAGCGCCACAAAGCTTGTCGGGCGGACGTCTTTGACGCCGAACCCGCGCGTCTCCAGCGTCATGCCGCGCTCCTGCACGTCCACAAGGCTGCTCATGACCGTCGGCCCGATAATCGGCAAGAACGCTTTGAACCGCGTGGACATAGTGCCTTCCACCTCTACTCCGCGCGCCGTCTGAGCCTCCTGGATAACCGCGATGCGGCGCTGGATCTGCGGCACCACGTTAAGGCTGGCCAGCACCAGGTATCCCGCCTTCGAGTTTAACCCGGCGTCCTGCATGGCCGTCACCAGTTTCCCGGGGTATGTCGTCGTGGTCATAAGATAAAACCCGCCCAGGAATACCAGCAGCGTGCCCACGGTCTTAAACGCGTACACAACGCCCTCAAGGCCGAGCCGCGCGAAGCCGAAGTCGGCCAGAACCGTCACGTTTTTCGGGCTGTACAGTCCCTGGATAATCAGCAGCATACATGTTATTGGTACGGCGAAAGCTATGATGAATTTGCTGAACCTTCCCAGCAGCTTAGCCCGCCAGGCCACGCAGAAGAGGAACGCCACCACGGCGTAGGACAGCCACAGGAAAGGAAAGGCGGCGCATCCGATTCCAAGGCATAACACCCCATAGATTTTCACCATCGGGTGCATTCTGTCGATAGGCGAATCCAGCGGAATGTAACTTGATGTTTTTTTAGTTTTAATTTTATTTTGTTTCGACATTTCGTCATCTCCCTTCCTTATTTTCGAGTCGGAGCCATGGGGTTACCGGACCTGTTCGGGGCGGACCCCATGGCTCGTTACAAATCAGAGGCTTATACGGACAATCCGGTCACGCGGGCGAGCCGTCCGGGTCTTCCGCGAAATCGTCCGTACCGTCCAGGGAATACTGGCTGCGCAGGCGCTTGGGTATGTACTTGAGGATAACGTAGGCGATGGCGAACGCGATAGCCCGGTCGATCAGGTTCTCGATCATGGACGAGGCGAAGATGGATCCCAGTATTTCCTGCGTCGCCGCGATCAGCGTCACGGTCAGCAGGGACGATCCGGTCGCGCCCGTCGCGCCGCCGAAAACGAAATACGTCACGCTGCCCGCCAAAGCCGCCGATACCACGGTGGAGGCGAGCCAGATAATCACGACGCCCCAAATCTTTTTGAACAGCCCCGCCCTCATCATAAACCCGACGACCAGCGCCACGCCGACGCTGACGACGGAATACGGCAGGTAGACCGGATTGGAGACAAGAGCCAGGAAAATATTAGTAAGCAGACCGACCAGCGCCGCAACCCACGGTCCGGCCAGCGCCGCCGAGACTATGGTGCCGATCATATCGAGAAATATCGGCAGCTTGAGATTGGAGGCAAGCATACCGCCGACCAGGTTTATACCCACCGCGATCGGGATGAGCACGATAGCCTTGACCGAAAACTGATCTTTGATGCCTTGGATAAAGCTTTTCTTGTTTTTGCCCATGATTAGTCCTCCCATTGACATGATTGATACTAATCTCAATTATCCCCTGATTGAGATCAGCGCAATGCATCCCGCGCGGGGATACAATCGTCTGTCATACTAATTCCATTCTATAAGGACGCCAAATATTTTTTCGGTCCGCTCCTGGAATTGTGCATCGCATTATCGAGTGACAGAAGTTTGCGCGAATCGAAGCATTATCGTGTGGTTCAAACGATAATGCGATGCAAACTTCGTCCAAGCGATAACGCTTCGAACCAAGCAAAATTCAGAGCCGCGCGGACGCACGCGCTTAAAGAATATCCGGCACAAATCTGAATGGAATTAGTATCAGCGATTAACGCTCGCTTTCATCTTCCGCTCCGATGTCCGCGACCGCCTGCTCTATGACCGAATCGAGCATCTCGCGGATCGACCGCTCACCGAGAGCCGTATCTTTTTCCGCGATGGCTTGGACTATCTTCGTGTGCAGCGCGACGCCCTCCGCCGCGCCGACGGGCGAAAGCGTCAGGCGGATGGATTTTTCCACTAACTCGCTTATGGCCTTGCACGCGTTGGAGATCAGCGGGTTTTGTGTCATCTGCGCCAGTTTCAGGTGAAACATCGTGTCGAAATAGGCGTAAGAGTTATAGTCGGACAGATTATCCCCCATCATGACCGTGTACCGCTTCAGTAGCTCCACATCGCCCGGGCGCGCCCTCTCTATCGCCAGCCGGACCGTGCCGGCCTCCAATATCTTCCGATACTCCAGGAGGTTGAGTATGTCTTTACCGCCGGGCTTCGCCACGGAGAGCATCGTCTTGAAATAGTCCCCCGAGTTAAACTCTTTTACAAAAGATCCCCTGCCTTGCTGAGTCTCGATGAGATTCAGCGCGACGAGCTTTTGCAAAGCCTCGCGCACCGTGATGCGGCTGACGCCCAGTTCGCCCGTGAGCTGGTTCTCGGAAGGTATTTTCCTTCCCGGTTTCCATTGCCCCGACGTTATCTTCTCGAGCAGAGTTTCATACACTTGAGTCCGGGCGTCGTTTTTATCCAAGCCATCTCCCTGAATGAATTCCAGGTTATCCACCTCCTTTCCGACTTATAATACAAGTCGAGAAATTATATTATAACTTCGATATTTGTATTATAAGATAGATTTTTTATTTACGCAATACACGAAACCTACAAACTTTCGAGCGTATTGTTGTGCATATTGCCGCCGCGCGGTTGTCGCCGTAACCCAGTTGTATTTTCATTTCATAAACTTCGGTAACATCCAAGAAAACGGGCGGTCAGCGGAAATTCAGACTCATAAGCATTAAGGCGCGGCAAGAAGGCGCGGCAAACGCCGGCCAAGAATTTTGCATCGCATTATCGCTTGATGGAATTTTGCGTGAACCAAGCAAAATTCGTCCACGCGATAATGCTTCGAACCGCGCAAAATTCCGCAGCCACGGATATTTTGATAAGTGCAAAGAGGATGCGCTTGCGCGGATACGGCGGCGTCTGCCCGGAGGGGCGAAATATTATAACATATATCGATCACTAAAGCCATGTATATTTCAATGATTTCATGTACTGAAGGGGCGAAAAGATATAATTTACGTCGCCCCGCCATCCATTGCACATTCCTATTGACAAACGCCGCGCGCCGGTTTATAATATTTTTCTGTGACGAATTCCGTGGGCTTGGCGGTGACAGTTTGATAGTCGATGTGGAAAAGCTCCGCGCGGGAGCGCGGCTGGACGTAGCTTTCACGAAAACATACCGCATTCCCGAGGAATACGGTCTGATCGGGAACTCGGCGGACGCGCGCGTAACCGGGCATATCGCCGAGGAAGCCGGCAGGTACGTTTTTGAAGCGGAGGCTGAAGCGTCGTTCCGGGCGGAATGCTCGCGGTGTCTCACGCCTGTCCGCGCCGGCGCGGCGTTCAAATTCCGCAGCGTGTTCGCGACCGAGCCTGAAAAGGAAGATTACGACGACGTGTATCCCGTCGCGGATGGCAAAGCCGATCTGTCGGCGGCGGCGGTTTCTAATCTGCTTATTGAGATTCCCGTCAAGTTCCTCTGCTCGAAGGATTGCAAGGGGCTTTGCCCCGTTTGCGGCGCGAACCTGAACGACGATCCCGGCCACGGCCATTCGCCGCCGCAAGACGCCTGATCGGGGCGCGCGGCGCGAGCGCCATAAACGTTATTTAATGAAGGGGAAATTCGCATGTCTATCTGCCCGAAGGGTAAAATCTCGAAGGCGCGCCGCGACAAGCGCCGCGCGAACAGCTTTGTCATTCCCGCGATCAGTCTCGTCAAGTGCGCGAAGTGCGGCGAGCTTGTCCGCGCGCACGCCGCCTGCAAAGTCTGCGGGACGTACAAAAAGCAGACCGTGCTGACCATAAAGGAAAAGTGAGCGCGCGCGTGAGAGTCGCGCTCGACGCGATGGGCGGGGACAACGCCCCCCAAGCGGCGATTGCCGGAGCCGCCGCCGCGCTCTCGGCTTACCCGGAGATAGCGGTGGCGCTGGTAGGTAAATCGGACGTGGTCAAAAGCGCTCTCTCCGGTCATAGTGCGGACATGGGCCGCATAGAGATAATACACGCCAGCGAGGTTATCGGCGCGGACGAATCCCCGACGGCGGCTGTGCGCCGCAAGAAGGACTCGTCGATAGCGGTCGGCCTGAGGCTTCTTAAAGAAGACTCGGCGGACGCGTTCGTCTCCGCCGGGAGCACCGGCGCGCTGCTCACGGGCGCCGCCGTCACGCTGGACCGCTTGCCCGGCGTCGCGCGGCCCGCCTTGGCGACGCTGCTTCCGACCAAGACGGGCGGGCGCGTGCTTCTGCTTGACTCGGGCGCGAACGTGGATGCGAAGCCGGAGTATCTGGCGCAGTTCGCGGCAATGGGTTCGGTCTACATGGAGCGCGCGGAAGGAGTCTCCAATCCGCGCGTCGGCCTGATAAACATCGGCGCCGAAGCCGAAAAGGGCAACGCTCTCACGCGGGCGGCTTACGGTCTGCTCGCGGCCCTGCCGGGGATCAACTTCATCGGCAACGCGGAGCCGCGGGATATTCCGGCGGGCGTCTGCGACGTAGCCGTCTGCGACGCTTTTGTCGGCAACGTGATCCTCAAATATTCGGAGGGTCTGGCGGGAGCGCTGATGTCGATGCTGAAGCGCGAACTGATGGCGACGCTGCCCTCGAAGATCGGCGCCGCGCTGTCTAAGGGCGCTTACAAGCGGCTGGCGCGGGCGTTCGACTACGAGGAGGTCGGCGGCGCACCGTTTCTTGGGCTGACGAAAGTCGTCGTCAAGGCGCACGGATCGTCCGGTGAGAAGGCTTTCAAGAACGCTTTGGGGCAGGCTCTCCGTTTCGCGTCCTCGGGCGCGGCGGGCGGCTTGGCGGCAAAATTGGCCGAAAGGCAGTGATCGTTTTATATGGAATTTGATGTAACGCGCGGGATATTGGCGCGGCTTCTTGATATTCCGGAAGGCAGAGCGAAAGAGACGATCAAGAAAGAATCGCGCCTGTCCGAAGATCTGGGCGCGGACTCGTTGGACGTGTACGCCGCCCTCGCCGAACTGGAGGGCGCTTTCGACGTGACGTTTCCGGCCGGCGCGTATAAACGCTACCGCACGGTGGGACAGATAACCGAATTCATAAAAAAGGCCGTTGAATACTATGTGTAAAGAAATTAGCGGTGAATTTAAGTCGCGGATAGGCTATGAGTTTAATGACGGCGCGCTTCTCGCTCAGGCGCTGACGCACAGTTCCTATTCCAACGAGCGCAAACTGCCCATCAAAAGCTGTAACGAGCGTCTTGAATATCTTGGTGACGCCGTTTTGGAGCTATCCGTCAGCGACCACGTTTTCTCGGCGTATCCCGATCTTTCCGAGGGCGAGATGACGAAGCTCCGCGCCAGCGTCGTTTGCGAGCCGACGCTGGCGGGAGCGGCCCGGCGCGTCGGGTTGGGCGCCGCGCTGCGCATGGGACGCGGGGAGGACAACACCGGCGGGCGCGAACGCGACTCGATCCTCTCGGACGCGTTCGAGGCCGTTATCGGCGCGATCTACAAGGACGGGGGGTTCGGCGCCGCACGGGATTTCGTGAAGCGTCAGCTTACGCCGGATATTGAGACCATGCTGTACCGATTCAACGTTGCCGACCCCAAAACTTTCCTTCAGGAACGCATTCAGGCGCGCTCGAAATCGCCGCTCGTTTACACCGTGATTGGCGAAAGCGGACCGGATCATGACAAGACATTCCGCGTGGCGGTATCGCATTGCGGAAGCGAAATCGGTCGCGGAGAGGGACGCAGCAAAAAAGAAGCCGAGCAGGCCGCGGCGAATGACGCGCTGAAAAAGGAAGGCGTCGGGGATTAGAGCCGGCGAGGTGATTTTTCGCGGGGTATTCGGCGTAAGCTTGTCTAATCTTGGTGCGTTTGGGTATTTGGCGCTGGCGTTGCTCGTTCCGGTCGCTGCCGCCGCAGGTTACGCCTTTTTGGGGCTGATTCGGAACGGACGGCTTCGCGGGGCGCTTAGGTCGCTGTTGTGGGGAGCCGGCGGAGCGGTATTGATCGTGTTCTCCGCCGCCTTCGCGGTCGTCGCTATGGACTCGGGCGGGGACCCCGCCCAGCGAAGCGACTATGCCATCGTTCTCGGCGCGGGGATTCGCGGCGAGCAACTTTCGCTGCAGCTTCTCGAGAGGCTCACGGAAGCCCTCGGCTACCTCGCGCGTTACCCCGATTCGACCGCGATACTTTCCGGCGGCCAAGGCGCGGGCGAGACGATCTCCGAAGCCGAGGCGATGTTCCGATGGCTGACAGACCACGGAATCGAGGCGGACCGGCTCGTCTTGGAGGACAAATCGACGTCCACGCTGGAGAATATCCGTTTCTCGAAGGCGCTGATACCCGGCGGCGCGACGGTATCCGTAATAACAAACGGGTATCACGCGCGACGCGCGGCCGAAATCGCGGCGGCGGAAGGCTTGGACGCCCGCGTCGCCGCGGCGGCAAGCCGCAGCGCGTTTATTGGACTCAACTATATGATACGCGAGGCGCTAATCGAGGTATACACAAACTGGCAGTCTCGCCGATAAAAACGCCCCCGCTGCCGCGGAGGCGTTTTTTGTCTCTGTAATTCCGTAATCTGACTTACATCATTCCCATTCCGCCGCCGGCGGGCATGGGCGGCTCCGGCTCCTTAATATCCGCGACGACCGCTTCCGTCGTAAGCAGAGTCGAGGCGACCGACGTCGCGTTCTGCAGGGCGGAGCGCGTCACTTTCGTCGGATCGACGATACCGGCGGCGATCATGTCCACATACTGCTCCGCAACGGCGTCGAAACCGATCCCGTCCTTCTCTTCCTTTACCTTGCTGACGACGACCGCGCCCTCAAGGCCGGCGTTCACTACGATCTGGCGAAGCGGAGCCTCCAGCGCGCGAAGGATGATATAGGCCCCGGTCTTCTCGTCTCCGACAAGCCCGGCGGCGACTTCGGCGACTTTCTTCGTCGCGTGGACATACACGCTACCGCCGCCCGCCACGATGCCTTCCTCTACGGCGGCGCGGGTCGCGGCTAACGCGTCCTCCATGCGCAGCTTCTTCTCTTTCAGCTCGGTCTCGGTAGCCGCGCCTACCTTTATAACGGCGACGCCTCCGGAGATCTTCGCCAGGCGCTCCTGAAGCTTCTCCTTGTCGAAGTCGCTGGTGGTCTCGTCGATGGCCGCCTTGATCTGAGCGGCGCGCTTGGCTATGTCGGCCTTATCGCCCGCGCCGTCCACAATCGTCGTGTTCTCTTTCTCGACCTTGACTGTCTTGGCGCGACCGAGCGTATCGAGACGCGCGTCCTTAAGCTCCAGCCCAACCTCGTCGCTGATGACGCGTCCGCCGGTTATGACCGCGATGTCCTCCAGCATGGCCTTCTTGCGATCGCCGAAGCCCGGCGCTTTAACGGCCACGCACACGAACGTGCCGCGCAGCTTGTTGAGGATGAGCGTGGTCAACGCCTCGCCCTCCACGTCGTCCGCTATGATCAGCAGCTTGTTCCCCGTGCGGGCCAATTCCTCCAGAAGCGGCAGAATATCCTGAACATTTGAAATTTTCTTATCAGTAATGAGTATATAGGGATTCTCGAGCGCGGCTACCATCTTCTCGGTGTCGGTTACCATATATGCCGACAGATAGCCCCTGTCGAACTGCATGCCCTCGACAAGGTCCAGCTCGGTCTGCATCGTTTTGGATTCCTCAACGGTGATAACGCCGTCGTTCGAGACTTTCTCCATCGCGTCCGCCACTGTCTGGCCGATCTCCTCGTCGCCGGCGGATATGGCCGCTACGCGCGCGATGTGATTCTTTCCGTCCACCTTCTGGCTCTTAGCCAGTATCTCGGCGACGGCGGCCTCGGTGGCCTTCTGCATTCCGCGCCGCAGGATGATCGGGTTTGCCCCGGCGGCGATGTTCTTGAGACCCTCGGCGACCATAGTCTGCGCGAGGACGGTAGCGGTGGTGGTTCCGTCTCCGGCCACGTCGTTCGTCTTAGTCGCGACTTCTTTAACGATCTGGGCGCCAAGGTTCTCGAAAGCGTCCTCCAGCTCTATCTCCTTGGCGATGGTGACGCCGTCGTTGGTGATGAGCGGCGTGCCGTATTTCTTGTCCAGAACGACGTTGCGACCCTTGGGTCCGAGGGTGATTTTAACGGCGTCGGTGAGCTTGTTCACGCCTGTCTCGAGGGCTGTGCGGGCTTCCACGCCGAATTTAAGCTGCTTGGCCATGTTCTTCCTCCTTATTGTTCTACGATCGCCAGAATGTCGTTCTGGCGAACGATTATTACTTCCTCGCCGTCAACTTTAAGCTCGGTTCCGGCGTATTTGGAATAGATCACGCGATCGCCCGCCTTGACGTACATTGTTATCTCTTTGCCTTCCACCACGCCGCCTGGGCCAACGGCCAGAACCTCGGCCTCCTGGGGTTTCTCTTTCGCCTGGTTCGGGAGGATAACGCCGCCCTTCGTAACCTCTTCCGCCTCGACCTGCTTTATGACAACGCGGTCGGCTAAAGGCTTAAGTTTCATGCTTGCCGCCTCCTTTAGAATCTTATCAGCACTCATGACGTGTGAGTGCTAAACCGTTAATTATAATACTAATACGCAAGGATATTGGCAAGGGCGATATTGGCGGATATACGGGATATATTCGCTAAATATCGGAAATATCCCGCGTTTTATCGCTGTCGCTTTTGAAATCTCAATATTTCGTTGTGATCTGATCTTTTAACAAAAATTCATATCTAAAACCATTGCTAAAAAAACTCTTTTGTATTAGAATAAAGATGTGCGTTGTTTCCATTCTTAAAATAATTTGAGGTGCATATATATGGAAAACAGAAATACAAATGTCAACGCGGCGGACAACGGACCGGGCGCTCCGAACGGGAAGGGCGGTCGTTCCCGCCGCAGGGCTGTCAAATTCCTTATCACCGCCGCTATCAGCGTAGTCGTCTTTATCTCGGTGGTGTTCGTCAGCCTGGCCGCGTTCATCGTCGTCAACGGCAAGAAGAACGTGTCGCAGCAGGCCGACCGCGGGCCTATCGACATCACCGTCGATCAGCTGCCCGTCGTCAACGGCGCCACGAGGGATCCAGACGCCGCCGATTCCGACGACGGCGGGGATTGGCTCGGGAGTCTGATCCCCAATTTAATCGAGGCGCCCCGCAAGACCAACGTACTTATCATGGGGACGGATCAGGGCGGCTTTCTATCGGATGTCGTCGTTTTCGTGACGTTCGATTCGGCGACGAAGAAGATCGACTTTATCTCCATACCGCGCGATACGAAGGTGTACATCACCGACGAGCAGTACGAGACGCTTCGCGGCAACGGGTCGCAGATCCACACGACCGGCCCTATCAAGATCAACGAGCTGCACAGCTACGCGGGAGTCAAATACGGCATACCGTACACCAAAGCGAAAGTGGAGGAACTGCTCGGCGTAAGCGTCGATTACACCGTACAGGTGGATATAAAGGGATTCCGCGCCATAGTGGACGCCGTCGGCGGTATATACGTGGACGTGCCGTCGCCCGGGCTTTATTATAACGACGCCGACCAAGGCCTCAACATAGCGTTGCCCGCGGGGCGGCAGCTGCTTACGGGTCGCGACGCGGAAGGGCTGGTGCGGTACCGTCAGCCGGACAAGGGCAAGCCCACCCCCGCGGGGTACGAGCGCGGCGACGTGGCGCGCGTGGACATGCAGAAGCGCTTTATGAAGGAGTTCTTCTCGCAGGTGATCCAGCCGGAGATACTGGCTGGCAATATCCCCGCGATTCTCGACGTCATGTATAAATATGTCAAGACCGACTTCAACCTCACCGACGTGCCGCAGTACATGACCAGTCTGGACGGTATAAGCGCCGACAACGTGAGCTTCTACACCATGCCGGGCGAATCGGTCTACCAGATCGCGTGGTACTATATTCAGGACGTCAGGGCCACGGACGCGCTAGTGGCGCGGACGGCGCTCAATTACGTCGTCTCGGAGGAGGATACGTCCGCCCCGAAAGTCCGCGTGTACAACGGTTCCTACACCCCTGTGAAGGGGATCGAGGTGTGCGAATCGCTCGAATCGATCGGCTACGCCGCCGAGGACATGGGCGACTGGACGGGCGCGAGGAAGCGCCAGACGATCGTCTACGCGTCCGACGAGTATGTTGGCTCGGCCATCGCTAAGCTTTTTGTCAACGCCAAAGTGGATACCGCGTCGGACGAGGTGCCCGACGGATACGAGGCCTTGGTAATTGTTGGTACATCCGAGAGTGACGAGTAGCGGCCAGGCGCCGGGCATCCTCTTGACAATTGACAGTCTGCCAACTCCGTGCTACGTCGTTTATGAAGATAAGCTTGAGCGGAACCTGTCCAAGCTCCGGCGCGTAGCCGACGAAGCCGGGTGCAGGGTGCTTCTCGCGCAGAAAGCGTTCTCGATGTGGGCGATGTATCCGCTCGCCGCGCGTTATCTCGACGGTGCCGCCGCCAGCGGGCTGTTCGAGGCGCGCCTGTCGAGCGAGGAGATGGGCAAGGAGACCCATGTCTTTTCCGCCGCCTATCGACCCGCAGAATTCCCGGAGATATTATCGTATGCCGATCATGTTGTATTCAACTCATTCGGGGAGTGGCGGCGTTACCGGGGCGCGGCGCTCGCGGCGGGCGTGTCGCCTGGCATACGCGTCAATCCGGAGCATTCGACCGGGAGCAATCCGATTTATGACCCGTGTTCCCCGATGTCGCGTCTTGGAGTGACGCGCGCCGAATTCCGCGCGGACGAGATGGATGGAATTTCCGGGATTCATTTCCACACCTTGTGCGAGCGTAACGCCGACGCACTGGCCGAGACGCTGGCCGTCGTCGAGGCGAAGTTTGGCGAGTTCTTCCCGAGGATACGCTGGATAAACATGGGCGGCGGCCACAATATCACGCGCGCGGATTACGACGACGCGCTCCTCATCAGGACGATCCGCGCTTTCCGCGAGCGGCACGGTTTGGACGTCTACATCGAGCCGGGCGAGGCGATCGCTCTCGATGCGGGGTATCTTGCCGCGACTGTGCTTGATATAGCGCGCAACGGCGCGGAAACGGCGATTCTGGACGCTTCGGCGGCCTGCCATATGCCGGACGTCATTGAGGGACCTTACCGGCCGCCTGTGCTGGGCGGGGCGGCACCCGGAGCGAAGGCGTTCACATATCGTCTGGCCGGCCCGACGTGTCTCGCGGGGGACGTCGTCGGAGATTACAGCTTCGACGAGCCGCTTCGTCCGGGTTCGCGCGTTGTTTTCGAGGATATGGCGATATACACTATGGTAAAAAACAACACTTTTAACGGTATCTCCCTGCCGCCTATAGCCGTCCTTCGCGGCGGCGAAGCGAGGGTTATCCGAGAGTTTGGGTATTCGGATTTTAAGGACAGGCTGTCGTGAACTTACTCGCCCTTGCCGTCATTCTCCAGCAGGATCGCCACCCAACGGCCGCCGTCGCCGGGGGCGTACCCCACTCCGATCTCGGTAAAATCCTCGGACAGGATGCTCGCGCGGTTGACTTCGGACGCCATCCACGCCGCCACGGCATCCTCCGGCGCGATCTGTCCGGCGGCTACGACCTCTCCCAACGCGCGGAATGGTATGTGGAACGCCGTCAGCATGTCGGCGGGCGTGCCGTATCTGAGCGAACGGTGCCCGAGGCGGCCGCTGTCACGCATATCCTCCGCCTTGTACCGCGCCGCGCGCGCCAGCTGCCAGTTGACCACCAGCGGCGGCGCCCCGTATTCTTCCCGGCGGGCGTTGATTTCGTCCGCCACCCTTTTCTCGGCTTCGCGGGTGACGCTGTCGTCCGCTATGGCCGCGCACATCAGGATCGCCAGCCCCGCCGCCGCGCATACCGCCAGCAATCGTTTCATCGCGTTCCCTTCCTTTATATACAGAGGCTTTTTTGCTATGAAAAACCCGGGCACACCGTTGTGCCCGGGTTCGGAAACGATGCTTTTAGTTATCGCCGCGAAGCAGGTTCTCGGCATAGTCCTTAAGGCTCGTAAACGAATTGACGTTCGTTCCGCGCTGGTTGATCTGCTCGCGCACATGATCCGGCAGGGAAGAGAAGTACTGTCCCGCCTGAGCGTCATTCTGGAGCAGCTCGTTGAGGCTCTTATACTTATCCGGCACTTGATTCACCCCATTCGATTTCCGAATTTTGAATTCGGGGGCAGGGCGTCCCCTGCCCGTAACGCTATTATTTGCGGTTTCAGTTAAATTATGCGGGTTTTGTCAATTATCTCTCAGTATTGCCTCTCATCGACTAGAGACAGCCGCGCCTGTCTATGATATTATTATTCACATAAATGAAGTAGGAAAAACAGACAGGGGGGCGTAAAATGTTCGATAAAACGATAAGCGCCATGAAAAATCGCTTCGCGCCGGGCGGCAAGACAAAGGAAAAGAACCGGAAAGAACAGTTCACCCCCGTGGAATCCCGGATGAAATTCTCGGATGTGGCCGGAAACGACGAAGCTAAAGCCGCCGTCGCCGATGTAGTGGACTTTATCCGAGACCCCGGGAAATACGAGCGCTATGGAGCCCGGATGCCCAAGGGCGTCCTGCTGTACGGACCCCCGGGTACGGGCAAAACGCTGATGGCCAAAGCCGTCGCGGGGGAATCTGGCGCGGCATTCTTTTCGGTCTGCGGATCGGACTTCGTGCATATGTACGTGGGCGTCGGGGCCGAGCGGGTGCGCGCGCTGTTTGGGGCCGCCCGAGAGAAGGGCAAAGCCGTCGTCTTCATCGACGAGATTGACGCGATGGGTAAAAAACGCGGCGCCGCCCCGGGCGGCGGTTCCGACGAGCGCGATCAGACATTGAACGCCTTGCTGACCGAAATGAGCGGATTCGCGTCGTCCGAGGGCATCGTCGTTATCGCGGCCACTAACCGGATCGACACGCTGGACGAGGCTCTGCTGCGGCCCGGGCGCTTCGACCGCCAGATCGAGATCGGCCTGCCCGATATGGACGGCCGCCGCCGAATTCTCTCGCTCTACGCGAAGAACAAGCCGCTCTCCTCCGAAGTGGATTTGGGCGCGATCGCGCGTCAGACGGTGTTTTTCAGCGGGGCGATGCTCGAGAATCTGATGAACGAGGCCGCCATATCAGCCGCGAAGAACGGTCTCGGCAACGTACGCGCGTCCGACGTGGACGAAGCGTATTACACGGTCGTCGCCGGATCCAAGAAAATGAACCGTGACGGTGAGATCGAGCGCGAGCGCCGCGTCACGGCGTATCACGAAGCGGGACACGCGCTGGCCGGCAAGCTGCTGACGCCCGAGAACAGGATCGCCAAGCTGACGATAATTCCATCGACGAAGGGTGCGGCGGGATTTTGCGTCAGCATTCCGCCGGATCGGATGTTCCAGACGAAGTCCGACCTGAAAGCTCGCGCGGCTGTGGCGCTAGCGGGAAGGGCGGCGGAGGAACTGACCTTCGGCGCGGATAACGTGACAACGGGCGCTTCCAACGACATTGAAAAGGCGACGGCGATTGCCGCCGACATTGTGGCAAAATACGGCATGTCCGAGACGTTTGGCCTGGTGTCGCCGGATGCCGCCAGGCTCGCGTCCGATACGGCGCTGCTCCGCGAAACGCGCGCCCTGACCTCCGAATGCTACGTCGCCGCCAAACGGTTGCTTAACGAGAACATACATATTCTGCGCGCCCTTGCTGAGGAGTTGCTTACGAAGGAGACTCTCACGGGCGACGAGATTGACGCTATCTGCGATCAGACCGGCAAAGATCAATCCTGTGTATTTACAGGAGAAAAATAGTATTTATTCGCGCCGCGCCTGAACAGCGTTTTTGTGCCGAACAATTTAATAAGAATGAGCAAACCCGCATGAACACTGCGTTTGCGCGGGTTTGTTCTTTGCTCTTTCGCGGCTGCCCACGCGCCTGAATGGTGCCTGAGCTTAGTAAATACCGCATAAGCGCAAATAGTATATGTCAAGCAAAAAATCGGCCACGACCATAACAAAGCGCAAGTTACTGTAGCGGTTGGCGGATCTTAATTATAATGGGCGGCGGATTTTTCAGTTGACAAATACAAGCTCGCCGAATGGCTCGCTTTCAGGCGTTTCCCTTCCTTAGCGCCGAGCGCGCCTTCCAGAGAGCGTACCGCGCCCAATTCACAGCCTCCTTCGGCACAAACCGCCGGATCATATTGGTTGCAGACTTTCCCGCCGTCTTTCTGTAAAGCTCGCCGAACGGCTCGCTGTCAAGCCCCGCGAAGAAATCCCCGCGCCGCTTATTTGTGCCGCTCGAAGCGTATATGCCGTGGTTGAAGGCGCAAGCTTCCCCAACGCTCGAAGCGATTGTATCGCAAAACGGCGCCAATCGCCCAAACAGCTCCTCGCCTTTGGCGGTATTTACCATGACGAGCGATACGCCCCGACCATCGTCGAAACGCCCGAGCATCTGCCTGCCGCCCCAGAAATCCCCTATGGTCACGTCCGCGCCCGAGCGAAATCCTTTGGCCGCGCAGTCGCGGCACGACGGCCGCAGGAACAGATTTACCATGAAGCCCAGCATGTACGGCGAATCGTCGTCCCGCTCCGTTTTGCCGTCAACAACCAGAAGCGTGTCGAGCGCGGTCTGCCAGCGCTTCCGCTTATGCCGGAACGCGAGGCCAGTCGGCGCGGAACCAAAACGCCGCGCCGCGTCTTTGATGTATTTGTCAAGAACTTTCTGGCTGGGCACGCCATGACATACAAAATCGACAATAGTCAAGCGGTCTCGGTTCACGCTGAATTCCGCCAAAAAGCGACGCAACCCCAGTGCCTGGCACGGCGTACCAGTGAAGAGGACGCGCTCGCCCCTGTCAAGAAATTCCTTGCAACGGACGTAACTGTCTCCGATGTCGGACTGTACATATTTGGAACCGCGAAAGCGTGCGTACGATCCATCCGTGACGAAGGAGTGCCGGCAGCGCATTCCGCGCATCTCGCTGCCAAATATTGCCCCCCCCCTATCATAAAGTCCTCAGCGATCAGCGAGAAAACGCCGCCCGAGGTGGACGCGCCGCGAATGGCGTCGTCTCGGGCTTTAACGCCCCAGACCGAGATAGGGCCGCCGCCAAGGGCCAGCGACGCGTACTGGCAAACCCTCTCGCAGATCCCGCACTCGGAGCACCTGTCTTTTGCCGCGACAGGATACGCAAAGCCCTCTCCGTCGCTTACCATGGAAATGGCCCCATGCGGACACGCTGCCTGGCAGGCAGAGCATCCGCAGCAAGCCCCTTTATTAATTATATCAATCATCAGCCAACGCCCTTTCGAGATAATCGGCGGAGAACCGGCGCAACTCGCCCAGCGCGGCGTTGGACGCCGAGAAATCCACTTCCGCGGCGCCCGGCGTCAGCCACTTAGACCAATCCCCGGACAGATCCGCCATGCGGTCCATCAGCCCGGTCTGCGACAGCAGCGAGGACGCCCGCTCGTTACGGTAACACGCGACCGCATAGAACGGGATATTGAAGTTGACGGCGAAAGCCGTGCCATGGAACGAATTGGTCACGACGAACCGCGCGCGGGCCAACAGCTCCACGAACCGCCTGGGATCGGCCGTGGATTCGTAGCGCGTGGATGGTGAAAGATCCGCCAGAAACCGCTGGTCGATGATAACGGGTGTAAGGCCCAGTATCTTCGCCAGCTTTTTGGCGAAGCCGTATACGCGCACACGGTTCGACAGCGCGTACACGACAAGCGTATCATCTCGGGATTTCGCCTGATTCACGCAAAATTCCCTTTCGTCCTCAATACCGAGCGAGGAGAGCCATTCCCCTCGCGTGAGCATCAGCGTCGGGTCAAGCGCGCAGACTGCCTCAATCCCCAGCGCCTCGCGGACTTTCCCGACATGCTGCGCTTCCCGCACGGAAACGGCGGAGTACGCCCGCAAATAACCCGCGATCCTCTCATTGACGGCTCGGTCGGCGAATTTATAGTTACCGAACGAAGCGGAATACGCGACGCGCCTGACACCCTCGGGTAGGAATCCAAGGAAATAAACCGGCGTCACGCCGAAATACATCGGATTCCATATTTGGTCGCTGCCGCTTACCGCCGCGTCATAACCTGAAAATCCCTCGGCGACGCTTTCCTCCGCATACTCCTGTGTATAGGCTATGTACGTATCCCAAAACCTACGGTAATTCGCGATAAGGCGACGGCGCTTTCCGTAGTTGACAATATCGGAAACCATCCCGTAGACGCGGTTCATCAGTTCCGGCAACAGCTCGGACTTCTCGAGCTTAGCCGCTCCCCCGCCGATCTTTTTGCGCGAAAATACGGATCTCACTGTAGAAAAAGCTATCACTATGAATCCGACCCGCACCGGCCTAACGGTAGCGGCGACCATGCCGTGCCGGTAATCCAAGCACTTTACGTCAAAGCGGCGGCTCAGGCACGCGAACAGCGCGAACTCCTGCAGACTGCCGCCGTAGTTGACGTTACGGCTGAACGTTACTAACAGTATCTTCCTCGCGCCCGGCTTCGGATTGTCTGACAAAGCGCTCGCCCTCCTTGACTATGTTAGTCTCGCGGCGAAGGTAGATCGGGCGGCGTTTAATCTCCATATATATGCGCGCTATGTATTCGCCGATTATCCCCAGCAGCGATATGACTATACCACCCAGAAACAGCATGATTATTATGGTTGTGGCGAAGCCGGACGTGACCGCCCCGTAAATCGCCGTCCGGAAAAAGATGAACAGCCCGTACGCGACAGCCGCGAGCACGACGACCGCGCCCAAAATATACGACAGCCGGAGCGGAGCGGTCGAGAACGCGACAATCCCCGAGACGGCATACTTGAGCAGGGACCAGAACGACCACTTGGACGTTCCGGCGGCGCGCGGCACGTGCTCATACTCGATCCATTTGACCTTGAACCCCACCCACTCGAATAGTCCTTTGGAGAAGCGCTCCCTCTCGCCCATCGCCAGCATGGCGTCCGCCACCGCCCGCGTCATCAGCCTGCAATCGCGCGCGCCCGGCTTCAGCTTGACGCTCGAAGCCTTGTTTATCAAGCGGTAAAACATGTTGGCGAAAAAGCTCCTTATGGGCGGTTCGCCTTTTCGGTCGGACCGGCACAGCGCCACGCAGTCGTAGCCCTCGTCTATCCCCTCCAGCATTTCCGGCAATACGCCCGGCGGATCCTGCAAATCGGCGTCCATTATCGCCAGCAAGTCGCCCCGGCTCTCGCTGAATCCGGCGAACAGCGCGGCTTCTTTGCCGAAATTGCGCGAGAACGATATGTAGCGGATACGGTCGTTCCCATGCGTGAACGCCAGTTTCTTTATCTCGGCCAGCGTGTCGTCGCGGCTGCCGTCGTCCACGAACAGGATGGACCACGTGTACGGAAGAGGCGCCATGTCTTTCGCGAGCGCCTCGTAGAACAGCGGCACGCATTCCTCCTCGTTGTAGCACGGAACGATTACCTCGATATGCCGTTTATTGCTCACGCGATCCATCCCCCTTTATTATGTAAATCATATTGATCACGAACACAGCTCCGCCGACCGACGCGACACAGACGGCGATCGCTTCCGGCGACGTCTGATTATACCCCAGCCAGAACGCCAGCGCCGCGCCCGCCACGCTCACCGCGAGCGGAAACCGCAGCCTGCCCCGCGCCACGGCATAGTTCATATTCAGCATATTGAGCGTCGTCGAAACGCCGATGGCGCACGAATAATTGATGTACCCGACCGCCGATATATACTTTCCCCCTACCAGAATCGACACGATCTGGCCGGGGAACAGCAGTATCGGCGCCATGAACACGGCGCTGGTAAGCAGGATGTACAGCAGCGCGCGCAGATACAGCGGGACGACCCCGCCCTTGTCCGACATGTTCGACCGGGAGACCATCGGCAGAAAGACGTTTATGAGCGCCGTAACCGCGAACACCAGTATCTTGCCGAACTGCGCCGCAGAGCCGTACAGCCCGGACACCCCCTCGTCGAAGCGTAGCCGAACGATGAGTACGTCCGAATACATCATGAACACGACGCACAGGTTGAGCGCGAGCGACGCGCCCAGCAAGCGGCCCCTCCTTACAGATTCCCGCAGCCCGCCGATTGCCTCCGAAAACGAAGGCTTGTCCCCGCCCAGCTTACGGCGCAGGGCGAACCATCCGAATACGACGGCCAGCACGCTGCCCAGCGCCAGGAAGATCAGCATAGCGAACAGCCTGTCCCCGCCCGTCACGAACAGCACGGCGAAGCCTATGCCGGCCACTTTGAGAACGGCCTCGATCATGGTTATGACCGGCATTATCACGAAGCGCTGCAAACCCTGCGCGACACCCGTAGCGACATAGCGCGGGTACGCGACGGCGACGCACGCGGTCATGAGCGCGCATAGCGCCAGACTTCCGACGCTCATAGCGCCGTCGATAACGGGCGACAACGCGAGACCGACGGCAAGCATACCGCACACGACGACAGCCGTAAACACCGCGAACCCGGCGACAAACAGCCGCGATCCGCCCCCGCCGGACTCCTTCTCGGACACCGTCTTCGCGACGTACAGCTGAAACGCCTGCCCCGGCACGCCCAAGATGAAGATAATGGATATTATCGTATTCAGCAATCCGTAATCCGCGACGGTGAGCGCCCGGGCGGACAGTATCTGGAAAGCGTAGTTGACGACATTAGTCAGCATTGAAAAACCAAACAGCAACAGCGAGCGCTTTTCAAAGCTTGCCTCACTCTTCAAGCGGACCGCCCTCTTCCGTCTCGGACTCCTCCGCGCCGACGATATATTCGGCGGTGTACGGCAGTTCTTCGGCTGTATCCGTGAATTCCGCGCCGTCGTCCCCGTAAGCGCCGTCAGCCGGTTCCGGCCAGCCGGTCGGATCACGCAAATCCTCTATCTCATCCGCCTCCGCGATCTCATCGCGCCCCTTAAACTCTTCGACCGGCGTGACGGGCGATTCGCTCTTCCCGCCCCGGCCCCTTCTCTTTCTCCCGCCAGGCAGCCTGATGATTGTTTCGCCGAAGAATGTCGCGAACAAAGCTATTCCCGAGACGGCGAACGACTCGGCCAAGCCGTATACGCGGAACTCAAGCCTTATATCGTGCCGCCCCGCCCGGACGCTGAAAGCCAGGAACGCTTCCGCGACCTTCTCCGTAGCCACCTCCGCGCCGTCCACATAGACATGCCAGCGCTTGTCGTAAGGTATCGTCGTAAACATAACGCCGCCTCGGCCGGCGTTGACGAACCCCTCCACGTGAGTGTCGTCGTAGTGCGTAACCTCGAACGGACTCCGGGACAGCTCGTCTATCGTCTCAAGGTAGCGCTCCTCGTCCATCTGGAACAGATCGACGAAGAACGTTCCCGATTCCCTCGACGCGACGACCGCCTCGCGTTCCCTGTCGTACAGTCCGAGCAGGAACAGCGGGTTCTGGCTCTTGGTCTCGTCGAGCGTCCGCTCCACGTACGCCGACTCCGGCTTCAGCGGGTTCTGGAAAAACAAGCCGAGCACAACCTCGTCTCCGGCTTCAAGTTTCCCCAAGCCGATTATCTCGTTCTGCGTGTTGATCTGTATGCCAGATATATTTTCCCCATTTATTTTGACATACACGCCTCTGAGATTGTCTATGTTCAGCGTCAGGAACGTCGAACGATTCGCCGGTATCTTAAAACGAAGGTACACATAAATATGATCCGTAGTTTTTATGGTCGGCGAAACTTCATAAGTTCCTGAAATACCGTCATCACTCAACTCGACCGAACAGTTGCGGGTATACGCGCTTCCGTCAGATTTTATCGCGCCAAGGAGCAGATTACCCTCTATGCCCGCCAAAGCTTTCGCGAAGTCATTTTGGGTGCGCTTAGCCGTCTTCATGACGCTATACGGGTCGTAATCCAGAATATTCTTATCGACGACAAATCCGAGCGGCAATACTTTCGTGTTCTCGTAAAGCGTTACTTTGTCGAACACCGCCGCTTCCTCGTAATACTCGGGCGGCTTGTTTCTGTTATACGCTCTGTTTATAGAGTATTTGACCGCGAACACGGAGTTGAGCAGCGGCGTAGGGAAACGATAGTCAATACGGCTCTGTGTCGCTCCAACTCCCAGATTCCTGCAGAACTCGGTGACGCTTTCATAGCTGATCGCAAACGAGGAAATGGAATTATAACCAAACAAGGATCCTCCGCTGGATAACCTCTTCGGAGACATATCCGCGCGGTATAAAGCGTCCTCCGCGCCAAGCAACTCGCTTACCTTCTCCATGTCGTCGTTCAGCTCTATAGCGTACTGCTCCCGTGTAGTCTCAACCATATGAATCTGCATATTCTTCGCCGCGCCCGTAGACACCTCGACAAGCGCTAACGCGAACACGAACCCAAGCAACACCTTTCGGCGCTCCGGCACCCTCGACGCATAGTACAGCAACGCTACATATATCAGTATAAATACAAAATTCTCGAACACCGCCGCGACGGTTACGTAGCCCGAAAGACTCCATGAAACGGCGGGAAACATTATCCATAACAACACAACTCCGCCAAGCATTGCCAATGTCGTAATGCGGAAGCTTTTCAGCGGCACCGCCTGGATCTTTTCGAAGCTTTGCGCCGCAAGGAACAGCGTGAAGAAGCACATGATGAACAGCACCCTGTGCGGAAAGCCCGTCGGATAGCGCATACCGTTGAGAACGTAGCCCAGTATGTTGACCGAAGCCGCGAGAATGAGAAACAGCAGAACGCCGCCGTACACCAGCTTCTGTTTTTTGGGTATGGCCGGGTTGACGAAATAGAACACCGCGAGCACAAGCGCGAACACTCCGACATATATATTGGGCGTACCGTTCGCGTTGGAGAGCAGAACCGACGGCGCTACGTCGAAGAGATACCCTGTGAGCACCTGCGGTATTGAGAAAAAGAATTCCAGCGGGGGTATGGAAGAACCCGCCGAGGCGTACTTGGTGTTTCCGAGCAACAGCGCCGCCGGAACCAGCACTACCCCAGCTATCCCAACCGCGAGAACAGACGACACGGCGTATTTGAGAATCGTCTTCCAGTAATACGCGCGGCTCTGGCTCTCCTTAAGGTACAGCTCGGCAATGAAATACAGCCCGGAGAAGACGCACAGGAACATCCCGAAAAGATAATTCGTTATGATGGCCGCGCCCAGGACGACAGCGTAAAATTTATATTTGCCGTCTTTTATAATATTATCCACGCCGACCGCTACGAGCGGGAGCATCGCTATGCAGGGCAGCCAATAAAACACCACGAAATAAGCCGTCACAAAAGACGACAGCCCATAAGCGATTGACAGCGCTATCGCGACGATATCCCCGCGCCCGAAGCGTTTCTTCATATAATAAGCGAAGCCCGCCGATATCGCCGGAATATGTATCAGGTAATAGAGCGAAAAGAATTCCGTTATATATTCGTTACCGAACAGCGGCGCCAGCAATACGAACGGGTTCATCAGCGACGTTATCATTAGCAGATAATTGTCAACGCCGAACTGCGCCTGCCATGTATAAAAGGGACTGCCGCCCTCGGTGAGTCGGCGCGCCAGCTCGGCTATACGCGGCGCGTACGATTGAAACGAGTCGTAGAATAAAACGTGCCTGTCGCCGAACGGATATACCCACGCGAGCATGTAGACGAGAATCACGATCCCCATCGTTATGATATACGACAGGAATATTGCCGAGCCGAAAAACCGTTTGAGTCCGTTCATTTGCGCGTGTCCCCCCAATAAAATCTCTATGTGCCTTTTTTAACATCAGTCAGTAATTAACGGGTGCGAAGCCCGTTAATTACTGACCCGCCCCAAATACGGGCTATAAATTTAGAACCCCAGAGCCGGCGTCTCGTCGTAGAAACCTGCCGCCGTATAATCCTCATCCTCATAAGCGCTGTTAACCTTGCCGCTGTTAACCTTGCTGCGGAACGCGAGGGTTTTTTTAGCCGCCTCGGCGGGCGCTTCTTCGGAACTGCTGACGCCTGAATCAACATCGCTTATCACGCCAAGATCAATCGTGATGGCGACCTTAATCTCGGGATCAACCGGGATTATGACTACCCTAAGTTCCGCCTCGTTATGCGCGGAAGTGGGCGTGAATTCATCGCCCTCTTCGACAGTTACCCACGTCTGGCCGCCGTCTGTCGATATCTGCCACAGTATCCTGACCTTGCTGTTGCTCGTCAGGGCGTCCGGGGCTTGTACTGATCCGCTGATTGTGATGCTGCCTATCAGCGCCTCTAACTCGCCCCTCGCTTCCAGCACTTCCTCCTCGGTGATTATGGACTCCCCGTCCTCGTCCGTAATTTCATTCCCGCCGTCTTCGTACTCTCCAAGTTCCCCCAGATCAATCACATCTACAGGCGGCTCGGAGGTCGGAACCGGAGCCGACGTAGCCGGAGCCGCTGTCGGAGCCGCTGTAGCCGGAGCCGACGTCGAGGGCGTATCGGTGCTGGGCCTGTGCCAGCCCTGCGCGCCGCTTCCTCCCCCGCTGCCGGCGGGCGCGGCTGTTGGCGCGCTTGATGCCGGAGCTGTCGGAGCTACCGCCACGCCCGGGGTGGCCAGCGCCACTACCAGTATCTCGGCGCGGCTTATCGTGCGCGTCGGACGAAGCGTGTTGTCCTCAGGGTACCCGCCGATTACGCCCGCCCCCACAAGGTAGCGGAAAGCGTTAGCGTAACGGGACGACACGAGGGACGCGTCCGAGAACCGCGTGATGGAATCCCCAGCTTTGGGGGCGGGGCTTCCCATCAGCGTGTAAAGCCACAGGAACGCGTCCTGCCGCGTGATGTTGACGCCGGGATTGAAGGCGCCCTTTGACGGCGCCGTTTTGGTTATGTATCCGAACGCCTCGGCGTCCGCCACGATCTGGTAATACCAGGCGCCGGGCAGAACGTCGGTGTAGCTGGGCGTGTTTTTCGTCTCCGGCACTTTGTAGTACCGATTGTAAATACTGACAAGCTCTACGTTTGTCACCTTATCGTCCGGTCTGAAAAGATCGCCCGTAGTATTGATTATGTCTTTGTCCGCCCCGCTGATGATGCTCGCCTGCGCCCAGTGCCCGGATATATCATTGAAAACGGGAGCGCCGGAAGCAATCGGCGACAAAACTAAGGCAAGAACCAAAACCACGCTCAAGGCAAACGATCCCAGGTAAAGCTTTCCCTTCCTCAATACAATGCACCTCTCCTGCAATCTCCGTCTGTTCGCTCGGAAAAGCAGGTTCGCGACGCCTGATCTCAGGGTGAACGAGTCCGGCTAAAATTCCCAATCCTTCTAATGTCACGCGGATTGAGCCACATATCTTGACTAATTCTCGTGGCGGCCTACCATTAAGAGTATGCCACTTCCGCGTTATCCACCCCCTGCCGAACATAGCTTCACAATATGATACGCCTCTTTTGCGATCATCCGGCCATCCGCTCGGAAAAACAGGTTCGCGACGCCTGATCTCAGGGCAAACGGAACCGAATAAAATCCCCAATCCCGCCAATATCACGATGATTGGGCCGCATCTTAAATAAATCCTCATGGTGACCTGCCATCACAATGAGTATAACATTTCCACCCCCCCCCCCTGTCAAGCAAAATTTCTCAATTTTTCGTGCTGTACACGGATAAGCAAAATGCCGAAATAACGGGATTGCGGGGGGATAGCGGACTATTTTCAGCGTCTGACGCAATATTAACGCAATAAAAACTATAAACTAACGGCGGCAGAGATGAGATGGAATCAATCGCAAACTTATGACGGGGAACGCGATGGGAGAAATTGTTGCTATGAGTTACTATAAAACCGCAAAAGCGCCTTAGATAAAAAGCTGTGTATTTCGCCTGCGAACAACAAAAATGATCCTGAAACAAGCGCAACAGTTATGCAAAATTACGAATTCTCCGAAAAGCGTTGCTGGATAATAGGCACAACTCAGATTAAGCGGTAACGCTACGGGAACAATCACTTGAAAACAGAGGGTACGCCCTGGGACGCGCAACTGAATCTACTCGGATTTCATTGAACTGAATCTATACTGACGGATGAAAGATACGCGTAAAAGAAAAACGGCGTTGGTTGGCGAGCGGAGGCGCCGTAAATTTATACTTTTCACGCCGCCAACATCACGCCAAAGAACGAAACAGACGCTCCATATACCCCGGAGATTCAGCTATTCTGTCACCTTCCTAAATATTGGCGGTCGGGGGAATGCCCCAAATTAAGCTTGACATAATCGAGTTAGAAGTGATAGACTATAGAGTTATGGCTGCATGCGAGCTGTCGGCAGCAATTTCTATCAGATTAGGTCAGCCGCCGACACCAACAACGGACGCCGCCTTATCCGGCGTCCGTTGTTGTAAGTTCTACGCTATTGCCGCGCTTCCAGCTTCACCATGATGGTAAGATTTCCCTTTCCCCGGATCAGCTTCACCTCTACCTCGTCGCCGATCTCGCATCCGCGAACCTCCTGAGTCAGCTGCTCGCTCGTCAGAATCGGCATACCGTTGAACCCGGTAATGACGTCATTCTCCTCAATCCCGGCCTTATCCGCGGGCGACCCGTCCACAACGCCGCTTACGAAGGCGCCCGCCGAGGGCAGGTTGTACTGCTTCGCCGTCTCGTCGTTTATCGTCGAGACCGTTACGCCGAGATACGGTTTGTTGATCGAGTCCATAATGCTCTGGATAATCGGCTGGGCGATGTTCGAGGGGATGCTGTATCCCATGCCCTCCGTGTCAGTCTGCTCGATCTTGGCGGTGTTGATGCCGATCACCTTGCCGGAGAGGTTGATAAGCGGCCCTCCCGAGTTGCCGGGGTTGATCGCGGCGTTAGTCTGCAGCACCACCAGATCGCGCCCCTCGACCGATATTTCCTTATTCATGGCGCTGACGATACCGTTGGTAGCGGTATTGCCCTCACCGAGAGCGTTGCCGATCGCGAGCACCTCGTCGCCGACGCGCAGCCCGTCGGAGTTGCCGAACTCCGCTATGACGGCTGTTTCGACGCCCGCCTCCCTGGCGTCGGCCTTGGCCACGGACGCAACCGCCAGATCCTGGGCGGAATCGAAGCCGACAATCGCCGCTGGGATCGGCTCGCAACCCGAAATAGACACCGATACGCCCGAGGCGTCCTGCACGACGTGGTAGTTCGTCACGATATAATATTTCTGGTCGTTCTCATGAAACAGTATTCCCGAGCCAAGCCCCGTGGACCGTCCGCCGAAATAATCCCCGAACCCGCCGTAGCCGCCGTACCCTCCGCCCTCGACCGTAGAGACTATCGACACCACCGACGGCTCCACATTGTCGATGATGGCGGCGTATCCGACGCGCGGTTGGGCGGCCGTATCGCTGACGACGGACGAACTTTGCTTGAATATGTCGCCCGATACGACCGGGACCGCCGTCGGATCAGGCTCGGGCGCCGCGGCCAGCGCCCCCGGCAGAATCGCCTCCGCGACTCTCTGTCCGAAGCCTACGCTGAACCCGAAACTCGGCGCCGCTATCAGCGCCGCGACGACGACCAGCGCCAGCGCTCGCTTGAACGTCTGACTGCGGCGCTTGTCGCCGTCGCGCTTGACGGTCTCCTTATAGAACGGCTCCGGCTCGGGCGGCTCGGCGCTCGCCGGAGCGTAGACCAGCTCGCCGGAGGGCGTTTCTTCCCGTTGTTCCCCAGGGCGCTCCCCGTCAAACTCATCCTCAAAATATGTCATGCCGTTTCCCTCCCCTAAAAGTCAAGCCCCTTGTTTTTGAGCGTAACGGTTACTTCCTGCGCCTGCCTTCCGCCGCGCGTTATCGAAACCTTCAGCTTGTCGCCGACATTGCTCTTCTGCACGGACTCGGTAAGCTGTTCGGACGTCGCGATAGTCTTGCCGTCGATAGCCGTTATGATGTCCCCTTGGCGAAGTCCCGCGTCCGCCGCGCTCGACCCGGGCTGCACGTAATTGATATAGACGCCGACCGAAGGCAGGTTGTACATCCATTTCAGCTGTTCCGTCACGGTCACGGTCTCGACGCCGAGATAGGGCGTGGACGTTTTGCCGGCGCTAACGATGCTGTCGGCGATCTCGGCCACGGTGTTTGATGGTATCGCGTACCCCATGCCCTCGATGCCGACCGACGACAGCTTGGCGGTGTTTATCCCGATGACATGGCCGGACGTATCGACGAGCGCCCCGCCCGAGTTGCCGGGATTGATCGCCGCGTCGGTCTGTATCGTCGTGATCAGCTGGTCGTCCTCTGTCTTGATCTTCTTGTCCACGGCGGAAATGATTCCGAATGTCGCGGATTTGCCCTCGCCAAGGGCGTTGCCGATCGCGACGACGAAATTGCCGACCTCTATCTTGGATGAATCCGCGAACACCGCCGCGTTGTACTGCCCCTTGAAGTTTTTCTCCATCTCCGCCTTAGGCGCGGATATAACCGCTATGTCGTTGGACTCGCTGCCGCCGACGTAGTTGGCGGAGACGCTCGTCGTATCGTCTAGCGAGACCTCGCAGCTGGTGGCGCCGTTGATGACATGGTAGTTGGTCAGGATGTAAACCTTATCGTCGTCCTGCTTGAAAATTATGCCGCTGCCCGCGCCGCTCGTCTCGTACTGCTGATTGAACCATCCCGCGACCGTCACCTTGACACTGATGGAGACCACGCTCTTCGCGACGGTCTTGTAGATGTCCGAGACCAGCGCCGCGCCGTCTCCGGACAGCGCGAGATATGTAGGCGCGGAACTATTCTCCGTGACCGTCATCGCCGCCGATACCGACGTGCCGGCAGGAGCGATCGCCCGTCCCACGGACAGACCTATCCCGAAACATCCGCTGCCGACGGCGACGGTCAGCAGCAGCGCCGTCACGGCTCGGAGCGCCTTCCCGCCGCGGAGATCCCGCCTGGCCTTCGGCGCGCTCTGGCTCGCGACCGGCACCGCCGGGATGATCTCGTATCCAAAATCGTCGTTGTCGTATACCATATCCTGGCCTTCCTCTCCGATAGTTGGTAAGATCGTATCCTGTTTTTATCTATGGCCTTAGTATACCTCCCGATTTTTACGAATATTAGCGGATTTTGTGTCTAAATTGTAAACATTGGGCTCGGATGATTTCTTAATTACAGCGGCGGTGTGGGGAGTGTCAAAATTCAAGCTGCGGTCGTTTGAAAGAAATTGATGAGAGTAAGGGGAAGCCCGGAGTATTTGCGCAGGCGGGTTTGGCTTGCCGGCTTGCGGTCGGATAGCTTTTGGCTTGGACTTGTACGCGCCTGTGTATTACAATCGAAAAATCGGCCAGTCAAGTTGTGCGCCAACACAAATGACAGCAAAATAATTATCTATCCTACAAAAACTAATCGTTACAACCCGTTATCCGCCGTTGTTCAGTGTTTAATTATGCATTATCAGCGTTTCCCGCCGTTACCGGACCGCTCGTAAAACACGTATTGTCGGCACGTTTTTTATCGCTACAAACGACATTAACCATTCAAAAAGTGTCTACAAAAACTCGTAGACACTTTCAACCTCATACATTTACCGCCCTCTCAGCCTAGCTCAATTTCCTGTCCGCGATACGGATTACGGCGTCGGAAATCCGCGGCTGTTCTCACGGTCACTTAAAAGACGCTTCTTTCAATTCTCTTATGGAAATTTCAAACACGCTTGAATTTTGCGTGAATTGAAGCATTATCGTGTGGTTTGAACACGTGAAGCGCCTCAACCCGAGGGCTTACGAACATGACAGAATTTTGCTTGATTCACGCAAAATTCGCTCACCATTGTGGCGCACAGGCTGGCCGCTATCGCCGTGAGTGAGGCCAGGGCGGCGCTGGACGGAGCCGGCGCGCTGAATGCGCCAATTCTACCCGGCGTCTATTCGCTGTCGCCGGTTGCGTCTGCCCGGCGTGTTCATCCGACGGAAAAGCCGCTGATGAATTTTGCGGGTTCAGGCAAAATTCAGGCGCTTATGCGCGAACTGGTAAAGATTGCTGGCAACCGCTTTGTACGCGTACGAGGTTTTGACGATTCAAACGCGCCAGAGCGTTGTTGAAGGGGTTCGCAAAATAAGTTGAGGGGGTTCGCAAAATAAAAGGGAAGAAATACCCGGTAGGCAAGATCGAATCGGCGCTTGATGAGTTTGGTTATTTTGGCAAAGTATTTTCTGGGGCATAAAATGCGACTTTATTTATTTTGCGGGAGGCAACGAAATGGCGACTAAGAGCGTTATGAAAATCGTTACAGTGCGGAGTGAACGCGCCATGAATTTTCGCGGGTTCGAAGCATTATCGCTTGGACGAATTTTGCTTGGATCCGCAAAATTCCATCACGCGATAATGCGATGCGAAAATTGCCTTACCAGACGCTTGCTGGGCGCGTTTGAGAACGGCGAGAAGAGGGCGGTTAGGCGGACTGAGTTAAGAGGTCCGGTTGTGGACGCAGGGCGCGAGGAGATAGGGCGGCTGTTGGGCGGGGCATGAGATTTGGACAACGATAAGACAGCCACTCGATGATTAATGAGTGGCTGTCGGCAGATCGTCGGTTAGCTTTCTGATCCCGCGCCGGATCGCCTCCGCACGGGTCACGCCGGTAAGCTTAATGTAACTGCTGAGAGTATTCGCGTCATCCGCGCCTAAGCGGACGAGTACCGGTTTGCTTTTGGGGTCGCTGGTAGGACATCCCATTTTTTCATAATTTCCAATATAATTTCTCCTTGCAAAGTCGCAATGACCGCGTTATAATGATCTTGGTCTGTGGGGCGATGGTAAGCCCGCCCTAAGTTGTGCTTTAACGGCTTGGCACTGTCTGGGCCGTTATTTGTTGTTTGTCCTACGCTTTGTGCGTGAGCCAATCCTTTATCCTATCGAACAGTTCCTCGAGATTTTTCGCATCGTGGATGGCTAACAGTACATCTTTATAAGCACTTTCCCGCGCTTGTTGCACCAATGCTTCGGTTTGATTCATATCGTCTTCCATATGTTCACCTCTCTCGCCGCTTACCCAGCTGATAGCGGTTATTTCCGCCTCTTACTTTCTTAGTATATACTTTTGTATCTCAAAAATCAAGTTTTTTAATCTGAACAAAAATTCCATTGATTCAGTTTGCATTTAAGTATGGCTGACAATTTCAGGCAATCGCCCGAAGCCACAGGAAGTTACGGCGGACAGACTGACAGTGTGTAAACCGTGTCGTTAACGTGTTACTAACGCCCACCACCGCAAGCCGCTTAACTTTGGCGGGGTTGGCGGGGGTGAAAATTAAGTGAATTGTGTTGTGTGATTTTTCGGGTAAGAAATACGATTGGGGAAAATATTATAAAGGTGCTGAGGATCTATCGAAAATCTTTCACTCAATAAAATGATAAAAAACTAAATCTTGCAAAAAATCACCGAATGAGCTATAATAGATTTATCGGTGAACAATATGCGCTAAGATCGCCGAACGGACAAAAGTCTCCCACGCAACGTCTCATTACTTGAAACAATCGGAGTGTTTATCCGTGGTTTCGTAGTGGATGAGAGCCGGCTGACTATGGAGATGTTGTTGTCTTATACGCTAATGCGGGTATGGGAATTATGGGATTTGATTCCATGCGCTAAAAAGTCCGCTAAAGTTCAAATGGCGGTAAAAAGGTGCGCTGAACGCGAAAACCCGCGCGCGGTTGCCGTAATAAAGTCCCGCTTGGCTTCGTTTTGTCAGTTAAAAAATGTTAACGGAGCAAAACATAGTTCGTGATATTATGAGCAATGGGCGCCGTCTTAAAAGGCGGGGCGTGACATAGAATATTATGGAATAATCGTCGATATGAGGAGCGTATCCCCATGCCTGGTAATTTCAAAAAAGAGGATTTAAGGGTGGTAAAGACTAGAAAAGCGTTGTTCAACGCCCTGACAGCTCTTTTAGGACGTCGGACGTTCGCGAAGATTTCTGTTTTCGACATATGCGCGGAGGCGTTGGTCAGCCGCACCGCGTTCTACGCGCACTTTAAGGACAAATATGAATTGCTGGAACTATGGCTGAACGTCACGCGCGAACATGTGGCCAAAGAAATGGCGGACCTCTCGGTTACGGAGATAGGTATCCGCGCGTGCGCGCTGTTCCGGGAGCGTTTCAACATTATCGAGCGTCTGTTGAAAGATGCGGACAGGGAACAGATGAACATCATGCTGCGCTTCGTGGCGTCCAGTTGCGGACTGCTCGGCGGACAGGCGGTTGTGTCTAATTTTCTCGCGGGCGGCATCTTCTATGTGGTATACACCCAAACGCTTGAGAATCGAAACGCCTCGGACGAGGAAATAATACTCGCGGTGTCGAACGTGTACCGCTTGACGCGCGCTATCGCGGATATGTCCTGAAGAAGCGCGGCACCATTAATTTAAGGGGGAAACGAACGTGGAGGAAAAAATTCGCCGCATTCTGGATGAGACGTCCGGAGCGCTTGGCAACCCTGTCGCTTTTTTCGACACCAGCTACCGTTTGCTGGCGCACACGGATAATCCCGTAGAGGACGATCCGATTTGGAACGAACTGATCCGCCTGGGTACGTTTTCTCACGAGACAGTTGATTTTTTCAACCGCGCCGGGTTCATTAAAGCCTACGCCGAGTCCGAAACCATCGCGCTGATGCGTTCGGATGAGCTTGCGTATGACAGGATCAACGGCAAGATTTTCGACGAAAACGGCGTACAGATTGCCAATATATCAATCGTGGCGTGCCAAAAGCCGTTTGAGGCGAAAGACTATGAGATAATCGAAGCCGCGTGCGAACGGATTGCGGAAGCGAACCGCGCCGGCGGCGACGACCGCATAACCGAGCAGTTCTTCTCCGAAACATGGCTGATCGAATTGCTGGACGGCGGGCGCCCCGACGCTTTGCCGGACGCTATGACGAGAATTTCCGCGGGTTTGCGCGTCGCGGTCGTGGACGTATCCCAATATGAGCGCACCGTCACGCATCTGGCTTATTTCCGGGATACGTTCTCTAAACTCCGCTCCGATTTCTATTATTTCGTCTACCTTAACAGCGTCGTCATCATAATGAGCGGCGCGGATCAAACGGCGGCCGAACTGGAACTGGGAGCGCTCCGCGAATTTTTTGCTCAATACGATATTTACGCGGGCGTGAGCCAGCCGTTCCATAATATTCTGGAACTGCGAAAATACTATAAACAAGCTATACAAGCGCTGAACCGCGGCGCGGACGGCAATGCCGGCGGAAATATTTTCACGTACAAGTCGCGCGGAACGAAATCGGACAACCAAGCGGGAGTCGCGGAAAAGCCCGACGGCGTTTAGGGCGTGTCGGCGCAATCACCCCGGCGAAATGGTTATACTCTGGCGCGGTCGGGGCGGACTCCCCGGCGGGTTTGCGCTCATATTCCAAACCGCTCCCTCATCGTATTGTTGAGCAAAGCGCGCGCAAATTTCCGCGGTAAGTTTTGAGGGGACCTCTTCTATACGGTTCAGGGGATCCCCTCTTCCTTCGGTCGCCCGACCAGCATGTCAAATACCGCTGACACAACTGATTATTGCGTGACAGAATTTCTGTAAGCCCTCATCAATATTGAGAAAATCTTTATTCATAAATGAGGTCTCATTCCCTTATCGGACGAACGAAAAAACACGCCATATATATGATTATTAATCGTACATATGGAACGCTTTTACTTGTTTGATAAAGATTTCCTTATACCGAGCCAAGGTTTACAGTGATGGCTGACTTGAAGCGCGCCGCGCTCTCATGCCTGGATACACGGCGAGTGAAAATCCTTCCATTTTTTATTGATCCTGGACAGCGCATGTTAAAACATTAATTACCAGTATAAAACTACTATTAACTGTAAAAATTTATAAGGTGAAAGCGCGCGGGCATGAGGTTCCGCGCGCCAAAAAACAATACTTGGGGGCTTGGGGAGTGTACGCGAACAAAGTCGAGATATGCGGCGTAAATACGTCGAAACTGCCCGTGCTAAAAAAGAATGAAAAAAAAGAGCTTTTCGACCGCATAACCCAAGGCGACAGTGAAGCCCGGAAAGAATATATATACGGCAACCTGAGGCTCGTCCTCTCCGTTATCCAGAGGTTCAACAACCGCGGCGAATATATTGACGACATATTCCAAGTGGGGTGTATCGGCCTGATCAAGGCCATAGACAATTTCGATACATCCCACGGCGTGCAGTTTTCGACATACGCCGTTCCGATGATAATCGGGGAGATCCGGCGTTACCTACGCGACAACAACGCCATACGCGTCAGCAGGTCGCTACGCGATACGGCGTACAAAGCGCTGGCCGCGAAAGAAAAGCTCACATCTAAGAACTCGAAGGAACCGACGATAGAGGAAATCGCCGCGGAACTCGGTCTGCCGAGGGAAGACGTGCTCTTCGCGCTGGACGCGATTCAGGATCCTATCTCGCTGTTTGAACCAGTCTATCACGACGGCAACGACGCGGTATTCGTCATGGATCAGGTGTCGGACGAGAAAAACTCGGATACGAGCTGGCTGGATAACATCTCCCTGTCCGAGGCGATGAAACGGTTGAACGACCGCGAGAAGCACATCCTCAACCTGCGGTTTTTCGAGGGCAAGACACAGATGGAGGTCGCCGAGGAGATCGGCATATCCCAGGCACAGGTTTCGCGGCTGGAGAAGAGCGCCTTAAAAAATATGCGAAAATATATAGGGTAAAACGGGCGCGTATCGCCCGTCCGCTTTATCCCGCCGCAACCCCGATACTCCGCAAAAACCCCCGCGCAAACTCGTCCGCGGACCGCTCGGCCGCCCGGTCGAGCGAGAACGTATGCTCGCTCGATCCCGCCGTGATCTGCGCGGCGCCGTCCTCATACACAATGTTGATGAAAAGCGAGGCGGCGTTCGGGTGGACTTCCGCCAACTTTTCTTTTGTCAGCGCGAAAACAATCTTCATATATTTCGGGGCGCCCCCCGCGCGCACTATCCCCAGAGCGATTGGCCGCGCGCGCGACCATTTGGTGGGTTCGCTCCGTACTGCGTCGGACTGATCTTTACCATCCGCGGGCGGCTGATCTTCGCCGCCTTCGATGAAGAACTTAGCGAACGATACCACCGTCGCCTGGCGCAGCTCGAAGGAATCAAACGCGTCCTCGCGCAGCAGCTTGTTCATCAACGCTTTTACGTCGGCTTTTGGAACGGCGGCGGCAATCATGACCCAACCGCGTATCCGGCTTCAAACGCGCGGATATTGACGTCCAAAAACCGCTTCGGCACGGACGCCTCGACGGCGGCCAGCCACTCCGCTTTCGAGAAGTCCGCGCGCCGCGCCGCGAGCAATCCGATCATGACGATGTTGGCGGCTTTCTGGCTGCCGCATTCGGCCGCGATCCCCGCCGCGTCCGCCTCGGCCACGTCGAAGCCCAACGCGCGAAGCTTATCCGCTATACCCTCGGGATATTCCGCAACGCCAACCACGACGGGCATAGGGTCAACGCGGCGCGTATTCGTTATGACGGCGCCGCCGGGCTTTAGGAACGCCGCGCTTCGCAGCGCCTCAAGCGGCTCGAACGCCAAAACGAGATCCGCTCCGCCCAGACCGATGATAGGCGACGATACCGTCTGCCGCGAATATTTCACATACGTTACGACCGCGCCGCCGCGCTGGCTCATCCCGTGCACTTCCGAAACCTTCACGTCAAACCCGGCGGAGATGGCCGCGCCGCCCACTACGCGGCTGGCCAGAAGCGTACCCTGACCGCCGACACCCACGATCATTATGTTCGTCCCCGACATTTCCCCGCTCCTACTCCACGCGCCCTATGGCGCCGAATTTGCACAGCCCCCGGCAGTAATCGCAGCCGACGCATTGCGCCGGATCTATGCGGGGCCGCCCGCTCCGCCGCGATATGGCCGGACAGCCCGACCGTACGCAAGCGCCGCAATCGCGGCAATCTTCCGTTATGACACACTTGCCCGTGTACCTCACGCCTTTAAGCAGCGCGCACGGCCTCCGCGCGATGATGACCGACGGCTCGTCGGCGTCCAGTTCGGCCTTGATCGCCGCCGCTGTCGCGCCGTCGTCGAACGGATCGACCACCGTGACGCGGTCAACGCCGACCGCGCGCACAAGCGCCTCCAAGTCGAGCTTTCGCGTCGGCTCGTTCCTCAGCGTCAGCCCGGTGGCCGGATTCTGCTGGTGGCCCGTCATGCCCGTAATCGAGTTGTCCAGTATGATAATCGTGGACGCGCCCTTGTTATACACTATATCGATCAGGCCGGTGATTCCGGAATGCAGGAACGTCGAGTCGCCGATGACGGCCACGGCTTTTTTCGAGAAATCGCGCCCGGCCGCCTTTTCCATGCCATGAGCCATCGAAACCGATCCGCCCATGCACAGGCACGTGTCGAGCGCGTTAAGCGGCGGCAGAGCGCCAAGAGTGTAGCACCCGATGTCGCCCAAAACAGTCAGCCGCATACGGCTGAGGACATTGAAAACGCCGCGGTGCGGGCATCCCGCGCACATGACAGGCGGACGCCCCGGAATATTCTCCGGCGGATCCGCGCATACGGCGGGTTCTCCCAGTACAACCGCGCGTATCTCCTCGGATGTATACTCCCCGCACGGCGAAAAGTCCGTCTTGCCGCGAGCGGCTATTCCCATAGCCCGAACCTCGCGTTCAATAAATGGATCCAATTCCTCTATAATCCAAAGCTCTCCGACATTCGCGGCGAATTCGCGGATCAGGAGTTCCGGCAAGGGCCAGACCATACCCAATTTCAGGTAGCTGGCGCGTTCTCCGAGCGCTTCCCGGGCGTAGGCGTGCGCGATACCGGCGGCGATTATCCCGACGGATTTATCGTGGTACTCAATACGGTTAATATCCGCGCCCTCGGCGTACGCCATCGTGTCCGTCACGCGTTTTTCTACGACAAGATGGCGCAATTTAGCCATTCCGGGCATCATGACGTATTTCATGGGATCCTTCTTATACGCCTTACGTTCCACGCTTTCGCGTTCTCCCAACTCAACCAAACTTTGGGAGTGAGACACGCGCGTGGATAGCCGCAGCAAAACTGGCGTGTCGAAGCGTTCGCTCAACTCGAAGGCCAGTTTTGTGAACGACTTGCACTCGGCACTGTCCGCAGGCTCGAGCATCGGCAATTTAGCGGAACGCGCGTAATTGCGCGAATCCTGCTCGTTCTGACTCGAGTGCATCCCCGGATCGTCCGCGACGACCAGCGCCAACCCGCCGTTCACTCCAGTATAACTTGCCGTGAAAACCGGGTCGGCGGCGACGTTCAGCCCCACGTGTTTCATGCATGTCATCGCGCGCGCGCCCGCGACCGAAGCGCCTATGGCGGTTTCAGCCGCCACTTTCTCATTCGGCGCCCACTCGGCGTAGAGTTCGGGATAGTCGGCGGCGCATTCGGTGATCTCCGTCGAGGGCGTCCCGGGGTAACTCGAGACGAACGCCGCGCCCGCCTCGTAGGCTCCGCGAGCCACGGCGGCGTTCCCGAGCATCAATATCTTGCCGCTCATTCGCCGTTCCCCCTTAAATCCAGGACGCGCTTCGCCTTGCCCGCCGTCCGCTCAATCGATTTCGGCTCACGCAAGACGACGCGTATATCCAAGCCCAACACTGAATGTATCTTTTCGCGCAGAGTCCGCTCAAGCGCCTCGAGTTCGGAATAACGTTCCAGCAACGCCGGGTCGTCCACTTCCACGTGTACCTCCAGGTTGTCGAAGCGTCCTTTTTTTGTCACGACCAACTGATAGTATGGACTGATGTGCTCCATGCCGATTACGACGGACTCGACCTGACTAGGATACACGTTGACGCCCTTAATGATGAGCATGTCGTCGGTGCGCCCTTTCACCTTCGCCATGCGAAGGCTCGCGCGGCCGCATTCGCAACGCTCGGGGATAAGCCGGGATATGTCGCGGGTACGGTACCTGAGAAGCGGCATACACTCCTTATTGATCGTCGTTATGACGAGTTCGCCCTCGGCACCCGGCGGCAGTACCTCCAGCGTGTCCGGATCGATGATCTCACAGATGAAATTATCTTCATTAATATGCATTCCGCGCTTACACGGACATTCGCCGGATACGCCCGGGCCTCCTACCTCCGACAGCCCGTAATTTTCCAGTGCCAGCACTCCAAGCTTGCCCTCAATCTCGGCGTTCATCGAGAGCGTGTGCCCCTCCGCGCCAAGCAAACCGTATTTCAGCGTCAGATCGTCCTTAGACATTCCGTGCTCGGCCAGCGCGTCACCAAGGTGGATCGCGTAAGAAGGCGTCGCGATCAGCGTAGTGACGCCGAAATCCCTCATTATCATGAGTTGCTTCGCGGTGTTGCCCGACGAGATCGGGATCACCGCCGCGCCGACCCTCTCCAGCCCGTAATGCAAACCCAGCGCTCCTGTGAACAGGCCGTACCCGAACGATATTTGCGCGGTGTCGCGCTCGGTAACGCCCGCCATCGTTATGATGCGCGCCACGCATTCACTCCAGGAATCCAAGTCGGCGGCGGTATAGCCGACTACGGTCGGCTTGCCTGTAGTTCCGCTGGAGGCGTGTACGCGAACGACACGTTCTTTCGGTACAGCAAAAAATCCAAACGGATAGTTGTCACGCAGATCGGATTTCGTCGTAAAAGGCAATTTCCTCAAGTCGTCCGGAGTATGTATCACGTCCGAATCAAGCCGCTCGCGGTAGAACCGCACGCCGCCGGCATGCGCGACAGTAGCCTTCAGGCGCTCCAACTGTATCGACCGAATGTAATCCCGCGAACCCAATTCTATGCTTTCATTCCAAATTTTATCGGACATTGCCCAGTCTCCTCATTCAAATCGGAGATTGGCATATCACCAATCTCCGAAATTCGAATCGTCATTCGGTTCGTGTCACGCTTCGTTTTCGGAATCTTGCGGATTCACACAAAACTCCTCCGATTCGTACTCGGATTCCCGCTCGGCGTCATAAGCTTCGCGTTCCGCGTCGGCAATGGCTCGATCCGCCAGCTTCTTCGAGAGACTCAGTTTTTTCTTCTCTACGTCAACGTTCGTAACCTGCACCCGCACGAACTGACCAAGCTCCAACTCATCCTCGGGCTTTTCAATGCGATGCTCGGCGATCTGGGATATGTGGACAAGGCCATCAATGCCATCGGGAAATTCAATGAAAGCGCCGAAGGGCACGAGACGCACTACTTTGCCCTCGACAATAGACCCGACCGGATACCGTTCCACGGCGGAATACCACGGATTGTTCTCCTCCGTGCGCAAAGACAGCGAAATCTTTTCCTTATCGCGGTTGATGTTAATGACCGTAGCCGTAACCTCGTCGCCCTCGCTCAACGCGTCCGAGACGTGTTTGACACGGTTCCACCCCAACTCGGAGATGTGGATAAGCCCGTCTACGCCGCCCAGATCGACAAACGCGCCGAAATCCGCGATACGGCTCACCTTCCCCGTCACAACGGCGCCAATGTCGAGCGCGTTGAACACAAGCTCTTTCTTCTCGGCGGCCTGCCTGCGCGCAAGTTCACGCCGGCCCGCGATGACGCGGCGCTTGGATTTATCCACCTCAAGGATATTGAAATCCAGCTCCTGACCGACATAGGCTCTCGTGTCCTCTACATAACGCCCGGCAATCTGGCTCGAGGGCACAAAAGCCCGAACCTCGTTGATAACCGCGATAAGCCCGCCTTTGACCGCGTCTACGACTTTTCCCGTAAAGACACTCTTCTCCGCCACGGCCGCCTCAAACTCATCGAGACTCTTCTGGCTGTCAACGCGCTTCTTCGAGAGCAGGACGTTTCCCTCGCCGTCGTTGACCCTGATGACAAAGACATCTATCTCGTCGCCGGGTTTAACATAGTCGGCGGGATTCTTGTTCGGATCATCGGAAAACTCAGAGCGTTGTATCAGCCCGTCGGACTTGAAACCGATATTGACCGAAACCTCGCCGGTCGGGGTGACGGAAATAACCGTACCTCGGATGTAATCGCCTGTATGTAAAGTGACCAGCGATTCGTTCAGCATCTGCTCAAACTCCGCCTCAGGCACGACGTCAACGCTCGCCTGGGCAATTTCGACATCCGGCGCGCCGCTGTCTTCGGCGCCTTGTCCGTTGGGGTTCTCAAATTCGCTCATCAGTCTGACAGCCTCCTTTATTATCGCCGGGGGCGTGGAAGCCCCCGCTGTGATACCAATTATATCCGGGCGGCAAACCGCCGCCCATTCGCGTATCCCGGAAAGCGCCTGCCATATATCCTCTCCAAAGAATACCCGATCCGAGCGTTCCGCGCAAACCTCGGCGAGCTTCCGCGCGTTTGAGCTGTCGGCGTCGCCAAGTACGACCATAGCGCCGCATTCGGCGGACAACCGCGCGGCTTCGTCCTGCCGCGCGCGCGTAGCGCCGCATATTGTCTCGCGGCACTCGACAGCAACACCCCTCGCGGACAAAACTTCGGCTATTTCCGCGTACGTGCCGTGTCTCAGCGTGGATTGCGCGAGCAGTACGCATTCGCCGACATCGGACAGATCGCTCGCCCGCGCTTCATCCGCCGAACCAAAGACGACAGCGCGGCCAGCCCAGCCGATAATCCCGATTACCTCGGGATGACTCGCGTCCCCGGCGACGATAACCGTCTTGCCGGACACCGAAGCTTCTCGCGCCAATCGTTGGATACCCGCGACGAACGGACATGTGCAGTCAATAATATCGACGCCGCGTTTACGCAAATCTTCGTAAACCCGAGGCGGAACGCCGTGACTGCGTATCGCGACGCGCGACCCAACCGGAACGTCCGCCGCCGTCCGAGCGACACGAACGCCCAATCCCGCCAACCCTTCCGTGACGCGTCTGTTGTGGATGACGCTGCCCAACGTATATATCTTGCCTTTACGCGCTTCATTATATACACGCCGCACGGCGGAGCGGACGCCGCCGCAGAAACCGGCGGACATCGCCAGCGAAACTTTCACGGCATATCAACTCAATCTTGTTTCATCTCTATATAATACAACTACCTGACACCATAGTCAACAACTTTTTCGGTAGAAAGTCAAATGTTCTAATGTTCTGACATTTTCCCAATATTTTCTTGTTTGCTAACTATTGCCAAGATTGATAATATCGGACATAATCCGCTCGGCCATAGCCGATATCTCCGCCGAGCCAACGCGCCCGCCCGCCCAATCCGAAAAGTCCACAGGCTTGCCGAAATCGATAAAAACGCGCGAAAACGGGCGATAGCTCGCCCGGATGAGCACAGGTACGACCGGAGCGCCCGTGCGGTTCGCGAAAAGCGCCGCGCCGCCCTTCGCCTGATCAGCGGCCAAGCCGCTCTCATACATACGGTGTCCTTGTATAAATATACCGAGAAGCCTGCCGCCCTTAACCGATTTGACGCCGGCGCGGAACGCCTTTATATCGGAAGCGCCCCGGTCGATCTCAATCGCGCCGAGTTTGCGTAACGCCCAAGCCGCAATCCGGTTCCTGAATAATTCTTTTTTAGCCAGAAACACGATCTTCCGGCGAACGACCACTCCCAGCGCGATAGGATCCGCCGCGGAGACGTGGTTGGAACATATGATCGCGCCGCCCTCCGACGGTATATTCTCAAGCCCCGTTACGCGGAGCCGGTAGACGGCGTGAAACCAAACCCAGACTATCGCTCTGCCGACCGTATACAGCATGTCAACCGCCCCGCTTTTCCTCGATTATAGCAGCCGCCGCCGCCAGTACTTCGTCGGCGGACATCGCGCTCGTGTCTATTTCGACGGCGTCCGCCGCTTTCGCCAGCGGCGAGTGCGCCCTGTGAGTGTCGGCGTAATCCCGGCGCTCAATCTCGCTCAGCGTCTCCGCCGGATCCGACGCTATGCCCTTCGCGGCGTTCTCCGCCGCGCGCCGCGCCGCGCGAATCCCGGCGCCGGCCGTCAGGAAGAGCTTTACTTCCGCGTCCGGCAAAACAACGGTGCCGATGTCGCGCCCATCAAGCACTACGTCGCGCCCGGCGGCTATCGCCCGCTGCCGAGCGACCAGTTCCTCACGGATCGCCCGAACCTTGCCCGCCGCGCTGGATGCGTGATCGCCGTCCGGAGTCCGAAGTACCGGCGTAAAGTCGCGCTCGTTGATAAAAACGCGCTGGCCGTCCGCGCCGAGTTCCACGCGTATATCCATCCCGCGGAGCGCTTCGACTGCCGCCGCGTTATCCGAGAACGCGGCCCCAAGACCGATCAGGTACAATCCGCAGGCGCGGTACATCGCGCCAGTGTCCAAATGCAGGAAGCCAAAACGCGCCGCCAGCCCCTTCGCCAGCGTCGATTTGCCGACCCCGGACGGACCGTCTATCGCGACCTTAAACCCCACCGACGATTCCCCTTCCTATGGCTTCGCCCGCCGCCCAGCCCGTCGCGAACGCGATCATCAGATTGAATCCGCCCGTCACGGCGTCCAGATCGAGCGTCTCACCGACGAAGTACATCCCCGGCGCGATTTTCGATTCCATCGCGCGCGGATTGACCTCGTTCGCGGACACGCCGCCGCGCGTTATGATCGCCTCGTCGAACCCGGCCTTGCCGGATACCGATACTCTAAGTCCTTTGAGCGCCGCGACAAGCGCCGATCGCTCCGCTCGCGTAACGCCGTTTATCCGGCGCTCGGACGCGATCCCGGCCTGTCCCAGAACCGCCGGGATCAACCGCGCCGGAAGCAGATCCGTCAGCGCGTTCGCGGCGGTTTTGTTCTTATACAGCCCGAAGTCCCGCAGCGCGCGGGCGTCCAGCGCTTCCGGGGTCAGTGCCGGCTTTAGGTCTATGAAAAGCTCCGCCGCGCCGTCCGGCATATGGGCGCTCGCGGTAAGTATGATCGGGCCGGAGACGCCCTTCGCCGTGAACAGCATCTCGCCGAACCCGGAATACGCCTCACGGCCGCCCGACCTCAGCGACACGCGGACATTCCGCAGGCTCAGCCCTTCCGCGTCCGCTATCCACGCGTCGTCCGACAACAGCGGCACGAGCGACGGCGATAGCCGCGAGACCGTGTGTCCGACGGACTTCGCGAAGCGGTACCCGTCTCCGGAGGAACCCGTCGCGGGATAACTCCTGCCGCCTGCCGCGACGACCACCGCCCGCGACGGAATCATCCGCCCTCCGACCGTAACGCCGCCCGGACGCGCGTCCGCGGCGCGCGTATCCGTCATAATCCTGACACCGTTAGCCCGGCAGTACCCCGCGAGGGCGTCCGCGACGTCGGAGGCTCTGTCCGACGCGGGGAACACCCTGTTTCCGCGCTCTGTCTTAAGCGGTACGCCAAGCCGCTCGAAAAACGCCATAATCTCCGACGGAGGGAAGCGCCGGATCGCCGAGTTGAGAAAACTGCCGTTCGAGACGCAGTTCGCGACGACCGTCTCCGGCGGGCAGTTGTTGGCGATATTGCAGCGACCCTTGCCCGTTATGCGCAGCTTGCGCCCCAGAAGAGCGTTGCGCTCGATGAGCAGGACTTCCGCGCCCAGCTCGGCTGCCCGACCGGCGCACACCATTCCGGACGCGCCGCCCCCAATCACTATGACATCCGTCATTTCAGCATGGACGCTTCCCAGCAGGCGGGCGGCTCGATCCCGAGTATCCCCGCGACGGTCGCCGCGATGTTCGCCAGCCCGAACGCGCCATCCCGCAGTTCGTAGCGCCGCCCCGCGTCATATATAATGAAAGGAACCGGATTGAGGGTGTGGCTCGTCTTCGGCTTCACGCGCGTCAAGTCTTTCGTCGCTTCGTACATCTCGTCGGCGTTGCCGTGGTCGGCGGTGACGATCACAGCCATATCGGCGGCTCGCGCCGCGGTCAGCAGGCGCTTGAGACACAGATCCACGGACTCGACCGCGACGCGCGCCGCCTGGAAATTACCGGTATGTCCTACCATATCGCCGTTCGGGTAGTTCGCGCGGATGAAGCCGTACTCGCCCCGGATAATCTCCGCGATAACCGCGTCAGTCACCTCGGCGCACTTCATCCACGGGCGCTCGTCAAACGATACGTTGTCGGAAGGTATCTCGCGGTACTCCTCCAGCTCCTCGGAGAACTTACCCGTCTTGTTGCCGTTCCAGAAGTACGTAACATGACCGTATTTCTGCGTCTCGCTGACGGCGTACTGCCGGACGCCGTTGGCGACGAGCAGCTCGGAGAGCGTATTCTTTATATCCGGCGGCGTCACAAGGTAATTATTGGGTATTTTAGCGTCGCCATCGTATTGCAGCATCCCGGCGTACATCACCTTGGGATAGTACGGGCGCGGGAACTTCGTAAACTCGGCGTCGTCAAACGCGCGGCTTATCTCAATGGCGCGGTCGCCCCGGAAATTGAACAGGACGACGCTGTCGCCGTCCGCGATCCGCCCGATCGGTTCCCCGTCCCGCGCGACGACGAACGGAGGAAGATCCTGGTCGATGACGCCGTCGTCCTCCCGCCGATATGTCAGTACGGCTTCGCGCGCGGAGGTAAACCTGCGCCCCTCGCCCATGACGTGCGTCTCCCAGCCGCGCCGAACCATGCTCCAATCGGCCTCGTAGCGGTCCATCGTCACCTTCATGCGGCCGCCGCCCGACGCGATGCGCGCGTCAAAGCCGCCGCCGTTCAGGGCGGCCATGTGCTTCTCAATGACGTCGATATACTCTAGAGCGCTGGTGGCCGGCACGTCGCGCCCGTCCAGCAGCGCGTGGACGCGGACGTTGGCGGCTCCCGAAGCCTTCGCGCCCGTGATAAGCGCTTTCAGGTGGTTGATGTGCGAATGGACGTTGCCGTCCGAGAGAAGACCGAGGAAATGCATCGTCCCGCCCGACATCCGCGCGTTTCTGACCAGCGCCTCCCAGACCGGCGACTTGAACAGCGCGCCAGTTTCGATAGAGACGTTGACGAGCTTCGCCCCCTGACTGTAGATCTGGCCGCATCCGATCGCGTTATGCCCGACCTCGGAATTACCCATGTCGCTGTCGTCGGGCAGACCGACGGCGGTGCCGTGCGCTTTCAGCTGCGTGAACGGATATTTTGCCATCAGTTCGTCGAGCGTCGGCGTGTAGGCCAGATTAACGGCGTTGCCGAAATCCGAGCCGCGCAGGCCCACGCCGTCCATAACGATGAGAGCCAGCTTCTTTCCATTATAGGCCATTTCGTCGTCTCCTTCATACTAACGCCACTTAGATTTGCGCCGAATATTTTTTTGAGCTTGCGTGTCCGCGCGGATCTGAATTTTGCCTGGAAGAATTTTTCTTGATCACGCAACATTCTATCGCGCAAAATTCCAGGCGCGGACCGAAAAAATATTCGGCGTCCTTTAGAGTGGAATTAGTATCAGATGTCGGCGGGGCGGTAGATCCCGTCGCCGTATACTGCGATTATGGAAGCGTCAACTATATCGCCGCTGATCGTCAGCGCCGCGTAGGTTGGCGCGGGGAAACCTCTCGGCCGGGACAGGCTGCCCGGATTGACCGTCAGGAGACCGCCGCCGCGCTCGATCACCGGGAAATGCGTATGACCGAAGAGACAGACGTCCGCGCCGCGCTCCAAGGCGGCGTAATACAGCCGTGTCGTGTCGCCCGCCGATACGCCGTACCGATGTCCGTGCGTCATAAAAACGACATGCCCGTCCGCCGGGATGGCAAGCCAGTCCCGATACGCCGGATCGCTCCCGTCACAGTTGCCGCGAACGGCGAACACCTCCGACCCCGGCGCGGCGGACGCCGCCGCCAGCGAATCCGGCGCGCAGTCCCCCAAGTGCAGAATCATATCGAACCCGCCCCGCGCGGCGCGGATTATCTTCACCAGCGACGACGTTTCGCGGTGCGTGTCCGATACCACGAGAATTCTCACGGCGATCCGCCCGCGATCCTGGCCAGCATTTTTCGCAGCGCCTTCCCGCGGTGACTCACGGCATCCTTCTCGGCGGGGGAAAGCTCGGCGGCGGTTTTACCCAGCTCCGGGATAAGAAAAATCGGATCGTAACCGAAACCGCCGCCGCCCGACGGTTCTTTCGCGATAACCCCGGCGACCTCGCCCGTTTCGGTTATGACGGTCCCGTCCGGCGCGGAGAGCGCGATGACGCAGACGAACCGCGCGCCGCGCCCTTCCTCCCCCGTGCCCTCAAGCAACCGGATGATTTCGGCGTTCTTTACCGAATATGGCGTGTCCTCGCCCATGAACCGCGCGGACAGCGCGCCGGGCGCTCCGCCCAGATAATCGACGCAAAGCCCCGAATCATCGGCCAGCGCGTACCGCCCGGTCGCCCGCGCGGCGGCGAGCGCCTTGATCGCGGCGTTCTCGGCGAACGTCGCTCCGTCCTCCGCTATATCAAGGTCGGCGCCCGCGTCTTTCATCGACACGAAAGCGACGCCCGAACCCGCGGCGATACGGCGTAATTCTTCCAGCTTATGGGCGTTACCGGTCGCGAATACATATTCCATCGCTTACGCCCCCGGCTCGATAAGGCCGTAGCCGTCGGAACGCCTGTAGACCACGTTCACCTCGTCGGTGTCGGCGTTGCGGAATACGAAGAAACCGTGGCCGAGCAGTTCCATCTCCATAACGGCCTCCTCGGGATCCATCGGCTTGATCGAAATCCGCTTGGATTTGCGTATGACAGGCTCGTCCGGTTCGTCGTCGTATGGCTCTGCCTGGAACGCGAACCGCAACTCTTCCTTCGCGGCGGAGGCCTGCAACGCTCCCCGGCGCGCGCGGTCGCTCAGCCGCTTCTTATATTTGACCATCTGTCTGTCCAGGGAATCCACCACTATATCGATGGCGGCGTACGCGTCCCGCGCGGACGCTTCGGCGCGGAGAACGCGCTTTTTCAGCGGCACGGTTATCTCCACCTTGAAATCAATCTTGCCCGAAGACAGCGTAACAAATATCTCGCTGTTTTCAGGCAATACGCGCGAAACGCGCCCGATCTTCTTCTCAACCTGCTCCTTCACGCGTTCGGATACCGCGACGTTCTTGCCGGAATAATTAAATTTCATAAAATCGCCCTTCCTTATTTAGAACCTGTATTCATTAGTGGAATCGGCGGATTTTCGCGATGATTTCCTGCCGGGCGAGGAAGCGGAAAACGCCGCGTACTCAGAGAGTACGCAAGTTTTTGGCTGACGGTCAACGACGGGAAATCAGCCGAAAAGACGTCGATTCCATCTATGAATACAGGTTCTTAGAATGCACATCGTCAATAATACCCTGGACGACGATCCAGCGCGTCATGAACGGTATCTCCGATCCGGCCTTCAGCTCGTAGTTGCCGCCGGAATAATACGCCGCGCCGGTCTCTCGCCCCTCCGTCTCTATATCGACATAAACCGTGATAAGATCCGGAACCGGCGCGAAAACGACGCTGCCGTCCTCCAGAATCGTGCGCTGCTCAAACTGTTCCTGCCGGACGCCGGCGATAGCGCCGATCGCCTCCTCGGTCTTGCGGTCGAAGCAGAGGTCGCCCGGATGATAGTAATCAAACGTGAACGCGCGGACGCCCTCGACGCGCAGGGTGTAGACGATCGTCGCCCTGTTCTGGCCGGACGCGGTCTCGGGGGATGTAAATTTATAAATCCCGCCGGCGATCACCCCGAGGACGACTATAAGCACGAATATATCGATAAGGCTGACATTACCGAACAATTTGCCCTGTTTTATCATTCCTTAGTCCTCCCGCAGTTCGACGATGTAGCCCGTGCCGGCGTATCCCTTGCCTTTTATGCTCGTCTCGCGGCCGATCTTGACGGCGATCTCCCCGGCGTATATCGCGCGCTCGTTCATAACGCCGTCCGCGGCTATTTCCACCCTGACGGTTTTCCTCCCCGGCACGACCGATTTAACGTATGCCTCCGTCCGCGAGTCCCAGTTGTTCAGAACGTACTCTTCGGGCCGGACGTCCGACACCTTACCGAGGTAGTACCCTTTTACGCTGTCTTTTATGTCGTCGCCGACGCGTATCTTGCCAATAAACTCGTCCGTGACGTCGTTCAGCTCGACGGTGAAATGGATCGGCCCGCGCTCGCCGCCAAGCGCCCCGCCCGAAACATACCGCCACGCGACGAACCCCGCCGCGGCAACGGCCAGAATTATGATAATATCCAAGAGGTTAAGCGCGCCGAACAGCCTGCCGTCCCTGACAATTTTCACGCGGTATCCTCCTTCCCCGAAATCGGCGCCCCGGCGGACATCGCCGCCATCAGCCAGAAAAACATCACTACGCGATAGTTGAACCAGACGTTATCCGTAAGCCCCTGAACAAGAAAACCGAACATTCCCGCGGCGGCCGCGGCAAGCACCGCCCCGGCGCGGTCCCTTCCGCCGACGCGCGCCCGCGAGAATATATCCTTAAAGAACACCGCGAGAAACGCCAGTAGCGCGATCAGGCCCCATACGCCCGTATCGATTATCACCTGCAGGAACAAGTTGTGCGAATGCGGCGCGTTGACGGCGTTGTAGGCGTACTTGCCGTATACGTATATGAAGGTTTTCGTGCCCATACCTATACCGATCGGCCAAAACACGCCGATCATAGTAAGCGACGCCATCCAGATATTGACGCGGTAGCTGGTCGAACCGTCGGACATATTGCCGATCGAGGTAAACCGCTCGATTATGTCCGGAGGCAGTATGAACGGCGCGGCCAGCAACGCCGGTACCGCCAGCCACACAAGCCGCCTGTCGTACACGAGCGCGAACAGCGCCAGCGCGGCCAGCAGCCCAAGCCACGCCCCGCGCGACTGCGTAAGCGCCATGCAATACGCCGAAAGCCCAAGCGCGGAGACCACCAGCAGCTTGTTAAGCGGCCTTTTGAAGAAGTACAGACCCGCGAACGACGCCGTCACCGAGAAGATCAGGAACTCGCCCAGCACGTTCGGGTTCTCGAGCGTCGAGTATACGCGGTTAGCCGACCCGAACATATCCTCGTCGAGCCAGGCCTCGTTGACGGCGAAGCTGCCCGTAAGTTTCTGGTATATGCCGTAGAGCGACACCAGCGCCCCCGCCGCGACGACCAGCGACATGACGGCGCGCAGACGGTTCTCGGTGTTAAGGCAGTGCCGCGCGGCTATATATAACAGTATGAACAGGACGTATGTCGAAACCGTCACGGCGCTGTCCACGGGAAAGTATGACAGCGCGGCGCCGGCAATCATTATCAGCGCGAACAGCAGGGCGAACAAATCCTGCAGCCGGAAGGCGAGCCGCGCCTTGCCCGTCGCCATCAGCTGAACCGCGAACGCGAGAACCGTCAGCGCCGATATGGCCAGCATTATCTTGGTCGGCAGTATCGCCGCGAAGAATACCGACGCGTATACGCCGATAAGCGCCAAATCGGTCTCCCGGGAGAGCGACAGCAGGGCGCTGGACGAGGACAGACGCTCGAGCTTTGCGGACGACGCGGCGAACAGCCCGCTGACAGCGTGAAGCCCGCGCCCAGCCGCGCTCTCGCGAAAAGCCGATTCCATGCCGAAGCTGCCGGCGACGAGTGATTTCACGCGCGAGCGTTCCCACACTCCGGCGAAGAACCCCGCTATGGCCATCGCGGCCCTCTCGGTCACGCCGCCGCTCGCCGCCGCTCGCGCCCATGCGGCAAAACGCCTTATTAACGCCAGAATCGAGCTGTTTTCGATCAACCGCCCATCACTCCAGTATAGATGCGCTCCGTGGCCGCAACCATCGCGGGCAGGGTAAACCGCTCCGCGAATACGCGCCGCGCCGCCGCGGACGCGGCGTTGTACAAGGTCTCATTATTATACATCGAAAGCACCGCTTCCGCAAGCGCTTTTTCGTCCCGCGCCGGTATGATAATGCCGTTCTCGCCGTGCCGCACGACGTATGGGTTGCCGCCGTAGTCCGTGGCCACGGCCGGTATGCCCAGGCTCATGCACTCAAGGAGCGCCAGACTCGTGGCTTCCGTGCCGTACGAGACGTTTACCGCCAGATCCGCGACGCGCTCCGCGCTCTCGACGTCCTCCAGAAAGCCCGTAAAAACCACATTCTTCAAACCCAGCTCATCCGCGGCCGCCGTCAATCGCTCCCGATCCTCCCCGTCGCCGACGATCAGAAATTTTATGGCGGGAACGCCCGAAAGCAGAGCCGCCGCGCGAAGAAGGTACTCCTGCCCCTTGACGGCGGTCAGCCGCGCGACGCACGCGCAGACGAAGTCGCCCTCCGACAGCCCGAAACGGACTCGGTCGCGCGGCTGGGGCGTGACGGGCCTGGCGGCGTTGTAGACGACTGTTATCCTGCGCGGATCGACGCCCGTCGCTCTCAGATTGTCCGCCGCCGCCGGGGATACCGCTATTACGGCGTCCGCGAGCAGTCCGCCCGCGAACCCGCCGAGCTGTTTCGCGGGGAAGCGCGTCTGGTGCGGCGCGGACGCGAACACGCTGTGCCGCGTGTACACCGTTTTGATCCCGAGAGACTTTGCCGCGGCCCGCGCCGAAAGCGCCGCGTGGCTGTGGACTATGTCCGGGGCGATCCGGCGGAACACGCGCCGCAAGTCCGCCACCGCCGCCCACGAGAACGAGCGTTCCCCGATCCCCCGCGCCGTGACGGCCCGAACTCCGATCTCCGCGAGCGGGGCGATAAGCGCCGAACCCTCCGGCACGACCGCGGCGTACGCGTATCCCCGGGCCTCGGAGAGGAACGACAGCAGCCAGCGGCCCGCGCCTCCGATATTGGTGTCCGAGATGACGTGCGCGACTTTCTTCATCTAAACATACCTCAATCCCATATCTTTTCCGGGCTGACGCCGCCCATCCGCGCGAACGTAAGCGGAACGCCGCCCGCGTCCGAGCCTTTCAGCCGCTGGTTGAGGGCGGCCGGCGGCTCGGGATCCGGAGCGCCGAACCTGTAGGATCCTTCGCCCGCGCGCGCGTACGTATACCATTTCTGAATTGTTTTATCCAGTCTCCATATTTTGTCCCCGCAGATGAAGAACGCCTGCCCGCCGTCGGACATATCATGCCTGGCATCGGAATATTTCAGCATCTGTTCCGTCGGGGAGGTGAACACGCGCAGCGTGCCGTCGGAACTCAGTTCGTCGTTGACGATGAAGCGCGTCGTGACCATCCCGCGCGAACCGCCGTCGGAGCTGAAAACCAAATCGCCGTTCTTCGTGACGGTGAAATCACGGACATTCACGCCGTCGGCTACGCGCGCGACATCGCCGTCCGAATCGAACCGGCACAGAGCCCCTTCGTACAGGAAAAAGGCCGTCCCCCGGACGACGCGGAAATTCTCGAGCGAAAAATACGACGCGCGGGAAAAAGTATCGGCGGGAATGGTTATAGCGCCGTCCGCGCATGGCGCGTAGAGCGTGCCGCCGAGCAGCGCCAGAGAGTCCGGGCGGGAATACAGCGGAAGGAACCGCGCCGCGCCGACCGAGATCCGAAGCGCGCCGACCGAACCCTCCGACGGCGTGGACGCGCCGTCCGCGAACGCCGCGACGGAGCAATATATGGCGCCGTCGCCCGCCAGCGCCGCGGACATGTACACGCGGCGAACGCCGGGTGTGGATGCCCAGCGCGTTACGCGCGGCTCGGCGCCTTCCCGGAAGAGGCTGGACGCGTCGGCCTCGTAGAGCGAGCCGCCGAAGGCCGCCGTCCCCTCCGCTGAAAGCCGGATCAGATCCGCGGCTTTCGGGCTGTCGGCGGCATCGTCGCGGAAGTGCCACGTATCGCCGGAATCCGTCCGGACGGCGGCGGCGGTCATGTCCGTGAACACGAGCCGGTCGCCGAGGATATTAATGTTGGCGACGGCGAAGTCCGTAAGCTTGACAGGTATATCGGCGCCGTCCTCCAGCACATACAGACAGAATTTATCGCCGGGATTCGCGTAGAACGTCCAACCCGGCTGACGCGCCGCGAACCCTCCCGCGATCAGATTCTCCGGCGCGGATCCGGCTCCCGCCGCGTCCCCGAAAATATCAAACGTGGCCGTGTCCGGAGCCGAATATCCGGGGCGCGAAAATACCACCGACGGGTTAATCACCGCCAGCGCCACCAGCGCGCCTATGATAATAACAATTATCACCAGCGCCACAACCCCGGTAGAAACCGTATCCGCATCCGGAAGATTTTGTCTGGCCTTCGGCGGTTTTTTCTTCGCCTTAGGCGGATTGCTCGGCGTCTCCGGCGCCGGGGAACGGGCTTCGGGGACGGGCGGCGGTTCCGGCTGTGTCGGGAGCGCCGTCTCGTCGTCCGCGCCGAATACCCAGCGGGCGTTGTTCAGGCTGTTCTCAATCCCCGTCTTTTCCGGTTCGTCATTCACGCGAACAGCTCCGCCGTGTCCCTGGCAATGACAATCTCCTCGTTCGTCGGAATCGTGAGCGCCGCCACTTTCGAGCCGTCGGTCGAGAAGACGAACTCGCCGCCGCGCTGAGCGTTGCGCTCGTCGTCCACGGTAAGCCCGAGGAAACCGAGATACGAACAGACCGCCTTGCGCGTCTGGGCCGAATTCTCTCCGAGACCGGCCGTAAATACAACCGCGTCCACGCCGTTCATCGCGGCGGCGTACGCGCCGACGTATTTCGCTACGCGGTAGAGGAAGACATCGAGAGCCGCGCGCGCGCGCGCGTTGCCGCCGTCCGCCGCGCTTTCGATGTCGCGGAAGTCGCTCGAAACGCCGGAAAGCCCCAGAACACCCGACTTCTTGTTGAGGATCGACACCGCGCCGCCCGCGCTTACGCCCTCTTTATCCATAATATAGGGTATCACCGCCGCGTCGATGTCGCCGGAGCGCGTACCCATGGCCAGCCCTTCGAGCGGCGTGAATCCCATGCTCGTGTCTACGCTCCTGCCGCCGTCCACCGCGGCGACGCTGCCGCCGTTGCCTAAATGACACGTGATAATTTTCAGGTCCTTCGCGTCCTTGCCGAGCATCGCCGCCGCTCGCTCGGATACATACCGATGGCTGGTGCCGTGAAAACCGTACCGGCGGATCTTATATTTTTCGTACAACTCATAAGGTATAGCGTACAGATAGGCTTTTTCGGGCAGCGACTGATGGAAGGCCGTATCGAACACCGCCGCCTGCGGAACGTTCGGCATAACGGCCTTGCAGGCCGCTATCCCGGTGAGGTTCGGCGGGTTGTGCAGCGGTGCCAGACCGCTCACGTCCTCGATGGCCTTGATCACCTCGTCCGTTATCGCGACGGATCCGGCGAAAGCTTCCCCGCCGTGCACGACGCGGTGCCCTATCGCGTCGATCTCGCCCGTGGACGCGATAACGCCGCGTTCGGGATCGGTCAGCGCGTCCATAACGAGCCGTATCGCGTCCGAATGGTCCTCCATGGGGCTGACGACGGTGTGTTTCGCGCCGCCGGCGGGCGAGTGCGCCAGATTGGACCCCTCGATGCCGATCCGCTCGCAAAGCCCCTTCGCCAGCACGTTCTCCCCATCCATATCAATCAGCTGATATTTCAGCGACGAACTGCCGCAATTCAACACAAGTATTTTCATGTATCTGCTCCTTCTGATTTTTCCAGCCTACAGCGTTCTAGCCTCTAGCTTGTACCGCCGTTATCGCGATAACCCCGACGATGTCGTCCGCGCTCGCTCCGCGCGACAGATCGTTCACCGGCTTCGCGATACCTTGGGTTATCGGGCCGAACGCGTCGGCCTTCGCCAGCCGCTGGGCCAGCTTGTACCCGATATTGCCCGAATCCAAATCCGGGAAGATGAGGACGTTCGCGCGGCCCGCCGCGGGCGAACCCGGCGCCTTCGCTACTCCGACGGACGGCACTATGGCGGCGTCCAGCTGAAGCTCGCCGTCGAGCGTCAGGTCCGGCGCGAGCGTCTTGGCGATGGCGGTCGCCTGGACGACCTTGTCCACGTCGGGGTGCCTGGCGCTGCCTTTTGTCGAGTGCGAGAGCATCGCGACCACCGGCTCCGCCTGAACGAGACTCCGGAATGACTTTGCCGAAGAAACGGCGATATGAGCCAGTTCCTCTGCCGTCGGATTCTGCACCAGACCGCTGTCGGCGAACAGGAACGTCCCGTTCTCGCCGTATTCGCAATCGGGGACGTCGATGGCGAAGAACGCCGACACGAGCTTCGTCCCCGGGGCGGTTTTGAGTATCTGCAAACTGGGGCGCAGAACGTTTGCCGTAGCGTTGACCGCCCCGGCGACCATCCCGTCCGCGACGCCTTCTTTGACGAGCATGACGCCGAGATACAGCCAGTCGCCGGCGAGAAGGCACCGCGCCTCGTCGGGCGTCATGCCTTTGGACTTGCGCAGGTCGTAGAGTTTCTCGGCGAGACTCTCGAACCTCTCGTATTTCGAGGGATCCACGAACGTTACCCCGGAGAGCTTCAGCCCCGCCGCGCGCGAACGGATCTCGTCCTCCGACCCTATAAGTATGATCCTGGCCAGTCCCTCGGCCGACGCCCGTTCCGCCGCCGCGAGCGTACGTAAATCGCCCGTCTCGGGCAGCGCAATGGTCTTCGCGCCGCGCTTGGCGCGTTCCTTCACCTTATCGATAAAGTTCAAAGAATATGCCCCTTTCTTTACCTTGTTCAGTATTTCCGCATTATAACAGAGGCGCGGGGAGATTTCAAGTGGGAATGAGGCGTAGAGACGAAAAAGCAAATATCGCCGCCTTGTATCCCTGTACTCGTCTCGGTTTGCGTCGAAGCTTACCCGTGTACAAATGACAGTAAGCGAAAAACCGAAGAATTCTGACGAATCCAGGAATATATCCATTCTCCAGCTGGATTGTAAAAGTTTTGCGATATACTTAAAGACGTACAATGTGTATATTTATATATTTTGCCTGTATCCGCCCATCGGAGAGACTTTCTAAATATTGGCGCTCAGTAGATTTAGAACCTGTATTCATAGATGGAATCGGCGGAAAATCATCGCGAAAATCCGACGATTCCACTAATGAATACAGGTTCTTAGTTTTCAGTTGACAATCAAAAACAAAGTATCAAGAAATCCCGACTGCGCTCATTAATTTTATGATCGTTCGCGGCATAGTTTTGACCGGCGTTTGATGTTGTCTTCGACAACATCTGAATTTTGCTCGGTTCACACAAAATTCATCAAGCCACCTTCTTGACCATCCCCCATCTTTCCCCCTTGCATTCACTCTCCGGGTGTGTTATATTACCATTTAATAAATCTATGGGGGAACGCTATCGCATGAATGGATCGGGAAAGTTAATCAGAATCGGCGTATTCTATGACGGCCAGTATTTCTTCAACGTCAGCAACTTTTATAACTATCAGCACCAGCGCAAGTCGCGCGTATCCATCTCCGGACTGCACGACTTCGTGCGCGCGGAAGTATCGGCGATCACGGGCACGGATATCCGCCTTTGTCAGATAGTGGACGCGCATTACTTCCGGGGGCGCTTCTCGGCCAGGGAATCAGACGGGAAAAACAAGCTCTTAAGCGAGCGCCTTTTCGAGGATATACTGATGTACGAAAACGTCGTGAGCCACTATCTGCCGCTTAAGTACGACAAATACGACAAGCCGCAGGAGAAGGGCATCGATGTATGGCTGGCGCTGGAGTGTTACGAGTGCGCCCTCCACAAACAGTTCGACGTGGTGTGCCTTATCGCATGTGACGGCGATTACGTGCCGCTCGTGCGCAAGCTGCATACGCTCGGCGCCAAAGTGATGCTGATCAGCTGGGACTACCGCTACACCGACGAATACGGCAACGCCCGCGAGACGCGCACCAGCCACAAGCTGCTTGAGGCCGCCAGCTACAAGGTGCTGATGCACGACCGAATCAACGCGGACGACGCGGACGAGGACGCCGCGGTGCGTAATCTGTTCGTGTCGTACAACCGTATCGCGAAGGCTCAGGCCGAAGCCAACGAGGACGAGGATACGCACAAGGAAGCGTACGACGACACCGAGGACGACCCGCCCGTTCCCGCGGACGGGGCCGCCGGGGATACGCGGGCGGACGTTCCCGCGAAACCGCCGTCCGCGCGCAGCTTCGACACGTACACCCCGCATGGTTACGTACGGTCATTCCCGAGCTTTCCGGGCTTTACCAGCTATGAGTGCGAGACATTGGAAGACGGCGTCAAGACGTCAACGATACTGGTATTAAAGGACAGTTACGGATTCATTAAAGAACCGGCGTTCAATAACGTATATTTCAACGCGTCGAAACTCGAGGGAATTGAATTCAGCGAACTGGAAAAAGGAATGTTCGTAAATTACACGGAAGAACTGAAATACGGTAAGCACACGGCTACGCGCGTCTGGCCGGCGGAAGGGGACGAGCGGGTTGATACTGTTTCAGGTTAGATGCTGACATTTATTTTTGAGAAGGTAATCTTCGCGCGAATGAATTTTGCCTGAACCCGCAAAATTCTGCGACGCAAACTTCATAGGCGCGAACCTTAAAAATAAACGGCGGCCTTAATCCTGAAACAATATGAGGTTTTCCCCGCCGCGTAACGGTCGGGGGAAATAACCGGCATAGGCAAGGCTTTCAATTTGATACAGGAGGCGGTACCATGAAACCATACGACTATGCCCGAGAGCGCTACGCCGCGATGGGCGTCGATACCGAAGCCGCCGTCGAGCGGCTGGCGGGGATACCCGTGTCGCTGCACTGCTGGCAGGGCGACGATGTGCGCGGGTTCGAGGGCGGGGACGAACTGACCGGGGGGATTCAGTCCACGGGCAATTATCCGGGCCGCGCTAAGACGGCGGACGAGCTTCGCTCGAATCTGAGGAAGGCGCTCGCCCTGATACCCGGCAGGGCAAAAGTCAACCTGCACGCCATTTACGGTGATGTGGCCGGCGTAGAGCGCGACGCTATCGAGCCGAAACACTTTGCGGCGTGGGCGGACTGGGCGGAGGAGAACGGCTTGGGTCTCGACTTCAACCCGACGCTGTTCTCGCACGCGAAGTCCGCCGACGGGCTGACTCTCACGCACCCGGACAAGGCGATCCGAGAATTCTGGATCGAGCACTGCAAGCGCAGCCGCAAGATAAGCGAATACTTTGGCCGACGGCTCGGCCAGCCGTCCGTAATGAACCTGTGGATAGCGGACGGCATGAAGGACATACCCGCCGATCGTCTGACGCCCCGCGCGCGTCTCGCGGACGCGCTGGACGATATCTTCTCCGAGAGGATCTCTCCGGAGTTCCATATCGACGCCGTGGAAAGCAAGCTATTCGGGATCGGTCTTGAGAGCTACACGGTCGGCAGCCACGAGTTCTACCTGGGATACGCCGTCAAAAACGGCACGGCGCTGTGTCTGGATTCCGGGCACTTCCACCCGACGGAGGTTATTTCAAACAAGATTTCCGCTGTGTCGCTGTTTGTGAATAAACTGTTGCTGCATGTGTCGCGGCCCGTCCGCTGGGATTCGGACCACGTGGTCGTACTTGACGACGAGCTGTGCGCGATCGCTCAGGAAATAATCCGTCACGGACTGCTAGGCCGCGTATTCATCGGCTTAGACTACTTCGACGGCTCGATCAATCGCGTGGCGGCGTGGGCGATCGGCGCGCGCAACATGCGCAAGGCGCTGCTGCTGGCATTGCTTGAGCCTTACGCCGAGCTGCGCGGAGCGGAGTCCGATTTCGACTTCACAAAGCGGCTCATGCTACTTGAGGAGCTGAAGACCATGCCGTGGCAGGCCGTATGGGAGGAATACTGCGAACGGAACGGGGCGCCGCCGATCCTCGCGTCGGATATGTTCTGAAAGACCGACTATCGCTCCTCAGTGTTTGGTCCTTCAAGCGTTTTTAAGATGTTTAGAGCAGGGTTGGGATTGCGCCGTCAATGCGTCAGGATCGCTTAAGAACAACTCGCGGCGTCGATATGACGAACCGCGTTTTACTCATTCGGTTGTTTCGCCCCCTAAACTTGCCGCGCTTCATTTGCTCAATGAGCTTGCGAAGCTGAAAATGCCGCGGCAAAAGATAATACCGAAAGACGTTTTTGCGTAGTGTGACAATACGGCGGCTTTGTCGGGAAGGATGTTTCGATAAAGCCGCCGATTTAATTGGTTCGGCTATAAGGATGGCATTAATAGCGCTGGTTTTGCGTTTGTGGATTTTTGTCTCTGCAAAACGCCGCGAAAAATAAAAATTTGAGATTAACTGTGCTTTCCCGTGCGTTCGCGTGAAATCCCGTGCTTGCGGCATTTGCGGCTACGATTGCTCATTTTTTCCGATATGCAAAGGTGGCGCATAATAGCCCCCCGACGTAAGAAAACATTTTGAGAGGAAAACGGTGTAGCGTAAAGTTACGCCGTTTTCCGTTGTTCTTGTGTAGTTTTGGCTTGTGCCGCCGCTCCCTCAAAATCAAATGCCCCGATAAAGTTATAGACGATATGGATTTCACGCCCCGCGTCAGCCCGCTTTCGTTCTGCCTTTTCGCCCATTCGTAGCGGAAATTTCAATCCTGTCTATAAACTCGCGTAAGACGGTAGCGTCCAACGCTTTCAAATCAATGTACTTCTTTGTCGTGGCGATAAAGTTTTTAATGTCGCCATTTTTCTGCTCCTGTTGCTTAACGTCGTGCCGCATGACCTCGGCGGTGGCTTTCAAATTGCTTTGTTCAAGCTCATAGTCGCTGGACAGCTTTATAAACCTTTCGTCGGTCAGCTTCCCGGTAACATTGTACCCTTATGTTATAATAGCGACAACACTAAGAAACCCAGTAACAGAGCGGGTTTGCGGGTTGTCGTTATTCTTTTCCCACCCTGTGGTGGGTCGTTTCGAGGGCGAAATCATAGCCCGAAATGCGCCGACGTCACATTAACGACAACACTTTTCGCCCCGCCTTTACCGGTGAAGGGGACTGAAAATACAGAAAAAACAGCAAGTAAAAACGGGGTGAAAGGGGCGATAACTCTCGCCGTCGCGAACCTCAAGTAAATGTCAAGCGAAAAATCCTCCACCCAATATAATTGAAAAATCCGCCACTAGCAAAATAAAGAGCTATATTTAGGGCTCTTTATTTTGCTAGTGGCGGATTCAGATTATATTGCCTGGATGATTTTTTGAGTAAGAAATACAGTTGTGGTTCAAGCATGAATTAGCGCAGTCAAGGGTAGGGTGGAGATTTTTTTCGCGAGTTCTTTGCGCGAAAAAAATACTACCCGACCTTGACGGTGCGGAAGCAGCGAGGTGATAATGGGGGCGGA
>JAISCI010000058.1 GCA_031265685.1 Clostridiales bacterium
AGTCGATACAGGACGAGATGACGGCGGTGAATTTTGCCTGAATCCGCAAAATTCATTAGCCCAAGTATCGCGTGGCGGGGCGCCATCGGACGAAGTACACGGACGAATGTATTTCTTACCCGAATAATCACCATAGCAATGTGATTGAAATCTACCGCCATGAATTTTCGCGTGACAGAAGTTCGCATCACATTATCGCTTGGCCAAACTTTGCGTGATTCACGCAAAGTTCTGTCACGCGAAAATTACCTTGCATTTTCAAAGTTCGCTTAGATTCGCGCTTTGCCATGCGGGGGGGGATCTTTCGCTTGACATTTACAACTCAGTCATAACCGGCGCGATGATTGATCATCTGGCGCACAAAGCGCATGTTCTAGACATTTCTGGGGAGCAAGGAGGGTGGCGGATTCACTTTGGTACATCCAATATTAGCCCTTCTTGACAACTCTCTGAAAATAATATATACTAATCTAAGAACGCATTTTAAGACGATCCGAAAGCGATAACATACTGTCTGAACAAGAAAAGTTGCATAAGTCACAGAGCGCGAGGCGGATATGAAACATGTGTTCATAGTCAACCCCACGGCAGGGAAAGGCAAGCTGCAAGGGAAATTTTGCCGGTCTGTCCGGGAATATTTCAAGAGCAACTCGATCAAACACGAGATTTACATAAGCCAGTCGCCGGGCGACGCGACGCGGTTTGCGCGCGAGACAGCCCGGCGCGGAGGTCGCTTACGCTTCTACGCGTGCGGCGGCGACGGTACACTCTACGAAGTGATCAACGGCGCGTATGATTGCGAGAACGTCGAGTTCGCGGTGGTTCCGCTCGGCAGCGGCAACGACTTCGCGCGGACGTTCGGCGTAAATGGCATGTCGCCTTTCTTCGACGTCGCGCGTCAGGTGGGCGGCGTAGCCCGCCCTATCGACGTGATTCGCTCGGGCAGCCGTGTAGCGGTTAACATCTGCTCGCTGGGCTTCGACGCGGAGGTTGCGGCCAATATCCCTCGCTTCAAGCGATTGCCTCTCGTGTCCGGGTCACTGGCGTATTTTATGTCTATCATTTATTGTCTCTTCGGCAAGGTTCGCAACGGACTTGAGATCACGATTGACGGAGGTGAGACGATCCGCGGCGATTTCGTGTTTGCCGTCGCGGCGAACGGCCGCTGGTACGGCGGCGGTTTCAAGGCCGCGCCGCTCGCGCTCTGCGACGACGGTCTCCTCGATATCATCTTAGTGGAAGCCGTATCCAGACTGCGTATGCTTGGCCTGATCAAGACATTCCGCCAGGGCGAGATCCTGACTGAGGACGTCTGCCGATTCTTCCGGTGCAAGCGCGTCGAAATACGCTCGAAGCGCCCGGCGTCCATCAACACTGACGGCGAGTGCGAACCGGGCATGAGCGCGACATTCGAGGTAATCCCAGGATCTCTGCGATTCTCAATTCCCGAGGGGGTAGACGTGCCCCTGCCTGCGCCCATGTCGCTCGGTGCCGAGCGTTTTGCCGAAAGTGTATAAAAAAGTTCCCGAACCCGCTGGATTCGGGAACTTTGCTTTAGTTCGGCTGTTTTCCGATATATGCCAGTATGCCGCCGTCCACATAGAGTATGTGTCCGTTGACGAAATCGCTAGCGGGGGACGCCAGAAACACCGCCGGGCCGGCCAGGTCCGCGGTTCGCCCCCAGCGCGCCGCTGGTGTCTTCGAGATTATGAACTTGTTGAACGGGTGCTCCGGCGCGCGCAACGGGGCTGTTTGCGGCGTCTCGATGTACCCTGGTCCAATGCCGTTGCACTGGATATTGAACTCGCCGTATTCCGACGCGATATTCCGCGTCAGCATCTTGAGACCGCCTTTCGCGGCCGCGTACGCCGACACTGTCTCGCGTCCCAATTCCGACATCATTGAGCAGATGTTTATTATCTTGCCGCCGCCTTTTTTTATCATCGACGGGATCACGGCCTTCGCGACGATGAACGGCGCGGTCAAATCGACGTCGATAACTTGACGGAATTCCGCCGCGCTCATCTCCGTCATCGGAATCCTCTTGATAATACCGGCGTTGTTGACAAGGATGTCAATGACGCCGACCTCCGACTCGATTCGATCCGCGAGCGCCCCGACCGCCGCTTCGTCCGTCACGTCGCACACGTAGCCGCTCGCGTCGATCCCGGTTTTGGCGTACTCCGCCAGTCCCTTATCGACCAGTTCCCGGTTAATATCGTTGAACGCGATCCGCGCCCCCGCGTTGGCGAGCGCCGACGCGATCGTAAAACCAATCCCATAGCTCGCGCCCGTTACGAGGGCGACCTTGCCCGAAAGCGAAAACATACCGCTCATTTGTCTGCCTCCGTTCCATAAAACTCCAGCTGGGTGAGCGCCGGGTATTGCGACGGATTGGACTCGTCTTTCTCGTGGTCACGGAACCGCGCCCAGCCGCACTCGCGCGGCGCAATCGAGAAAAGCTGCCGGTCGCCGCGTTTCTCAAACGCGAATTTTTCGCGGCTACCGTCAGAAAACTCGATGACGGCGCTTTTCCACCAGTTATCGTGCGGGAAATCCGAGCGGAGGCACACACCGACAGTATCGACGACGACGTTCCGCCCGAAGTCAACGGTCATCATCGCGGAAGGATCGCGGTTGATCCCCCAGCTTTCGTATGGGTAATCGCCATGGCTGCCTGCGGTCGCGTTGCCGTTGATGGCGTTGCTCGCCGCGAAAGCCGCCTCGCCCCGCGTTTCCACGTTCGCGAAAGCATGCGGGAAGAAGCCGGTATTGCCGTGACAGTCCAGCGGGTTGAGCGCAAGATTGCGCCGCGCGGCGACCTCATCCGTCGAGGCGTCCCGCGCCCAGAGCAGGTGGACGCCGCCCGTGAAGCTTTTCGGCGAATAGCGCGCGCGTTTCTCTCCGAACGGCACCGCGAACCGAAACCCGCCCGCGAGCAATCCAAACGCCGCGTCTATGGAGTCCTCAAGACGCGCCACGGAGTATCCCTCGCCGTCGGACGACAGCTCGATAACGTCGCCGTCGGCATATTCCGCCCTGTATACGAGACGGACCTCGCCGTCCCCGGATCTTTCGGCCTTAACCGCGCCGTCCGCCCCGGCGATTCTGATTGCATATCGCATATTACAGCCTCCCTGTTACCGGAGATCGGTCGGAGCAAGCGCGTCCATGTCGTCAAACGCCTGATTTTCGCCGCCCATCGCCCATATAAAGGAATACGCGCCGGTGCCCGCGCCCGCGTGGATGCTCCACGACGGCGAAATAACCGCGTCGCCGTTACGCATGACGATGTGGCGCGTCTCGTCCGGCTGTCCCATTAAATGGAATACTATGCCATCCTCGGGCATGTCGAAATAGGTATATATCTCCATACGCCGCTCGTGCGTATGCGCGGGCATGGTGTTCCAGACGCTTCCAGGCGCCAGGATCGTCAGCCCCATCGAGAGCTGACACGTCGGCAAGACATCCGGATGAATAAACTGATTGATCACCCGCTTATTGGAAGTTTCCGCTAAGCCCAGCGGCTTCTTGGCGGAGTCAGCCAATGTCAGCAATTTTGTAGCGTAGGCGCGGTGCGCCGGCGCGGACACGCCGTAAAACTTGGCGGGAGCCTCGGGTGAGACGGAACGGAACATGACTTCCCGCGCGCCTTTGGTGATATACAAACAGTCTTTGTTGCCAAGAGCGTATTCCGAGCCGTCAACGACGATGAACCCGTCGCCGCCTATATTAAAGAAACCGGCCTCGCGGCGCTCCATGAAGAACGATGTTCCGAAACTATGCCATATGTCAATGCCCTTATCAATACTCACCGTCTCGCGGACGGGCATTATCCCGAGCGTCACCATTCGATCCACATGCGAATAGACCGCGGCGACATGATCCGGCGCGTAAAGTCCCGTAATCAGGAACTCCGCGCGAAGTTCGCCGGTCGTGTAACGCTTAATGTCATTCGGGCCGGCCGAATACCTGATATCCATGGAAATCCCCCTATCTCGCTACCCGCGCGACGCCGCCCGCGACTACTCCCCGCACCTCTCTGAGGCTCGCCATCGAGGTGTCGCCGGGTGTGGTCATGGCGAGAGCGCCGTGCGCCACGCCGTAATTCAGCGCCGTTTGCGTGTCTAATCCCGAGAGCAGACCGTAGATCAGCCCGCTCGCGAAACTGTCCCCGCCGCCGACGCGGTCGAGTATTTCCAGCGCGTCGAAATCAAGCCCGCGGTACACCTCGCCGCCCTCATACGCGATGGCGCTCCAGCCGTTCACCGTGGCGGTTCGCACAGTGCGCAGCGTGGACGCGATCAGCCGGAAGTTCGGATAGGCCGCCGAAACCGCCGCGACCATGCGTTTATAGCCGTCGATGTTCAGTTCCTTCAGCGACTCGTCGTTGCCTTCCACCTCGAAGCCAAGACACGCGGTAAAATCTTCCTCATTGCCGAGCATGACGTCGATATAGGGCGCTATCTCGCGGTTCACCTCGCGGGCGCGCTCAATGCCGCCGACCTCCTTCCAAAGCGAGGGTCGGTAGTTGAGGTCGTAGCTCGTGACAGTGCCGTATTTCTTCGCGGCTTTGACCGCCGCGATAACCGTCGCGGACGCCGATTCGCTGAGCGCCGCGAATATCCCCCCGGTGTGGAACCATCGGGCGCCAAGCTGACCGAAAATGTAATCCCAGTCAAAATCTTCCGGAGTTATCTGGCTGGCCGCCGTGTACGCGCGATCCGAGACGCCGAGCGCCCCGCGTATCCCGAAGCCACGTTCGGTGAAGTTCAGTCCATTGCGTACTTTGCGCCCGATGCCGTCATAGGGAGCCTTCTTAATGAAGCGCGTATCCACGCCGCCCTGGAGGATCATGTCCTCGAGCAGCGAACCGACTTCATTGTCCGCGAAGGCGGTGACGATGGCGGTCCGGAGTCCGAAGCACTTGCGCAGCCCCCGCGCGACGTTGTACTCCCCGCCGCCTTCGCGCGCGGCGAACGTCCGCGCGTTTTTGACGCGCCCCTCGCCCGGATCCAGCCGGAGCATCACCTCGCCCAGGCTGATTTCGTCAAAGACGGTGTCCGCCGCGTTCCGTGTCTCAAACATTCGTACCGCCCCTTATCGCGTCAAACAAATCTACCGCGTCGGCGGTGATCCGGGTGATAGTGTCGAAATCGCGCGCGGTGATCAGCGACTCGGGCGCGATCCAGCTGCCGCCAACGGCCAGCACTTTGGGGAAACGCCAGTACTCGGCGGCGTTCGTCTCGTTTACGCCGCCCGTCGGGATGAACTGCGCCGCGCCGAACGGCGCCGACAGCGCCTTGACGGTCTTGATCCCGCCGAAACTCTCCGCTGGAAAAAATTTGAACACACTGAGTCCAAGCTTGAACCCGGCCATCAACTCGCTGGGCGTGACGACGCCCGGTACGGCGACGATACCATCTGCCTGAGCCGATTTGACGAGCTGCGGATCCAACCCCGGCGAAACGATGAAGCGCGCGCCCGCCTCCGTGGCCGCGGCCAGCTGCTGCGCCGATATGACCGTGCCCGCGCCGGGCGTCATCTCGGGCACATACGCGGCGATGTTGGCGATGGCCTGCCGCGCGGCGGCGGTGCGGAACGTTATTTCGATAATGTCCACGCCGCCGGCCAGCAGAGCGCGGGCGAGAGGCACGGCGTTTGCGGCATCGTCAATCTTTATTACCGGTACTATTCCAGCTCGTCTGAATTTCTCGATTATTTCCACTGCAATCCTCCTACCAGTTCAGCACCGTCCCGATACTCGTCTCTCCCGCCAGCCTGTCGAACACAACCGTCTGGCCGAAACCGACGCAGCCGTCCGTCTTGAACGTATCAGTCGGCGAAGCGTATTCCTTGTGCGCGAAAACGAGCGTGTAGTGACGCTCGCCGAAAACGACGGAGAACGCCTCTACCGACGCGTCCGCGAAACGAATGCCCTTGAAAGTTGAGTGGACGGGCAGTTTCTCGACATTCAGCGCCTTGCGCTTCCCCGCCGGGGACAGCGCGAAAAAGGCGTAGGCCGATCCGAAACCTCCAGCTTTGACGGTCGTCTCGACGGCTTTGTTCGGGACGGAAAGATTATAATGCGGGGAGACGCGCGAGTCAATAACTTTCGCGGAAAGCTCCGACGCGTGGAATCGTACGTCCGCGCGGACGCTCCTGCCGTCGAACACGAACGCGCTATCTTCTCCGGCCAGCTCGCCCGTCGCGCCAAAATGGAAATATTGGTTATATTTATGGCCGCCGGAGGCGTAGAATCCGTCGCAGATCACGACGATATCCGGCTTGATAAAAACGACGCGGCGGCGAAGGTATATGCCGCGATCGAAATATCCGGCGTGGCCGCCGTCGCCGTACCCGTAGCGCGCGTCGGAGAAGAACCGCGTCGGGGTGCCGTGCGCCAGGTTGTCGCACTCCCATGAGTCCTTGAGCGTGTATAATTCCTTGCCGTCCGCGACCACGGTGTTGTGCGCTTTCATTTCCTTGAAAGAAACCCGGTCCTTGCCGAATACGTATGTCATGCGTCCGGCGTCGGTGAGAATATCCTCGCCGAAGGCAGAGATGTCCACGTGCAGCTTGTCGGCGTGGCCGTGGCCGGCTCCGAGCGTGGCGTTGGCGAAATGCACGAAAGCCGCGTCGCCACTCCAATCCGAACGGAAATACAGGTTGCCGCCATCCGGAAACCATTTGTCGGCGCGCGCCGGCGGAACGGACGGGAGAGCCTCATACGCGGCCATCCCTTCCTCACCCAGATCCCACGCCGCCTCAAAGTCGGGACGGGCAAGCCCGCCGAAGCGAAGCGTCTGATCGGCGAATACATACGCGCCGCGTGTCAGCAGCCCGCGGACGTCCACCTCGTCCGAATCGCCCATAAGAATGTTGCGGTGGTCGGGCTTCGCCGAAAACAGCGCGGCTCGCAGCATGTCTCGCGTCTTGCGCCGGATGGTCTCGGGCACGGAGACTTTGTTGCGGTCGGCCAGCGTGATGACGTCCAGGAAGAGCGACGCGACCTCGTTGTGATATGTCGGACTCTGTTCCCACTGCTGGCCGTCGCGGTACACCTGAATCTCGATGTTTTTCGCGAGCCTTGACAGCGCCTCGTCGGCGTAAACGCTGTTAGACAGGAAGAGTCCCGCCATAAAAAGTCCGTGATTCGCCAGGACGCCCCAGTTGGACATAAGATGGAAATCGTTCCAAGCATTTTCCATGAGGAAATCCGCCTGCTCGCCCACGCTGTCCTCGAACAGCGCGCACGCCTCGGGCGTAACGGCTTCGCTGCTTTTGACGCACTCGAACGCGCGGATCCAATAACCTAGCCGCAGACCGACATCAAGCGTGCGCCAGGCGGGAGCGGCGGCGGGATCCGCCCGACGAACGCCCGCGATCCAGCCCGACATCTGGCGGACGATGGCTTCCGGAAATTTCTCGTCGCGCGTGAGCGCGTAGGCCTGCCCCATCGTCGCCCAGAATCGGCAGCGGTTGAAAGCGTACACCCACTCCGGGTCGTCTCCGGGCTGACGCAACCAGTCTATTTCGCCGTCGAACGCGACGTATTCGGCGGTGCGCTCCAAATCCCACGGCATGTCGAATTTGAAGCGATCCTCCGCCGAATCCTCCGCCGACGCTATGATCAGCGCGCAAAGCTCCGGATCCGCCTTGCGGGCATATTCCGCGACTGCGAACGGGTCGTCAAAGAAAAATCTCATTTCTTTCCGTGCTGGCATAATGTCCCTCCGATTACCAGAATGCTTCCAGCCCCGCCATCCGCGAGAGCGCCTCGAAGTAGAAATAATCGCCCCACGTCAGGCACTCGTCCACACCCTCGGGCGCGCAGGTGTTGAAAGGCGACCGCTTGGAATATGTGCCGTGCAGCAACAGCCCGCCTCCGTCCGTTGACGGGGCGGCGCAACGATCCGCGAGACTTTTCAGAATCTTCCGCGCGATACTGGCGCACTCGGGCGCGAAACTGGACGCCTCGAGCAAGCCGCACGCGGCAATCGCGTCGGCGGATGAATCGCGCGGCTCGTCGCCGTCCGTGAACACCATGTCCCAATACGGGACGAGATCTTCCGGCAGCTTGGACACGAAAAACTCCGCGGCCGCTCGGAAACGCTCCAGATACTTGGGCTTTTTGAGGGCGCGATACGCCAGCGCGAACCCGTACACCGCCCACGACTGCCCCCGCGCCCAGAACGAATCGTCGGCATAACCCTGGCATGTGCGCCCGCGAACAAACCCGCCCGTCTCGGGATCCATGAAAACGGTGTGGTAGGTCGAGCCGTCCGCTCGGAAAGAATTGTCCGCGCAGGTTTCCGTGTGAATCGCGGCGCGTTCGGCGTACCTTGGGTCGCCCGTCTCCGCGCTCGCCCAGTACAGCAGCGGCAGGTTGAGCAGGCAGTCGATGATGTAGCGGTAGTCGTCCGCCGCGCCCATCGCGCCCCACGCCTGAAAGAAACCGCCGACAGGCTGAAACCGTTCCATCAGACGATCCGCCGCCAAGATGGCCGCGCGGCGCGCCCGTTTAGAACCGGTCAGCTTATACGCCGCGACGCATGATGGCGTGTATAAAAATCCCAGATCATGGTTATCCATGCCCTGTCCGCTCTCGACGCGTTGCAGAAAATGCTCGGCGTGGATCAGACCGGCGTATTTAAGCGTCTCGTTTCCGGAGCGCTGATAAGCGAGCCATACCTGCCCCGGGAAAAACCCGTGCGCCCAGTCGTTGTCAGTGTAGTCGCCGAGCGCGCGCGACGGATACCGACCGCCGGCACTGTAGTAATTTTGGGCGCGGAACGTAAATTCGGGCAGGTTACGGATAACCTGCCCACAGGCGGCGGCGAGCCGCGTTTCGGCTTCCGCCGCCGTTATCTCCGGTTTGCCCACGAAGACTTCCGGAATTTTCAAATTTATTACCCCTTTATGCCGCTCGTCGCTATACCTTGGACGAAATACCGCTGGAGCGCCAGGAACAGCGCCAAAACCGGGATGAGCGCGACCACGCTCGCGGCCATGATCAGGCCGTATTCCGCCGAATATTGGCTGATGAACATACGAAGGCCGATCTGGACGGTCTTTAGATTCTTGTCCGTCAGATAGATCATCGGGCCGAGGAAGTCGTTCCACGTCGTAACGAACGTGAAGATGACAAGCGTCACCATCGCGGGCTTGGACAGCGGCACCATGATCCGCGCCCAGATGCCGTACTCGCTCAGGCCGTCGATACGGGCGGCTTCGCACAGCTCGTCGGGGACGGAGCGGAAAAACTGCCGCATCATGAACACGCCGAACGCCGTGAAAGCCTGCAGGCAGATAATGGCAAGGTGCGTGTTGTTCAGCCCCATCGAACGCATCATCGCGAACTGCGGAACCATGTAGCTCTGCCACGGCACGGCGATTGTCGCCACATAAGCTAAAAACAGGAAGTCTCGCCCCTTGAACCGGAGTTTCGCGAAAGCGTATGCCGCGAAACTACTCGTCAGCACTTGCAGGAACGTGACGACGACGGACAGGAACAATGTGTTCCAGATGAAACGAAGGAGCGGGATCTGCTGCCAAATCTTTATATAATTACTCCACTGCGGGTTTGACGGTATCCACTCCATCGGGAACGAAAAGACGTCTTTATTCAGTTTTAGCGAGCTGGAAAGCATCCAGGCGAACGGCACTATCATGACAACCGCCATTACGATCAGCATAACGTAGATGAGTACCGTGCTGACCCTGAACCGCTTTTTTGGCGCCCCGACGGGGGCGTACTCCGGGCTGCCGGCCATTTGAATACCCCCTTATTATGCCGTAAATTTCTTTTCGCCTTGGAACTGGATGAGCGTTATCCCAAGGACAATGACGAAAAGCACCATCGCCATAGCGGACGAATAACCGAACTTGAGGTCGCGGAAGGCCGTATTGTAGATCTGATAGACCAAGACGCGCGAGTTGTCCGTAAGCTGGTTGTCGGCCCCGGCGAAGATATTGATGAATATGTCGTATACCTTGAACGAGTTGATTACGAGTATCATCAGTACGAAGAACGTGGTCGGGGAGAGCTGGGGCAGTGTGATCTTCCAGAACTTCTGCCACTTGCTGGCACCGTCTATGTCCGCCGCCTCATAGAGATCCTGGCTGATGCCCTGAAGCCCGGCAAGGTAGATAACCATATAATACCCCATATTCTTCCATACCGAGAAGAACACGACCGTGAACATCACGACATAAGGATTAGGATCGGCGGCCCACCTGGGCAACGACATCCCGCCGCCCGCCGGCGGTTTGAACGGAAGCCCCGTGATCGAGTGCAGCAAGTTGTTGATCGGGCCGACTGTCGGGCTGAACAAATAATTCCAGACGGCGGCGACCGCGACAAGTGACGCGACATACGGAAAAAACGCCACCGACCGGAAAAAGTTGCGCCCGCGCACCTTCTGGTTCAGCAATATGGCCAAGCCAAGCGCCGCCGCCATCGTCAGCGGAACCGTGCCGAGGGTATAGAGCACGGTGTTCCAGAGGGCGCGCCAGAATTTAGCGTCTCCCATCAGCTTGACGAAGTTGTCGAAAGCGATGAATTGCATTTCCTGGTTGGGCGAGCCGTTCCACGAATAGAACGCGAGGATGAACGCGAACGCGAGCGGAATCAGCGTAAACACGCCGAAACCGATGAAATTGGGCGCGGTGAAGCTGTAAGCCACGATATGATCCTTGATTTTACGCCGATTAGCGCCCGCTTTCAGGATCTTGCTGGGGTCTGGCATAAAGTCACCTTCCGATGAAAAAGGGAGACGGGCATGAGCCCATCCCCCCTTCTCGTCAAATGCGTTGCTTAAATTTTACGCTCACACAGACCGAACTTATTGTGCGAGTATCTCCTGAACGCCCGTATTCATCTGCTCAATACCTTCGTCAACTGTGATGCTGCCGGTCATGATGGCGTCGTCAGCCTCGTTGAGGACGGTCTCGATAGCGGCGCTGTTCTTGTCAAGCGGCATCTCGAGGTAGACTTTCGTCGTCTTGAGAGCTTCTTTGCTGTTGTCGTCGGTCGGGAAACCGTCGATAGAAGCGATCGTGTCCGCGACTTCGTCGGTCTTGACGGCCGGGAACTGGCCGAGTCCGGCGAGCACGAGAGCGCCTTCCGCGCCGGAGATGAACTTGACGAAGTCAAGCGCGGCTTCTCTCTTGGAGGAGGCGGGATTCACACCGGCGCTGGTGATCGTGCCAAGCGTAGTGCCGGCGGCGACGCCTTCCGGATGCGGATATTTGACGATGCCCCACTCGGTGGCCAGAGACTCGCCGGTGGCGACTTTATCGATCTGCGTCGGGATAAACCAAGAACCCATGTTGAGCATGGCGGCCTGCTGGTTGTAGAACGCCGCGCTGTAATGCAGACCGGTCGTCTTGACGGTCGCGTAGTCCATGGCGACGCCGTCGTCCATGAGCTTGAGAATGCGCTCATAGGTTGGTTTCATGAACTCATACGCGCCCTGAACGATCGTGTTCTGACCGTCGAGAACAGCCCAAAGCTGACGCGTCGAACGCCAAGTGTGGAAATGCTCGCCGTAGACTTTGCTCTCGCCGTCGCCGCTGGTGACCTGCGCGGCAAGCTCGTCGTACTGGGCGATAGTCATGTCGTTGGTCGGATAAGGCACGCCCGCCGCGTCGAACAGGGCCTTGTTATAGAAGATGACCCAGTGATCCGAACGGAACGGAATGGCGTACACTTCGCCGTCAACAGTGATTTGCTCAAGGGTTCCGCCGTAAGCGGCCGGGTCGATGCCCGCGCTGCTTATGTAGCCGGCGAGAGGCTCAAGGAAGCCTTGGTTGACGAGGTTGGCGTATCCGGGGATGTCCTTAACGGTGATAACGTCAAGGTCGGCGCCGCCGGAAAGCTGTGTGGTGAGCATGTTCTGGTAGTCCTGAGAACCGAGGTCAACAGGATTGAAGGTTACTTCAGGGTGGATCGCCGAATAAGCGTCCGTCAGGGCCTTGTAGTAGGGGGTGGTGTCATAGTCCCAGACCGCCCAGCTGAGCTGTACGGGTTCCGGCGCGTCGGGCGTGGGTTCCACAGTCGCCGCCGGCGGTTCCGTCGCGTTTGACGCGGGTTCCGTCGTAGCCGCCGCGGGCGGCGTGGCAGTCGGCGCGGCGGAGTCGCCGCAGGCCGTGAAAGCGCCTACGCACATAAGCGCGCCCAAGGCCAGAGAAATAAGCTTCTTGGCTTTCATCATAAAACCTCCCAAATTTTCTGGTGCTATCGAACATCCGCGCCCGCGAACCCGTCAAACCTCCGCGTTCACGAACGCTCTGTACTTATTGTACCCTAACGGGCGCGAAATAGTAATGTATTAATGAATGAATTTCATATAAAATTTTTATGGGGGATCGGGACGGGGCCGAATCATGTCTATCATGCCCGCTCGGGGCATATCCTGTTACTGGAGGCGACCGGATTGCTCAACTATCTTTGGACGGGAATGATCGTAATAGGCATAGTCGTCGCGGCGCTCAACGGCAGGATACCGGCGGTTACGGCGGCGGCGCTGGATTCCGCGAAAGAGGCCGTGCAGCTCTGCGTAACTATGCTCGGCGTCATGAGCATGTGGACGGGTCTGATGAAGATAGCGGAGGAATCGGGGATCATCAGCGGAATGCAGCGCCGTATGCGGCCGCTGATACGGTTCCTGTTCCCGAGGCTGGACGCGGACGGCGCGGCGGCGAAGCACATTTCGACGAACGTTATCGCGAATATACTGGGCCTGGGATGGGCCGCGACGCCCGCGGGCCTGCTCGCCATGGAGGAGCTTCAAAAGCTGAACAAGCGGAAAGACCGCGCCAGCCGCGAGATGTGCATGTTCATGATATTCAATATGTCGAGCCTGCAGATTATTTCCGTCAACCTGATAGCCTACCGCAGCCAATACAACTCCGCCAATCCCTCGGAGATAATCGGCCCGGGGCTGGCGGCGACTCTTGCCACCACAATAGCCGGAGTAGCGGCGGCGAAACTGTTCGAGCGCTTCGACCCGTAGGAATTAAGAATCTGTATTCATTAGTGGAATCGGCGGATTTTCGCGATGATTTTCCGCCGGGCGAGGAAGCGGAAAACGCCGCGTACTCAGAGAGTACGCAAATTCTTGGCTGACGACGACGAAGATGGCTTGATGAATTTTGCGTGATGGAATTTTGCGTGGTTCGAAGCATTATCGTGTGGTTCAAACGATAATGCGATGCGAAATTCATTCAAGCAAAATTCAGATGTTGTCTAAGACAACATCAAACGTCGATCAACGACGGGAAATCAGCCGAAAAGACGTCGATTCCATCTATGAATACAGGTTCTAAGATAAGGCCTTGCGGCTCCGCCCCAAACCCCGCCGGGGATATAATCCCCGGACCCCGTTGGTATGATACCTATATAGAGGCTGGTTTTATGTCCTTCCTTCTCTATCTGTCCGATTTTATGGTGCCGCTCATAGTTTTCGGCATCGTGGCATATGGCGTGTCAAAAAAAACGCCCGTCTTCGACAGTTTCGTCTCCGGGGCGAAAGACGGCTTCGGCACCGTCGTCGGCATACTCCCGACGCTCGTCGGGCTGATGGTCGCCGTCGGGATACTCCGCGCGTCAGGCGCGCTCGATCTGCTCTCGTCGGCGGTCGCCCCTGTAACCGACGCGGTCGGTTTCCCAAAGGAAGCCCTTCCTATCACGTTCATGCGCCTGGTTTCGTCGTCGGCTTCCACGGGGCTGCTGCTTGACATCTTCAAAAACTACGGCGCGGATTCGTTTGTAGGCCGCTTTGTCTCGGTCATGATGAGCTGCACCGAGACTGTATTCTATACTATGAGCGTCTACTTCATGGCCGTCAAAGTGACGAAGACTCGCTATACATTGGCCGGCGCCCTGATCGCCAACTTCGTCGGCGTGGCCGTGTCGATTGTCATAACCAAGCTGGCGTTCGGCTACTAGGGAGCGCTTATGCTACTCGTATATCCATCCATCGAGAATAATATAAGGGCGCCGCTCAAACGCCCGGCGCCCCGTCAATTGCCAATTTCCCCGCCTTCACCGCGACGACGATCCCGCCCTCCCGCGGACCGCCGCCCAGCAGGTGATCCACTATCAGCTTCTTCAAGTCCTTCTCTACGACGCGGATTATCTCCCTGGCGCCGTATTCCTCGGAGAGGCCGAGCCGCGCGATATAATCAAGCGCTTCCTCCGTCGGGGATACGGACGCCCCGCGAGCCGCGAGCCGCGCGTTCAGCTTCGCTACGGCCTTTTCGGTTACGCGCCGCGCCATGCCCTCGTCCACGCGGCCGAACGTCACGATCTCATCCAGGCGGTTGCGGAACTCGGGCGAGAACACCCTGCCGACCGCCTTGCCGACGGCGTCCGCGCCCGCGCGCCGACCGTCGAAGCCGATAACGCCCTTGTTCATCTCCGAAGCGCCCGCGTTGGACGTCATTATGATTATCGCGCTGCGGAAATCCGCCGAGCGCCCCGCGTTGTCCGTCAGCTTGCCGTAGTCCAGCGCCTGCAGCAATACGTTCATTATATCCGGATGCGCCTTCTCAATCTCGTCGAGCAGCAGCACGCAGTGCGGATTTTTGCGGATCGCGTCGGTCAGCAGGCCGCCCTCGTCGTAGCCGACGTATCCGGGCGGGGCGCCGATGAGCCTGGCCACCGCGTGCGCCTCCTGATATTCGGACATATCGAAGCGCGTGAGCCGGATATTCAGTATCTCCGCAAGGGATTTCGCCACCTCGGTCTTGCCGACGCCCGTCGGGCCGACGAACAGGAAGCTGGCCACAGGCTTCTCGCCGTCGGACAGGCCGAGCCGAGCCGCCTGTATGGCGTCGGCGACGCACTCGACCGCGCGTTCCTGTCCGAAGACGCGTTTTTTCAGTTCCGCTTCCAGATCGGCGGCTTCCTCCGCCTCGTCCCGCGTTACGCTCGAGACCGGCACCTTTGCCATGAACGATATGACGCTCTCCACATCCGCGCGGGTTATCTCCGCTTTGTCCGGACCGTCGCCGCGGGCAATGCGGCTGGCCGCGCCGCACTCGTCCATAACGTCGATGGCTTTGTCCGGCAGATTGCGGTCGGGCAGGTATTTTACGGACAGCTCGCAGATGAGCCGGATTATGCCGTCGGGGAATACCGCGTTGTGGAACGACTCGTAGCGCTCGCGCACGCCGCGCAGAATCTCGACCGAGTCGTCCACGGACGGCTCGTCAACGTCGATCTTGGCGAAGCGCCGCGTCAGCGCCGAGTCTTTCTCAAAATATTTTTTATATTCGTCAAACGTCGTCGAGCCTATGAAGCGGATCGTGCCTTTCGTAAGGTAAGGCTTGAGTATGCCGGCCGCGTCCAGCGAGCCGCCCGAAACGGCGCCCGCGCCGACGATGTTGTGAATCTCGTCGAAATAGAGTATTGCGTTCTTCTCTTTCTCAGCGTCGCCGAGTATGGCCAGCAGGCGCTCCTCAAAATCGCCGCGGTATTTTGTCCCCGCGACTACCACGCCCATGTCGAGATAATATATCCGCGAACCCTTCAGCGGCTCCGGTACGCTGCCCTCGGCGACGCGGCGCGCCAGACCCTCGACTATAGCCGTCTTGCCGACGCCGGCCTCTCCCACGTGTATCGGGTTATTCTTGCGGCGGCGGCACAGCACGCGCAGCGTCCGCTCCAGCGTGTCCTCGCGCCCGACGATCGGATCCAGCTTACCCTCCGCCGCGCGTTTCGTCAGGTCTACGGCGTATTTCGCCAGCGCGCCGCTGGCCGATTCCCGCGCGTCGCCGTCCTCGTCCGCCGGATCCGGCGCGTCCGCGTCGTCCGGCCCGCCCTCGGTTTCGGAGGCTGATACGCCGCTGGCCGCGAACTTGAGCACGCTGAGCCGCGACACGCCGTTCTTCGAGAGAATGTACACCGCGTGCGACTCGGGCAGGTTGAACATCGTCACGATAAGATCAATGAGCGAAATCTCGGGCTTGCCGCTGTTGAGTCCGCGCGCGTATGCTATCTCGAACATCTTCATGAGCATGAATGAGTCCGACGGCGGCGCGGCTCCGGGCGACTTGAGGAACGTTTTGTCCATGAACGCCGAAAGCTCGTCGAAAATACGGCTGAGATTGCCGCCCGACTCGCGCACCAGACGCTTGCCCTCGTCGAAGAGCAGCGACGCGTACAGGAAATGTTCCGGCGTAACGAACTCGTGCGATTTGAGCTTCGCCTCGTTGCGCGCCACGAAATATATTTGGTTGGCGATGGTGTCCAGCTTCATCATATTCACCTGTTAACGCTAATTCCATTTAGATTTTCGCCGAATATTTTTCGAGCTTGCGCGCCGGAAATTTTCGTGAACCAGGCAAACTTCCGCCGCGAGGTTTAAGAACCTGTATTAATAGATGGAATCGAGGTTTTCTCGGCTGATTTCACTAATGAATACAGGTTCTAAGCCGCGAACCGAAAAATATCCGGCTTCCTTTGAAATGGAATTAGTCTAGGATATTTCTACCGAAAGGCGGAGGGGGAAAGCGTTCTCCTCGGCGAAGCGCTCGGCCTGCAACCGCTTGGATACGGCCAGATCATACGTATATATGCCCGCCACTCCGGAACCCTGCCTGTGAACCTGCATGGTCAGCGCCCTCGCCTGCTGAGACGACTTGTTGAATACCTTCACGAGCAGATCAATCACGAAGTCCATCGTCATGAAGTCGTCGTTGTGCATAACGACGGCGTACATGTTGGGCCGGGCGACCGCCTGCGCTTTCTCCGGCTCCGCCCCGCCGCGCGTCCAAATAGACATAATTCCACCCCCCGCGTTTTCTCCGGTCCGCAGGGATCCGTCCCCGCGCCCCCTGTTTCTGTACGTTTCTATTTTTAACCACTTTTAAGGCGTTTCAAACATATCCCGCGTAATTTTCGCCTGCGTACAGACGGCGGCGCGCGTCTCAAAATCTTGTATATTATCTTTCATGTTTAGTTTATTAGGCGCGCGCTTTGTCTTATAACTATCCGGCGCGTTCTAAATTATTATCGGATTGTACCGGGCGTTTGATTATGTCGAATTCCGTCGCTTCGGGTCGAACGGCTCCTGAATGATAGTTAAATTTTTACAAAAAATTCTCAATATACGCGCTGTTTTTTTGCATTGATATTTTATCGGGTATATATTATAATGGGATATGTCGCTAATTGTCGAACCGAGATGGAGGAACCGTGATGTCGCAGCTGAACATATATCCGCAGGCCGCCAGCGAGGCGGCTCAGATTGAATCTAAAATAATCATACTTTATCTGGTCAATAAGATGGACATACCTATGTCTAACAGTAATATAACGCAATTTGCCATCGAGGGCGACTATATGAATTACGTCAGCGTCCAGCAGTACCTGCAGGAGATGGTTGACGCGGGTTATTTGGATAAGTCTCACGATTACAACACCACCAGATATACGATTACCGAGGAAGGGATCCAGACGCTGGAATTCTTTTCGCGCAACATACCGCAGGCCATAAAGAACAGGATAAATAAGTATGTAGCGGAGAACCGCAAGGTAGTTAAGCAGGATTTCCAGATTATCGCCAATCATTTCTTTGACCACCGGAACAACGAGTATATTGTAAAATGCGGCGTGTACGACGAGGATATGATGCTGATGGAGCTTAACATCTCGGTCGTCAGCAAGGATCAGGCCATTGATATTTGCAATAATTGGAAAAATAATATCGACGTGCTTTACGGGGATATATTGGATACGCTGCTGGCTAAGGGGAAAGGCGCCGCCCAGTAGAACGGCTGAAAATTTCTCTTCTCTCCTATTTAATATTAATATTGCTATTCCCCCCGCGATCTGCTATAGTGTTAAGAATCGTGAAAAATACTCGGTCATACTGTTTCAGGTAAGATGGCGGCATTTGTCAGCCTTAATCCTGAAACAGTACTAGCGAAATAATATAAGAGGTGTGTTCGTAATGGGATTGCTTGACAAAATATTCGGCTCGTACAGCGACAAGGAGCTTAAACGGATCCGGCCCGTAGTAGATAAAATCAACGCGCTGGAAGCGGACATGGAGTCGCTTTCGGACGAGGATCTGCGTGAAAAGACCGACGAGTTCAAAGCGCGCCTCGCCGACGGCGAGACGCTCGACCAGCTGCTGCCCGAGACTTTCGCCGTTGTGCGCGAGGCCGGCAAGCGCGCGCTGGGGATGCGGCACTTCGACGTGCAGCTGATAGGCGGTATCGTGCTGCATCAGGGGCGCATCGCCGAAATGAAGACTGGAGAGGGCAAGACCCTGGTCGCGACGCTGCCGGCGTACCTCAACGCGCTGACGGGACATGGCGTCCATATCGTCACCGTAAACGATTACCTCGCGAAGCGCGACGCGGAATGGATGGGTAAGATCCACCGCTTCCTCGGTCTCACCGTCGGCGTCATCCTGCACGACCTGACGCCGGACGAGCGACGCGACGCCTACTCCTGCGACATAACATACGCCACCAACAACGAGCTGGGTTTCGACTACCTCCGCGACAACATGGTGGTTTACGAGCGCGACGCCGTTCAGCGCGACCTCAATTACGGCATAATCGACGAGGTGGACTCGATCCTCATCGACGAGGCTCGTACGCCGCTCATCATTTCGGGTTCCAGCGGCAAATCCACGAATTTATATAAAGTCGCGGACCAGTTTGTCCGCCAGCTGAGGAAAGGGCGTCTGCTCAACGAGGACGAGGCCCTCAACCCGCTCATGCACGTGGAGCTGGAGGAGGAGGGCGATTTCGTTGTGGACGAGAAGCAGAAGACGACCTCGCTGACGCAGGACGGCGTCAGGAAGGCCGAGCGTTTCTTCGCCGTCGATAATCTCTCCGATCCCGAGAACCTCGAGATTCAGCATCATATCAACAACGCGCTGAAGGCCAATTACAACATGCATCTGGATCAGGACTACGTCGTCCAGGACGGCGATAAGGGCGAGCAGGAAGTCGTCATAGTGGACGAGTTCACCGGGCGGCTCATGCCCGGGCGGCGCTATTCCGACGGCCTGCATCAGGCCATCGAGGCGAAAGAAGGCGTCTACGTCAACCGCGAGTCCAAGACGCTGGCGACGATAACTTTCCAGAATTTCTTCAATAGATACGCTAAGAAGGCGGGCATGACGGGAACCGCCCTGACCGAGGAAGGCGAGTTCCGCGAGATATATAAAATGGACGTTATGGTGATCCCGACCAACCGCCAGATGATCCGCGCCGATATGCAGGATCAGGTGTACACGACCGAGCAGGGGAAGTTCCGCGCCGTCGTGCGCGACATTGTCCGGTGCCACGAAGCCGGGCAGCCCGTCCTTGTCGGCACCGTGACGATTGATAAGTCCGAAACGCTGCACCGTATGCTCGCGCGCGAGGGTATCCGCCACAGCGTGCTGAACGCGAAGTTCCATAAGCAGGAAGCGGAAATAATCGCCGAGGCCGGAAAGATCGGTGCCGTCACTATCGCGACGAATATGGCCGGGCGCGGTACGGACATAATGTTAGGCGGCAGCCGTAAGGACGACGAGACCGAGCGCGAGGCCGAGAAGCGCCGCGAGGACTACATCAAAGTCAAGGAATTGGGCGGCCTGCGCATAATCGGCACCGAACGTCACGAGTCGCGGCGTATCGATAATCAGCTGCGCGGGCGCGCGGGGCGGCAGGGCGACCCGGGTTCGTCCCAGTTCTACCTGTCCTTGGAAGACGATCTGCTGCGACTGTTCGGATCCGACCGCATGAAGTCTCTGGTAGAGCGGCTCGGCGCGGGCGAGGACGACCCGATCGAGGCGGGTATGCTGACCAAGGGTATCGAGAACGCCCAGAAAAAAGTCGAGGGCAACAACTTCGGTATCCGCAAGCACCTGCTCGACTACGACCGCGTTATGAACGAGCACCGCGAGATAATCTACGGCGAGCGCAAGCGCGTACTGCGCGGAGAGAACCTGCGCGACAGCATAATGAATATGATCCGCGACGTCGTCGCGAAGAACGTGGACACGTATTGCCCGAAGGACGAGGAAAATCCGGAAGAATGGGATTTCGCCGGGCTGTACGAGAAACTGAACCCGATACTGCACTGCCGATTCTTCAACGTGTCCGACCTTGATCCGTCAGCCGACGACCCGCGCGAAGCGTTTGTCGGGATTATCCTCGCCGAGGCGTCCGAACTGTACGAGAAACGCGAGTCCGAGATTGGCTACCGCCGCGACGACGACGCGGATCCGATCCGGATCCGGCAGCCCGAGTTGCTCATGCGCGAGCTTGAGCGCATTATCATGCTGCGCGTGGTGGATACGCACTGGATGAACCATATCGACGACATGGATCAGATGCGCCAGGGCATAACGCTGCGGGCCTACGCCCAGCGCGATCCGCTCGTCGAGTATATCAACGTGGCCTACGATATGTTTGAGGAGCTTTCGGACAACATCAAGCAGGAGGTTGTTCGCGGGATGTTCAACATCCGGCTGACCACGCCGCCCGAGAGGCGCGAGCAGGTGGCCAGGCCCGTCAACACCTCGAACGAGACCGGATCGGTTAAAGGCCCGGCGAAGCGCTCCGAGAAGAAGGTTCTGCCGAACGACCCGTGTCCGTGCGGCAGCGGCAAAAAATATAAATACTGCCACGGCATAAAATAATCGCTGAAAAGGGATGATGACGAGTTGCTGGAACTGGACGAACTGAGACTGAGACTGGCGCCTTTCCGCTCGAAAGTAGACGAGATGGGGCGGTCGCTTTGACGTCGCCGGGGCGCTGAAGCGGGCCGGGGAACTGGAGGAGCGTTCGCTGGCGCCGGATTTCTGGAACGACCAGAACGCGGCGCGCGAGGTGATGGGCGAAATCAAGCGGCTTAAAGACAAAGCCGCCGCTTTTGCGCGTCTCGAGCGCGCCTACGACGACGCCGTGACGATGACGCAGATGGCGATTGAGGATGGCGGCGAAGAACTGTACCCCGAGGCCAGGGAACTGGCGGATAGGTTTATGGCCGACTTCGAGGACACGCGGATCCGCAAGCTGCTGTCCGGCGAGCACGACCGGTCCAACGCGATCATTACGCTGCACTCGGGCGCGGGCGGCACCGAGGCCTGCGACTGGGTTTCGATGCTCATGCGGATGTACCTGAAATGGGCGGAGAAACGCGGCTTCAAAACGGAGATAATGGACTTTCTCGAGGGCGAGGAGGCGGGCGTCAAATCCGTCGCGTTCAGCCTGACCGGGGAGTACGCCTACGGCTATATGCGCGGCGAAAAGGGCGTCCACCGCCTTGTGCGCATGTCGCCGTTCGACGGCTCTGGCCGCCGGCACACGTCTTTCGCGAGCTGCGACGTGCTGCCCGAGATGGACGATTCTATCAAGATAGAGATAAGCCCGGACGAGATTAAGATGGACGTGTACCGTTCGTCCGGCGCGGGCGGGCAGAAGGTGAACAAAACCTCGAGCGCCGTCCGTCTGACGCACATCCCGACAGGAATCGTGGTTTCGTGCCAGACCGAGCGCAGCCAGTACCAGAACCGTGACTACGCGATGAAGATGCTGACCGCGAAACTCTACGCGCTGAAGGAGCGCGAAATGAGCGAGAAGGTGGCCGGCGTGCGCGGCGTCGTGACGGACATCGGCTGGTCGAACCAGATCCGCTCGTATGTGTTCCAGCCGTACTCCCTCGTGAAGGATCTTCGCACGGGGCACGAGACCGGAAACGTACAAGCCGTCATGGACGGCGAACTGGATCCGTTCATGAACGAGTACCTGTTGTGGAAGCTGGGCGGCGGGCAGTGACGCGCGTAGTCATATCGCCGGAAGAGTCCGGGCGGCGGCTCCGCAAATTTCTGGCGCGGTATTACAACGCGCCCGATTCATACGTTTACCGCGTTCTCCGCCGGAAACTGGCTCGCTTGAACGGCGCGCGCGCGGACGGCTCGGAGATTCTCGCGGCGGGGGACGTTATCGCGCTATATACGCCGGACGCCGCCGTCCGCGCGCGCGATACGGTTCCCGGCGGGGCGCTCGGCATTATTTTCGAGGACGGCAATATTCTGGCGGTCGATAAGCCCGCCGGTTTGCTGTCCCAGGCGGACGCCCCCGGCGCGGACGCTCTCGACAGGCGGATACGCGCGTATCTGCCCGCTTCCCGCGCGTTCGCGCCGGGTATAGCGAACCGTCTCGACCGCAACACGTCCGGGATAGTTCTCGCGGGGAAGAATCCGGCCGCCGCGGCGTGGCTGGCGGGGATCGTCGCCGGGCGCGGACTGGACAAATACTATCTGGCGGCGGTTTCCGGGATAATCGACAGTCCCGCCGCGCTGACGGAGCCGATCGGCGGCCGCGCGGCGGAGACGGAGATCGCGCCGATTGGATACAGCCGCGGATGCACGCTGCTGCGAGTCCGTCTCGTCACGGGCAGGACTCACCAGATACGCGCGCATTTGCGGTCGGCGGGGTATCCGATCCTCGGCGACCCGAGGTACGGGGATCCCGACGTTAACGCGCGGCTCCGGCGGATCGGCCTGGAATTTCAGTGCCTTCGCGCGAACGCCGTCGTTTTTCGCCGCGCGGACGGTTTTTTGGGAAATATGGCGGGGATGGCGATAACGGCGGCGGCGCCGGAATGGCTGCGAATATTGGGATTCGATGAGGAGAAGAACAGATGAAAGCGATTCTGCTGTGCGCGGGATACGCCACTCGGCTCTACCCGCTGACGAAAGACAAGCCGAAAGCGTTGCTGCCTGTGCGCGGCAAGCCGATTCTCACGAGCATATTGGAGCAGGTCGAGCGCGTACCCGCCGTGGACGGCGTTTATTGCGTATCCAACCATAAATTCGTGGATCGATTCAGGGAATGGGCAGATGGAATTTCGCGGAATCAAGCAAAATCCAACAGAACGCCCGTCGTGGTGCTGGACGACGGCACGACGGAGGCGGGGCGGCGGCTCGGGGCGATCGGCGACATAAATTTCTGTATAGAAAAGGAAAGCATCGACGACGAGCTGTTGATCGTCGCGGGTGATAATTTTTTCACTTTCGATTTGCTGGAATATTATGATTTCTACCGACGTAAGGGCGGCGATTGTGTATGCGCGAAGGAACTGCCGGACGTCAGCCTTCTGCGGCAGATGGGCGTGGCGGTGACGGACGGCGGCGACAGGATAATCCGGCTGGTCGAGAAGCCCGACGAACCCGAATCGAACCTGGCCGTATACGCGACATATTTCTACACGCGCGGCACGGCGCGGCTTATAGGCCGGTACCTGGCCGAAGGCAACAAGCCCGACGCGCCCGGATACTTCATCCAATGGCTGTACCGGGAAAAGCCCGTCTACGTCTGGCGCATGAATGGCGAGTGCTTGGACGTCGGCACTGTAGCGAGCTACGAGAACGCGCTTCGCAGATTCGGCGATGGCTGAATACGCCATCGGCGTGAGCGGGGCGCGGCGGCTCGATTATCTCGAGGGGTACGATTTTTCGGCGCCGTTCGTGAAGCCTGATCCGGAGCCGAAGATCAATCCGTCTGTTGTCCTTTCTGGCGCGCGCAGCGTTATCGCCGTCGCGGTTCCGTATGCCCGCGCGCGCGGGATCAATCCCGACGGCAAGAATCGGCTCTATATCAGCTCGATCGCGCTTATCCCAGACTACCACCGGGCGGTACGGCGGATACTGGAGGAAATCGACTCGGCTCTCCCGCCGCACAGATCGAAGGCGCTCATAGACAGCGGCAAGCTGAACGAACGCGCCTTCGCCGTCCGGTGCGGCGTGGCGTTCCGGGCACGGAACCGCTCGGTTGTGAGCGCGGGCGTCGGGGGATTCACCGCGCTCGGGCTTCTGGTTACGGACTTGCCGCCCGAGGATACCGGCATAGCGCCGCTCCCGCCCGGAGACGCGTCGCTCGCCGCGTGCGGGGACTGCCGCGCCTGTGTCGCCGCCTGCCCCGGCGGCGCGTTGCGGGAGGACGGATACGACTATACACGCTGCGCTTCCTATATCACTCAAAAGCCCGGAGATCTGACGGAGACCGAAGCTCGGCTGACGGGCGGCTGGCTCTACGGCTGCGACGCCTGCCGCGACGTATGCCCGTTTAACGCGGGCGTCCCCGCGCTCGAATATGTCATGCCGCTGCCCGCCGAGATCGCTGGTATGACCGACGGGGAATGGGACGCCCGGTTCGGCGGCACGGCCGCGAGGTGGCGCGGGGCGGATATAATGAGACGAAACGCTTTACTGAATTTTGCGTGACGGAATTTTGCGTGACGGAAATTTGCGCGACGGAATTTTGCGTGATCCAAGCAAAATTCATTCAAGCAAAATTCATTCAAGCAAAATTCATCCAAGCAAAATTCATCCAAGCAAATTCATTCAAGCAAAATTCATAGCAAAATTTTTAACGGAGACTGTTTCAGAATCAATATCACTGTATAAGCTGAAACAGTTGAGACGCATGGAGGAATGGCCCGATGGAGAAGAAACTGAGGCTGTACGCCTTCAATAACCTTACAAAGTCTCTCAGTTTTAACATCTATGACGTTTGCTACGCCAAGACGGAGCGCGAGCAGCGCGATTATATCGCCTACATCGACAAGCAGTATAACTCCGAGCGTCTCACGAAGATCCTTTACCATGTTACGGAAATGATCGGCGCCCACGTTATCAACGTGTCCAAGCAGGACTACGACCCGCAGGGCGCGTCCGTCACTTTTCTTATCGCGGAGTCGTCCATGGTGCCGCAGGGCGGCGACGAAACCGTCATGCATCTCGACAAGAGCCACGTCGCGGTGCATACGTACCCGGAGTACCACCCCGACACGGCCATAGCGACGTTCCGCGTGGATATCGACGTTACGACGTGCGGCGAGATTACGCCGCTTTCGACGCTCGACTATCTGATCGGATCGTTCGATTCGGACATCATCACGATGGACTACCGCGTGCGCGGCTTCACGCGCGAGGTGACCGGCAAGAAGCTCTACATCGACCACGACATAACGAGCATACAGGACTATATCGACGACGCGGTCATCGCGCGGTACGACTGTGTGGATATTAACGTTTACCAGTCGAATATGTTCCACACCAAGATGCTGATCAAGGAAGTAGACTTGCAGAATTACCTGTTCAACGCCGACGTGTATGAGCTGGCGCCGAAGATACGGCTCTCGATAACCCAGAGCCTGCGCCAGGAAATGATTGAGATATTCAGCGGAGTGAACATATATGCTTAATCAGGCGGACGCGCCTGTCCACGCGGCGCTCGAGACGCTCAAGCGAGCGCGGATCGTGCCGTTCGACGTGCCGGGGCATAAGCGCGGGCGCGGCAGCCGGGAACTCCGGGATTTCCTTGGAGAGAGCTGCCTGACTGTGGACGTCAACTCCATGAAGCCGCTCGACAACCTGTGCCACCCGACGGGCGTGATCCGGGACGCGGCGGCGCTTGCCGCCGAAGCTTTCGGCGCCGCCGAAGCTTTCTTTATGGTGGGCGGCACGACGAGCAGCGTCCAGGCGATGATACTCGCGTCCGTCGGCGAGGGCGACAAAATCATCCTGCCGCGCAACGTTCATCGGAGCGTCATTAACGCGCTGGTGCTCTGCGGGGCCGAGCCGGTTTACGTCAACCCCGGCGTCAGCCCGCGCCTGGGGATCGCGCTGGGTATGGATTACCGCGACGTCGAGAAAGCCGCGGACGCGAATCCGGACGCGAAGGCCATCCTTGTCAACAACCCGACGTATTACGGCGTATGCCCCGATCTGCGCCGCGTAACGGCGCTGGCGCGCTCGCGCGGGATGGCGGCGCTTGTGGACGAAGCCCACGGCGCGCATTTCTATTTCGGCGGCGGCTTTCCCGTATCCGCGATGGCGGCGGGCGCGGATATGGCGAGCGTAAGTATGCATAAGTCGGGCGGATCGCTCACGCAAAGCTCGCTGCTTCTGGCCGGGCCGAACGTGGACGCGGACTATCTGCGCCAGATAATCAACCTCACCCAGACGACAAGCGGGTCGTACCTGCTGCTCGTGAGTCTCGATCTGTCGCGGCGCAATCTGGTTATGAGTGGCAGGGATATGTTCGGGCGGGTTCTCGAGATGGCCGAATACGCGCGCGGCGAGATCAACCAAATCGGCGGCTACTACGCCTTCGGGCGCGAGACGGCGGACGGCGGCGCGGCGTTTGACTTCGACCGCTCGAAGCTCTCCGTCAACACGCTGGACGTCGGCCTGGCCGGGATCGAGGTTTACGATATACTGCGCGACGAGTACGATATACAGATAGAATTCGGCGATCTGGGGAATATCCTGGCGTATGTGTCCGCCGGAGACAACTACAAGAACATCGAGCGGCTGATCGGCGCTTTGGGCGAGATTCGGCGGTTCCGGATGCGCGGGCGCGCCGGTATGCTCGCGCGGGAATACGTCCCGCCCGTTGTGGATTTGCTCCCCAAGGCGGCCTTCTTCGCCCCGAAAGAGAGCGTGCCGCTGGCGTCCGCGCTCGGGCGCGTCGGCGCGGAATTCGCGATGTGCTATCCGCCCGGCATACCGATACTGGCGCCGGGTGAGCGCGTCACCGCCGACGTGATCGACTATATCCGCTACGCCAAAGACCGCGGCTGCTACATGACGGGCACGGCGGACATGTCCCTGTCGAATCTTAACGTGGTTAAATAATGAATTTTGCCTGGTGCCGCAAAATTCCTTATAAATTTTGCCTGATGCCGCAAAATTCCTATGAGGTATCTGTATGGATCTATGGTACAACGAATTGCATACACCGAACGTGCGCTTCTCCATCAAGGTTGAGAGGCAACTCTATTCCGCCGAGAGCCGATACCAGCGCATCGACGTGTTCGAGTCGCCGGAATTCGGGCGGTTCCTGACGCTGGACGGGTTTATAATGCTCACGGAGAAAGACGAGTTCATATATCACGAGATGATAACGCACGTGCCGATGGCCGTCAAGCCGGACGCGCGCCGCGTCCTTGTCGTCGGAGCGGGCGACGGCGGCGTGGCCCGCGAACTGGCGCGGTATCCCGCGATCGAATCCATCGAGGTGGCCGAGATCGACCGGCAGGTGGTGGACGTCTGCCGGGAGTATCTGCCGCGCACCGCCGTCGGCTTCGACGACCCGCGCGTGACGGTGCATTATCAGGACGGTATGCGGTTTATCCGGAAGTTCGAGGACGCGTTCGACCTGATTATCGTCGATTCCACCGACCCGACCGGTCCGGGCGAGAGCCTGTTCACGAAGGAATTCTACGGCAGCTGTCACAAGGCGCTGAAAGCGGACGGCATTATGGTGAACCAGCACGAAAGCCCGTTCTATCCCGACGACGCCGCCGCGATGGCGCGCGCCCACAAGCGCATACGCTCGACATTCGCGGTGTCCCGTGTGTATCAGGCGCATATCCCGACATATCCATCGGGGCACTGGCTGTTCGGCTTCGCGTCGAAGGGAGCGGATCCCGTCCGTGATCTGGACGCGGAGAGATGGAACGCGCTGGGTATAACCACCAGATATTACAGCGTCAGTCTTCACGCGGGCGCGTTTTGTCTGCCAAGATACGTTGAGGAGATGCTGGACAATGCCGTTAACGCCGTTTGAGCGGCAGCCGGAATATTTCATCGGATGTGACAAGACATATGCCGGCGCCGACATCATCCTGTTCGGGGCGCCGTTCGACGGAACGGCGTCGTTCCGGCCCGGGGCGAGGTTCGCCCCCGCCGTTTTGCGGCGCGAGTCGTGGGGGCTGGAGACATTCTCGCCGTATCAGGATCGCGGCATGTCCCAGGCGCGCGCGCACGACGCGGGCGACCTAGACCTGCCGTTCGGCAGCCCAGCCCGCGCCGTCGGGATGGTCCGCGACGCCGTGAGCCGTATCGCGGCGGACGGCAAGCGTCCGTTCATGATCGGCGGGGAGCACCTCCTGACGCTCGGCGCGGTTCAGGCTCTGGCGGACATATACCCCGATCTGCGCTTGCTGCATTTCGACGCGCACGCCGACCTGCGCGACGAATACCTTGGCGAGAAGCTGTCCCACGCGACCGTCATGCGGCGCATCTGGGAGATACTCGGCGATGGACGGATATTCCAGTTCGGGATACGGAGCGGCAAGCGCTCCGAATTTGAGTTCGCCGACGCCCACACGGATCTGCGCAAGTTTGATCTCATCGGGGTAAACGAGGTGTGCGCGTCTCTCGCGCCTTACCCCGTTTACGTGACTATAGACCTCGACGTCCTCGATCCGTCCGTGTTCCCCGGTACGGGTACGCCCGAGCCGGGCGGCGTCTCCGTCGACAACCTGATATTCTCCCGCTTCGGACTCCGCAAGCTGGGCAAGGGAGCGCCCCGCGCTGGCGTAGTCGGGATAGACGCGATGGAATTGTCCCCGCCATATGACTTTTCGGGGATTTCGGCGGCCGCCGCGGGAAAGGTGGTCAGGGAAATGGTGATCGCGCTTAGCGGCAGGGGATAGGACCCGCGGAAGTATCCGTCAAATATGCCATGCCGATTTGTGTTCCCCGGTACGGGTACGCCCGGGCCGGGCGGCGTCTCCGCCGGCAACCGGATATTTTCCCGTAATACGCGCTAGTTGCACATACGCCGCGTGATCCGCAAATGTAATTTTTGCAGAACTAAGCCCCGCCGAGTTTCCGGCGGGGCTTTTTACCGACAATCCGCAGCCATTGCGCCGCTTCTTTCGCCGAGGTTATCAGCCTATCTTGTTCAAGGTAAAGTCGTCCCACTGCCCCCACGCCTGGCTGTTCGCCGCGTTTGCGCGAATACCGAACGTTACGGATGCGCTACCGGCGGGCACGGTAAACTCCATCTCCTGATATGTCCAGTGATCGTTCTTGTTTGAACCGTTTCCGGTTCCAAAGGCTATGATGTCCGCGTCAGTCGTGACGGAACCGACGGTCGCGTAGGCTTGGAACTCGCTGCCCGTGAACGCCCCGCTGCGCGTCTTGAAGCCGAACACGTAAACGCCCGCGTCAAGCGTCATAGTCAAATGAGCGTTGCAGGTGTTGTTGCCGCCGACGACCCAGTATTTTATCGCTCCTCCGGAACCGCCCGTCTCATTCGCGGATGTGGCGCGGGAGAAGGAACCGGCGCTGAAAGTCCAGTTGCTTCCAGTGGCGTTAAGGGTTGAGTTGTTGCTCGAAAGCAGATTATCCCCCTTGACGGTGACGGTCGCGACCGCGGGTATGGACGTGCCGTCCACGACGCCGTTTACGGTGAACTTGCCGCCCTGGTTGAAAGCGGGGACGGTTCCCCAGGCTGCCGAAGCCGTGTCCGCGCCGCGCGGGCCGTTGTTATAGCGCACGCCGACGGTCGGCGGCAGGGCGACGGTTCCGCCCTGGTCGATCGAATATTTAAGCTCGTCAACGCTCTTGATACTGAGGGATTCTTCCGCCGTTATCGGCATGTACGTCGCGCCGTCCCACAGATACGCCTTGTAGGTCTTCGCCGCGTCGTAATCCGGGAGCGTCAGCGTTTCCCAGTCTGCCAACGAGAGCGCCGAATCGCCTTCCGCCTTGGAGAGGCGCGTCAGGCGCTCGCCGTCGTATTCCGCGAGCCAGCATGCCCAAACGCCCGAAACCGCGCCGTTGTTGCGCGCTGCGTAGTCTCCGACGACGTCCGTGCCGTTCTTCGAGATATAAAGCAACCCGGTATATCCCGAAACCGCTTTCGGCGGATCCAGCGCGACGAGTTTAAGGCTCAGCTCGTCAATCAGGACATAGCTGTCCGCCGAATCCGCGTTCGCGAACACGCCAACGGCGGCTCTGCCGTTCGTGACGCGGATGTTCGGGATGGTAATCTTCGTCCAGGCGTAGTTGACGCTGGTGGCCGCCGCCGTGGCCTGGGCGTACGTCTGCCCCGCCGCGGACACGTCCGCCAGCAGATCAGCCGTTTCGGTCTCAGCGCCGTAGTTCTCGACAAAAGCGTAAAGTTCCAGCGGGTTGGTTCCGGATGGACCCCGCTTGAACCAGCCGCTGAACTCGTAGATGCCCTCGGGCAGACCCTCTACCGCCTGATACAGCGAAGCGGAGTATCCGCCGCCCGTGTTGCGGAAGAACGCGTAGCGGTCCTCGTTGCCCGGCGGGTTCGCGTCCGAGCGCGTAGCGCCGTAAACCGCCGCCGTATCGGTAGAATCCAGCTTAGTCCAGCCCGGAATGTCGTTGGTGTCGGACGTGCCCGCGAGACTCGCGAAGCTGGGGTTTGTCAGCACATTATCGCCGACGTAGGGGCTGAGCGGCGTTATCCGCTGACCGTATATCTCCAGGCTGGCGACGCCATCGCCGGTGTTATCGACTACGCGTATATATCGCGTATCGGCCATAAGCGCGCTGACGACACTGCTCGGTCCGCTGTCCGCGCCTTCGTAATACGTATACCACGCGGCGCCGTCCGCGGAGCCTTGCAGGGCGCAGGCGTGGGAACCGCCGCCCGGCCACGCGACCGTCACGCCGTGGACGTAATAGGTATCGCCGACGTCCACCGTCAGCGACTGCCCCGCCTCCGACGGCTGCCAGTATGTCGAGCCGTCGTTATCCGTCGCCCATACGGGCTGACGGCCAGGCATGTTAGAGCCGGACTGCGCCGGTTCTTTCGCGAACGCGAGATCCGCCGCGGGGGAACCCGTCACCGCCAGCATACTGAACGACATCGGCTGCGAGTCCGGAGCGCTCGTTACGCGGACGAACCGGACGCTTTGAATCGCCGGTGAGAACGCGTCGCTCGAGAGTTTGGCCGATTCGGTGTTCCTGTTTTTGTACAGAACGGTCCGCCACGTCTCGCCGTCGCGCGAAACCTCCAGCTTGTACTTGTGCGCGGCGGTCTCTTCCCACGTTATGCCGACGCTCGATATGTCGTAGAATCCTTCCATATCGACCCACCATTTGTTGCCGGCGCCCGCGTCCGCCATCGTCATAAAGTCTCCGGGCGAGCCGTTGTTGCCGAAACGCGCCTCGCTGCCCGCCGCCAGGCCGACCGCCCAGGACGGCTTGCCCTCGGCATAGTCCACGGAAGCCGCTCCGGAGGACGCTTGCCCGTTCACATGAACTTCCGCTATCGCGAATGCCGAGACGCTCGCCTCAATGAAGCTGATCCTGATGAACCGTGCGGATTTGCGGGCGCTCCCTATATACGCGAACTCCGCCCGCTCCTCGCTCGCAGCGTTCCCGGTCATATCCTCCAGCGGCAGCCAGCTGACGCCGTCGGCCGAGTATCGCATCCAGTATTTATAGGCGGAAGGTTCCGCCCAGAGTATCTCGATATCGGATATGTCGTACAGATCCCGCAGATCCACCTGCCAATACTGCCCAGCATTGCCGTTATCCGCCGTCCATACCGTAGCGTCAACGCCGTCGTTGGCGGCGGAGGCTGTTCCGCTGGAGGCGGAAGCGACGCCCTCGGTCTTGGCCAGGCAGTGGTCGTCCGCGCCGGGATCAAACGTGGGTTCCGGGGGCGGCGACGGCGACGGGATTGGCGCGCCGTCCGTCCAAAGCTCGGTCGAATAGTATATATCGTTCTCGAGACGCGTCTTATCCTCGACGGATATCGTCAGCGTATCCGAGGACAGCCCGGACGACGACGCGCTTACGGTTATCGCGCCAGCCTGCGTGCCGCCTACAATCCAGACCGAAACCTGTCCGCCGCGCGGCGTTATCGTCGCGGACTTCACGCCGGGGCTGTTCGCCGTCTCGCCGCCGAGTATCCAGGCGTCGCCGCCCGATACCGTGACAGTGACGAGGTTGGCGCCCGTCGTCGGCGCGGACATGGTTATCGAATCCGCCGTGGTTCCGGAATTCGTGATGATATTGCCGTTCGCGTCGGTTATGTCGATATAGACAAGACGTTTGTCGCCGCCGTCGTTGGCCATGGGCCGGACGGTGGAGGGGGACGCGGGCGTCCCGCCCGAGCGCCAGTCGGACTGCCACGTAAGCCGCACGTTACTGGCCGACGTCGCGCGGGGATCCGTCACGGTGTACTCGGCGATCTGCTTGCCGCCCGCGTCGTAGCCGCGCGCGATAAGCTGTACATACGTGTGCGATATGCCCGTGAACGTCCACGGTTTGTAGTCCGTCCCGGCGTAAGCCGTGGTCATGGCATAGCTCGTGCCGTTGTTATGGGCGGAGTGCTGCGTGTCGGCGGCGGTTTTGCCTGTGCCGAGCCGCGTCAGGGCGCCGCCTACGGTCGTCGCGCCGTAAAGCTCTACGCTGGCGCAGTTGGTGTATACCGGCACGTCGGTCGCCGCGCCGGAGGACGTGTCGAACCAGCGCGTGGCGATATAGATCATCGGGCCGGAGCGCACACCCTCGAGCGCCGACAGGTCGAGCGCCGGGTCGCGCTGGCTCTGCGCGTAGTAATACGCGTAATTGGCGATACGGTACATATCCACCAAGCCGCAGGGCGTCGGGTAGTTCTCGTATGACTTGCTGCCGCTGCCCGTGGTGGCGCTGGCGGGGTTGCCCTCGCCGAAGCCCGTGTAGTCCTGCCATACCCAATAGTAACCCAAATTTCTGGTGCTACTCTGATCCCAGTCGAGCGACGCCTGGTAGTTAGCTACCTTCTGGCGGAGATACGCCTCGTTCGACACCCAGCGCAGGTGCCGCGACGACGACGCGTATCCGCCGTAGGCCCAGTCGCCGTCCTCGTAATAGAGATTGGGTTTTCCGGTGGTGAACCCGTTCTCCGACTTTGAATGCACGTATCTTACGTCGACGGAGCCGGTATTGCCCGTCGTAACCATCTGTTTTGTCGGGAACTCCAGCTTCGCGTTCGCGACCAGCGTCGCCGCGTTGCCGGTGGAACCCTCGTTGTTGTCCAATTCCCAGAGAGCTATGGCTGGATGGTTGCGGTCACGCCGCATCATGTCCTTCGCCTCTGTGACGGTGAAATCGTTGGAGCTGGCCTGCCAGCCCGTTATCGGCTCCTGTACGAGAAGACCGTACTCGTCGCAGGCGGAGAGGAACGCTTCCGAATACGGGTAGTGCGCCAGGCGCACCGCGTCGAAGCCGGCGTCCTTGATCAGGCGCACCTCGTCGCGCGCGGCGTCCGCCGGAACGGCGAAACCGACCATGCCGATCTCCTGGTGGGTGTTGGTGGCGCGCCCCTGCCACGCCTCTCCGTTTATCGTTATCGTGCCCTTCACCGAGCTTGTCGCGTTGCCCCACACAATGCTGCGGAAGCCCGTCGTGGTGAAATAATGATCTACAGCCGCTCCGTCGATCAGCACCGTCGTCCTGACCTCGTAGAGGTTCGGGCTGTTCGGGTGCCACAGTCTGGCGCCGGTAATCGAGCCGGTCTGGGCGAACTGGTAGCTCGCCCCGGCGGCTATGGCCGACGCCGCGGTGGTGTTAGTGTAAACGGCGGAGGAACCGCCTTTCTCGAATATCTCGGTACGGACGCTTACGCTTTGGCTGGACGCTCCGTCGTTTTTGACGTGCGTGCCCACCCAGAACGCGACGTTTCCGGTAAAGCCCGTAAGGGCCGTCCCCGAGACGCCAGTTATCCCGAAGTTCGCGGCGCCGCCGCTGTAGCTCGTCGCCGTGTCAGAATGGATGAACACGCCGCCGGAGCCCGCCGCGTTCGCGAATATCGGGTCGGTGATATGTACCTTCTCGGTTACGGTCAGCGTTACGTCGCGGTAGATCCCGCCGTGGAACTTAAAGTCGGCAGGATCCTTTGTCACCTGCGGGCCGCTGGCGCGCGTCGTGTCGATCCTTACCGCGATAACGTTGGGTCCGTCCGCGCTGTAGAGCAGCTTGTTAGCGCCCGTGACGGCGGTCAGGTCGAACGTGAAACGCATGAAGCCGCCCATGTGCGTGCCGATGGACGTTCCGTTGAGGTATACCTCGCAGTACTGCATGGCCGCGCCGATGTTGATGAAGATCTGCTTGCCGTCGAGATTCTCGGGCAGCGTGAACGATTTGCGGTACCACGCCACGCCGTTGTAGTTGCCGATGTCGCCGTAGGTGACGTAGTCCGTCGAGTGCGGCATGGCCACTGACGCCCAGCCCGAATCGTCGTAAGACACGGCCTCGGCCCCGGAGTTCGCTCCGGCCCTGTATTTCCATCCGGCGTTGAAATCAATCTCCTGCCGGAGGGGTTGCTCACCGACAGCCAGCGCCGAGAGGGTCACTCCGCCCTCGGGCATGACCAGACCGGCGAAAACGATGGCGAGCGCCAGAACCGCCGCCAGCGCCTTCCTTCTTTTCGTCATTTTGATGAATCCCGCCTCTCCTAACGATGTTTCTATTAATCCTTAACAACGCCAACCGCCGCCAGCTTCCGAACCGCTCCCCCCTCTTGAGCGCAACCGGTTTCGCAACGCCTCAAGAAAGCGATCCTCCACTTTAGCCGTTAGTTTATATTATTATAACTCCGATTCGCGACAATAACAAGCCGAAATACACAAACTAACGTGTTCGCTCCATAAACGCCATAAGAGGAAAGAGGGCAAGTTTTCTCAGGGAGAAGGGGTCTGCTCAGAGAGAGGATACATTATAACATATACTGTCCGCTGAAGCCATGGATATTTCAATGATTTCATGTACTGAAGGGGCGAAAAGATGTAATTTACGGTAACTTCGTCATCCATCCGCTCGCCCGGAGCCGTAGCGGGGCGATGAACGTAAAACGAACATACACAAAACTAACGGCAAAAAATAAGAGCCGTCAGTAATAATATCCAACGGCTCCCCGTAACGCTATTCCACGATTATCACGCCGTTATCGAAAGCGACATCGTGCCCCATCGCTTCAAAAATGGCGCGGATACCTATGTTTTCTGACCCGCAGAGCTTCGCCGCCTCGGATACGGTCGTCACCCACCGGCCGTTTTCGTTGCTGGCGCGCATGAAACCGGTTACGCCGTGATAACGCACACGCACGCCGCCGCTCCGGGCTTCGGATATATCCGCGCGGAGCAGCTCCCAGGCGGCCGGGTTCTCCACATAATACAGGGGACACAGCTTGCCGGTCACATCGTAGTGCCGGAGGACGGCGGTCGCTCCGTGCCGGCGGAGTATGTCGGCGGCCAGCTCCACCAGCGCGCCGCGCGTCGCGTCGGTGAATTTGCCGGATTTATCCGGATGGCAGCACTCGATGCCGATGTGCCCGGCGTTGGCGGCGCCTGCGTGGTAAGCCGTTTCGTCCTCGGGCACGTAGCGGATTATCTCGCCCGAAAGCCCCACCACGTAGTGCGCGGAAGCGTACACCGACCCGCGGTCCTTCAGGCTTTGGAAGTAATCGCGGTTCGCCCGGGCCGAGCTGCCCGGGTTCGCGACATAATGTATCACGACGCCCTCTATCTTCCCGATCTTCGTTCCAGGGCGGGAGTAAGGGTTTTTCGTCAGCAGGAGGTCCGTTATCTCAGGAAGCATTGCCGCCGCCTTTCCCGCCGCGCAGCTGGGCGAGCGCGCCCGTCAGCGCCTCCGGCAATGGCACCCCCGTTGCCGCGGCGTTCTCCAGTACGCTGAGCGCCTCGTTGACAATGTAGTAGCAGATTGTGACCGAGCGCAGAGCGATCTCGATTTGCAGGGCGTTGTCAATGATGTTCGCCGCCATGACCGCGAAGAACACGCCAAGCTTCTTCAGTCCGCCCGTAAACATCACTTCGCTGGACAATTCCCGCAGACAGACCGCCTTCGCCACGCCGGAAACATAATCCAGCGCTACGGCGGCGACCAGCGACCAGAACAGCGCGCTAAGATCCCCGAAGAGGAACGCGATTGCCGCCATGGGCAGCGACAGCGCGGCTTTCTTTATCGTCAGCTCCACCTTTCACCTTCTTTCTATGCCAATTCCATTCCAAAGGAGCGATAAAAATTTTTCAGTCCGAGCCAGAGAATTTCGCGCCGCGTTATCGCGTGGATGAATTTCGCGTGATTTGAAGCATTATCGCTTGGACGAAGTTTGCATCGCATTTTCGCTTGGTTTGAAGCATTATTGCTTGGTTCACGCGATAATGCGATGCGAAATTCTGTCAGGCGATACACTTCAAACCAGGCAAACTTCCGAGCCGCGCGGACTCGCTGAAGCTTGAAAAATTTTTATCCACAAATCTAAATGGAGTTAGTATTACGCCGTAAAATGCATATTCTCCACACAAAACTCGCAGAAAACGTCTTCCCCTATTCTGAACGCCCCCTCGCCTTCGAGTACGTTTTCACCGCATTCCGCGCACGTGAACACGGCTTCGCGCGGGCGGGCGTTGGGGCAGCCCGCGGGACAGACCGTCAGCCCGCACGTTTCGCAGTTCATTTGATCACTCCCAGTTCCAGCCGCGCCGCCTCGGCTATTGATTCGCGTTGTATGGTTTGTATTATACACTATAAAGCTTAAATTGTCAAGATAAATTTAACTATTCGGATAATTGTAACTATTCAAATTTTAGTCCGCCTAAGTAAAATTGGGTCCTGTTTGAAAAGCGTAATATTGTATTTGTCAACTGAAAAATCCGCCCCCATTATAGTTGAAAAATCGGCCAGCCCAGCAAAGCGGCTTGGTCATAAACGCCGCATCGGGCGGACTGTGATCAGCGAGCGGCGGATCTTGATTATAATGGTGGTGGAAATTTCAATTAGCAAAAACAACGGTTACGTGACAGCGGCTAGGATCGCCCAGTCCTGTGCGGAGTGGCCTGGCGCCTACATGTACGCCTAGATCCACGCTTTGGCTGGGAATGAATTTCGCGTGACAGAATTTCGCGTGAATCGAAGCACTATCGCTTGGACAGAAGTTTGCGTGTGTATTTCTTACTCAAAAAATCATCCAGGCAATATAATCTGAATCCGCTACTAGCAAAATGAAGAGCCCTAAATATAGCTCTTTATTTTGCTAGTGGCGGATTTTTCAATTATATTGGGTGGAGGATTTTTCGCTTGACATTTACAACCGATGGCGTAACCGCCCCCGGTAACTATGATCTGTCTGCCCGCAACGGCTTTTTTGGCACGTCCTTTGACGGTTTTGCGCCGGCTCCCCGATTTTCAGCCGTTTGGTTAGATTCTTAAGTCCCGCCGGAGGCAATCTTGTCCTTCTGGCATGGCGAAAATTTCCTGCAAATATCCGTCAAGTTCTTATTGACTTTTTATTTGCAGGCTTTCGTTAGCAAACAAAGAACCGACGCAAAACCTGAACCCACACGTATTCACCGGCGCCACGTCCACGACGGCCTAAAGTGACAACAACCAAGCAAAATTCCCCGCCCCAAAAAAGAGGAAAGCAGCCGATCGGTCGTTCAAAAGGCGGCAGCAATACGAAAATACGAATGGTCGCCGCGAACGAGCGAATTGCCGTATATTTTACAATTTATGGAGGCGACGCCCGCGACGCGCCGGAGGGCAGACTGTATTAATGAATAGATCCTACGAGGATAATTATAAAAGGTACATAGCCTAGCAGCTTTATTTTACTCCGATTGTGCCTCCCAAGAAAAATTTCAGGAAATTTCGGGGATATAACCATAAAT
>JAISCI010000035.1 GCA_031265685.1 Clostridiales bacterium
ATATACACTTTATACATCTTCACTGTATATGTCAAAATGTCCGCAATCGAGTTTCAGAATGGCTGTATTTCAGGATTCTTCGGGATTTTTCGCTTTTTTTCACTTTCCGTCAGTTGTCAGTCTTCATAACGTTTTACACCGGTGGTTGAAAAGGCCGCCCGGATAAATTCAGAATCTCGCTGGGAATAAGGCTTTTTACAGTCCAGTTCCTTCCACATCTTGCTCGGACGAACCTCTGGTTATCCACGCAACCGTTTCCTTCCTTTATGACCGCCTTATTTTACTCCGCCTTTATTGCTGCTCCTGTCCCAAGTTTTTACATGGACTCTTGCAGTGTTTTCGCCGCGCCTATCACGCCTTGTCGCTGTTAAGCGACTTCGCGTGAAGCAGCGCGCCGCGCTCGGTCCAGAGGTAGACGTATCGGGCATTCTTTGAACCATCGTGAATTTCATGACGGTTCAAAAACTCGCGTTTTTCCTCGCCCTAGAGCCGATGGAAGTGTTTGACTTATATGTAGCGCTCTTGGTTGTTGTTGAAATTATAACTAATCTGTTGAAATCGTCCATCATGAATTTTCGCGTGGGCGGATTCCTTGTCACGCGATAGTGCTTCGATTTACGGCGATTTTTCGTTTATATTGGGTGAGTGATTTTTGAACAATATATTCTTGTTTTCTACTAAAAACGGTCTGTCGGCAAGTTGATCGCCGACAGACCGCAAGGGACGGGGTATCCCTCTTGTTTTATCCAAATATTATCTGCCAATCTACCCCAAACTTATCCCGAACCCAAGCGTAAAGCTTCGCGTAGAACTGTGGCGCGAGAACCATCAGTATCTCGCCGCCCCCCTCGGTCAAGCGGGCGTACAGGCGGCGCGTTTCTTCCTCGCTCTGCGGTCGGATCACGAGCGATACCAAACTGCTCGGCTTGAAGCGCTCGGACTGGTCGCTGAAGCTGAAATTGGTACCCATTATGTTCATCTCGCCGTGCAGCACCCACCCATCCGTATCGCCCGAAGCGCGGTTGCCCGGGGCCTCCGAGTAAAGCATGACGCGCTTGTCGGCAGCTCCGAATACCTCTTCGTAAAAATCCATGGCCTTGGCGGCCCTTCCGTTCATCGTTATGTAAGGTTCTACCATGCGCCTTCCCCCTATTCTATTTGCGCTGTCAGAGCCATGTCGAAGTCGGCCTGAATTTCCTTGGACGGCTCCGGAGTCAGCAAAGATACCGCAACTATGACGACAGCCGACAGCGCGAACGCCGGGAGCAGTTCATATATCCCGAACACGCCGCCCAGCGGTTTGATAAGCAGATTCCAGATAAACACCATAGCTCCGCCCGAAAGTATACCAGCGATCGCGGCGGGCGTCGTCGTGCGCTTCCAGAACAGCGAGAACAGCATGATGGGTCCGAACGCGGCGCCAAACCCAGCCCACGCGAAGCTGACGACATTGAAGATGACGCTGTTTTCATCCCAGGCGATGACGACGCCTATAACGGCGATCAGGACGAGCACGACACGGCTGATCAGCATGATCCGTTTGTCGTCGGCGTCGCGCTTGATGATGCCCTTGTAGATGTCGCGCGCGACGGCGGAAGCCGCGATAAGCAGATAACTGTCGGAACTGGACATAGCTGCGGCCAGAATACCGCTCATGACTATACCGGCGATAAACGACGGGAACAGCCCCACGCACAGCATGATGAAGATGTTCTCGGATGCGGACGCGGTCGTAAGCTCGCCGGGCATGTACGCGCGACCGATAAGCCCGATAAGGACGGCGGCGGTCATCGCGATGACGCACCAGATTATCGCGATACGGCGCGACCGCTTGAGTTCGCTTACCTTACGGATGGCCATGAACCGGAGAAGCACCTGAGGCATGCCGAAATATCCCAGCCCCCAAGCCGCTGTCGAGATAATCGTAAGAAAACCGTAATCCACGGCGGAGCCGAACTGCGGGACGCCGCCGGACACGATCTGAGCGTCCGCCGCGTCCTTGACGGGATTCGCCATAGCGAATAGACTGGTGAAACCCGGGAAGTTCCGGATATTCTCGGCTACCTGAGCCGGTCCCCCCGCCGCCGCCAGACCCACGGCCAAAACGACGACCAGAGCTACGATCATGACAATACTCTGCAGGAAGTCCGTGACGCTTTCGGCGAGGAATCCGCCCATAAACGTATAGAAAAGCACGAACAACGCGCCGATCAGCATCCAAAACTGATAATTAATCCCAAAGAGCGCGTTGAAAAGTTTGCCGCACGTGACGAAACAGCTGCCTACATAGACAGAGAAGAAAACGATGATAATAATTGACGCGATGAGCAGGATCGGCTTGAACGACCCGCTCTCGCGGTAACGCTTGCTGAAAAATTCCGGGATTGTTATCGCGTTGTCCGCGACGACCGAATAGCGCCGCAGTCTCTTGGAAACGATAAGCCAGTTGACATACGTTCCTATGGCGAGACCGATGGCCGTCCATGCGGCGTCGGCGAGACCGGTGAAATACGCCACGCCCGGAAGCCCCATAAGCAACCAGCCGCTCATGTCGCTGGCCTCGGCGCTCATCGCGGCTACCCAAGGCCCGAGACCGCGGCCTCCCAGGAAGAAATGCTCGCTGGATTTATTGGCCACACCGGCGAAAACGACGCCGATAACGGCTATCGCGGCCAAATAAATCGCCATGGCTATCAGAAGCCAAATCTGATCGCCCGCGTTCAGAGCTAAACTCATTTTATCACTCCTTCTTTCTTTTTACTTCTCTTCCGCACATTTTAACATATTGTCCGGAATTACGCAACCTTTTTCTAAAGCCGGCGCCCGGAGACTGGACGCGGACAGAAACGCCCCTTAATTTTTGGAGCGCGAGGACGATATACTATTTAAGAAGTATCAGCGCGAAGCACGCCAAAAACCCGGCCTGGCGCTTTTGATCTCACTCAAATATCGTAACCGTAAGCGTCCCGCCGTCCCACGCGACTTCGGCGCCGAAAGCTTCCGCCAGTGACCGCGCGGGCACGTACACCCGCCCGGCGTAGACAGTCGCCGAGGCTTCCGCCGCTATGTCCGAAACGCCGTCCGCGGTCTCTTTTACGCAGATACCCAGCGACGGAACTATCCGGAGACGGACGCCGCCGCGCTCGATGACGGTCATGCCGGTGCCGTCCGCGCCGGGCGTCCAATCGACCGTCGCGCCCATGCCCTCAAACAGTTCCCGCGCGGGGACGATCGCGTATCCGCCGTCCAGAATCGGCGGCGCTTCAAACTCAATCCTCTCGCCGTTATATATCACGGTCGGCTCCGGCGAATCGGGCGCGCCGGCATTCAGATCCGGCGCCGGAGCGGGCAAAGCGACCGCCGCGAACCCCGCCGGAACCGCTCCCCGCACATCCCCCGCCGAATATACCTGCCACCACCCGGATTTGTGCGTCTTTTTCCACTCGCTTGCGCCCTTTTTATACAGCATAAACATAAGTTTGCCGTCGCGCCGCCAGATCGTTCCGTCCACGTCCACATCATACCAGTACCAGTCGCCGCCGACGTTCGCTCGGTTCCAATAGTGGTGAACTTTGGAGCCGTTGCTGTTTATGTAGTAACCCTCATATATTTCGCAATCAATGCCGATCCGCGTCAGCATTACCGCGAACGCCGCCGAAAATATACTGCAATCGCCGTGCCCGTACCGAAACAGATTGTACGCGCGCAGCGCCGGAGCGCCGAGCCGCAGCGTCCCCAGCGACGTATCCGGCATTTCGATAGCCCTGCCGTTCGATCGCAGCCTTTCGCCGTTATGCGCGAACTGAAACATCAGGAATTCGTAGACGGCGCGGAC
>JAISCI010000044.1 GCA_031265685.1 Clostridiales bacterium
ACCATGCCGATAAGCTCCGCGCACAGGACGTAGGTGATGACAAGCCCCGCGATTGGCAGTACGACGGTTTCCGAAAGCGTCCGTATCATGGAAAACACACTCACGTTCCACCCCTGCGGGGTTTGCCCCACCTGCGCCGCGATTTCGCCCACTTTCGTATTTACGTCCCCGAACATACTTGACAGGTTGCCCTCTATCGCCACGATCAGAATATCCTTTATCCATTGTGTGATAGCGTCAAGTATGCCACCCATTTAGGCGCTCCTTTCCTTTTTTATCCGAAAAGCCCTGAGAGCAACGGCACGAGTACGAGCTCGATCAGTGCCACACCGCCCCCCGCCATGAGCTGTGTAATACCAAACTAAAAGCAAGTACTCACATGGAATCACAAAAGCCCGAAAAGATTGGAAGCGCGAGCTTTTCGGCGTTTCGCCGAAAGATATGCCATACCTAAAATGGAAGTATCAACAGTCAGCTGTGTTCAAGCCGGTGTTTTTCGGCCTGATTCGAAAAGTTAAAGTGGATCTCGACGGTCTGACGGACGACGCTGCCGCCAAAATCCTCATGGACTACAATTTTCCTGATAAGCTGATTCAGCGTCGCGGCGTCCAGTTCCCGAATGTTCGCGTACTGCCGTATCAGCGCGATCCAGCGGTCGTTAGTTTGTTAACGGCGATTAAAGGACGGTTCATACTGTCTTATAATGACTGTGAGTTTGTTCGGGAGCTGTATGGTAGGTTTAATATTGAGCCTGTCTCGCGGTAAAATAATCTGACAAGCCGGCATGAAAATCGAGAAAATTATAAGGAGTTGGTTGTTTGGAATTACTAATAGTCAATTATTTATAGTGAATATTAGTGTTATTTTGATTCTGGATGTTCTGTATAATTTAATTTATATTGTATATAAAACATTCTATGTATACGATGATTTGTCGTACATATAGAACGTTTTTTCGTTTGTCGGAGAGCAAAAAAATTTGGTGTTATTCATAGAGATGTTTGAACGTCTTAGTGAACGCTTACAACGGCTTTCGTTTGCCGCTGGTCGTATAAAAAGCGCGTAATTCAACCTCCGCGAGCGCGGGCGGGGGAAGCCACGCGCTGTCAATGAGCACATCCCCGTTCGTTGCGCGAAGGAGCGGATTCACAAGCGGAATCTCAACCTCCGCGGGTTCGTCAGAGGAAACGGCCGCGGCAAAGTCCACAAGGAAAAGCGCGGCGTCCTCGCAGGAATCAAAACTCAGCGCAGTAAGATCGGCCAGCTGATCTGGAAGTCCCTCTTCTCCGACAGGCGTAACTTGATAGCCATTTGCCTCCACCCACTCATAGAAGTCGTCCCGGGTAGCCGGGGAAGTGTCCGCGAAAACGGTCACGCAAGACATAAACGCCAAAACGAATACCATGACGATGCATAAAACGGACTTCAATTTCATAAGTACTCTCTCTTCATTAGTCAGCTCTCGAAAGAACACCAAGCGCATAGTAAGCCATTCTGATGAATATCAATATTATTATATCAATTAACAGACAATATGTCAACAATGTAATTAATAAGCAATTGATAAAATCTCCTCCGAGAATTTCGCGCGAACGCGGGGCGATGAAAAACTTGACGGCCCACGCGACATGTGCTAAATTAAAGTTATTCTGCGTCGAACGCGCCAGTTACGGAGTGATCCCTTGAACATAATCAGCGCCGGTCTAATCATATCCGCCGCCGGCAAACGCCAGTTTCCCTCGGACGGACTTCCGGAGGCCGCCTTCGCGGGAAAATCCAACGTCGGCAAATCGTCTCTGATCAACGCGCTGTTGTCGCGTAAATCCTTGGCGCGGTCCAGCCAGACGCCCGGCAAAACCCGCACGATCAACTTCTACGGCGCGGAACTGTCCGACGGGGCGACGCGCCGCCGGATCGTTCTTGCCGACCTGCCCGGGTACGGCTACGCCAAGGTGTCGAAGGTCGAGCGCGAGAAGTGGGGCCGCCTGGCCGAGTCGTATCTGACGGGGCGCGCCGCGTTGCGCTGTGTCGCGCTATTGATCGATTCCCGCCACGTACCCGGCGAAAACGACGCGGTCATGGCTGACTGGCTCCGGTACTACGCCGTCCCGACGGTCGTCGTCGCCACGAAAGCCGACAAGCTGTCGAAAACGGCGAGGACGCGGTCCGAGGCGGCGATCCGCGCGGCGCTCGCGCTGAGGGATGAACCGCTGGTAATGTTTTCATCCGAGACAAAAGAGGGCCGGGACGAACTGTGGAGCCGGATAATCGCCGCGGTTGACGGCGGCGGCTCTCGGTTTTGACGTTCGGCGAAGCGCCGAAGACTAATCTCCATTTAAAGAATAGAAAAGATTTTTCAAGTCCGAGCCTGAACCCGCGCGGACACGCTCCGCTTTGAAAAATCTTTTCTACCAATCTAATGGCGATTAGTATAAACCCTCGATCCCGGCATGCCGCCGCCGCGCGGGTTATGTCAATAGCGCCGGCGTTTCCCGTAAAAAATATATGAATTTTGTACTTGAAATAAACCGAGCGTCATTGTATAATTGTTGTAAGCGAGTTTTGTTCGGTTCAGCTTCAGATATACCGAAATATCTTAGGAGGGGATTGTCATAGCGGGCATAGTGTTCAGCCACGTTAAGAAGATGTACGGCGACAAAACGGTCGTGCCGGATCTGAGCTTCGAGATCAAGGACAAGGAATTCGTCGTTTTGGTCGGGCCGTCCGGTTGCGGCAAATCGACCACCCTGCGCATGATCGCCGGTCTTGAGGAAGTATCCGCCGGCGAGCTTTTCATCGGCGAGCGCCTTATCAACAACGTCGCGCCGAAAGACCGTGACATCGCGATGGTTTTCCAGAACTACGCGCTCTATCCGCATATGACCGTTTACAAGAACATGGCGTTCGGTCTTTCCATGCGCAAAGTGCCGAAGAACGTGATCGACGAGAAAGTTAAGGAAGCGGCCGAGAAACTGAACATTACCGAGAAGTTGCAGTCAAAGCCGAAGGATCTTTCCGGCGGCCAGCGCCAGAGGGTCGCGCTTGGCCGAGCCATGGTCCGCGAACCTTCGGTGTTCCTTCTGGACGAGCCGCTCTCTAACCTCGACGCCAAGCTGCGCACCGAGATGCGCGCCAATCTGATCAGCCTTCAGAGACAGCTTCAGACGACGTTCGTCTACGTTACCCATGACCAGACCGAGGCCATGACGATGGCCGACAGGATCGTCGTGCTTAAGGACGGCCTGCTTCAGCAGTACGACACGCCGCAGGTGCTGTACGACAACCCCTGCAACAAGTTCGTGGCCGGGTTCATCGGCTCGCCGGAAATGAACTTCCTGGACGCGGTTATAACCGACGACGGCGCGTCGGCGCAATTCGCGGGCATAACCGTATCTATACCACAGCGCAAACGCGAGGCGCTCGCCCCGTTCAAGGGCAAGGCCGTGACGCTGGGTATCCGCCCCGAGGACATTCACTGGGAACCAGAGTACCTTTCCGCGGCCGACGGCAGCGTATTCGACGGCCAGATCAACATAGCCGAGCTGATGGGCAGCGAGATTTTCCTGTACATGGAATTGAATGGCGTAAAGGTGCGTTCGCGCGTGCCGATGCATGTAGCGGCGAAGTCGGGAGACTCGATCAAGCTGACTTTCGATATGGAGAAATCGCATTTCTTCGAGAATAGCGAGGAACCGTCGTCGGATCCGGATTCTGAAAAGACTATCACGAACTGACGCAGGATCAAGCCCCGCGAGCGAAATCTCATGGGGCTTTTTTGTAGTGATAGTTTTTGTCAAAAAAGCTTAGAAAAGCCATGAAACGTCGCGATACAGCCATTTGCGCTTCCGTGTATTTCTTACTCGAAAAATCACAGCAATGTGATTGAAATCGGTCAATGAATTTTTGCTTGGACGAAGTTTGCATCGCATTATCGCTTGGCCGAACTTTGCTTGATTCACGCAAAGTTCTGTCACGCGAAAATTACCTCGCATTTTCAAAGTTCGCTTAAATTCGCGCTTTGTCATGCGAGTGGGTGATTTTTCGCTTGACATATCCGCTCGGTACGGGATTACATCAAGTTTATAAACTGAGACGGCTTCGGGTTTCGCCTTGTAACCCGAATGAACCAGACGGGTCATTACATTTGGTCGGACGAGAAAATGGGACTCGTACTCGACGTCAGCGGCGCGGAGTTTACGTACATACCGACGCGTTCAAGAAGGCGGCTTGAATTTGCTTGAGGCAAATTCGAACGCCGATCAAGCTCGCCCGCTGCGGCGGTCGCCATTCGATGCGCGCGCATCGAATAAGAAGAAACGCGGAATCCGCTAATTGTTCGTGACAACGGCAATTTCATATGATATAATAATCTGAATATAAACAAGCGCTCCACGGAATTCTAGAATATAATGGAGCAAAACCCGGCGTCAGGGGAATGATCATGAGGAATGGACATGTTTAAAAATATAATGAACAGCGATCCGGCCTGCAGAAGCGTGTTCGAGGCTTTACTGTACCCAACGTTCTGGGCTGTCGTCAACCACCGCGCCGCGCATTTTTTTTACAGGCTGCGGCTGTTCTTCATCGCCCGGGCGGTATCGCAATGGAGCCGTTTTCTGACGGGCATAGAGATACACCCGGGCGCTAAAATAGGTAAGCGACTTTTCATCGACCACGGCATGGGAGTCGTCATCGGCGAGACGTGCGAAATCGGCGACGACGTGCTCATATACCAGGGCGCGACGCTCGGCGGCACGGGCAAGGAGAAAGGCAAGCGCCATCCCACGATCAGAAACGGCGTGCTGATCGGATCGGGCGCGAAGATTCTCGGGCCTATCACTGTCGGCGAGGACGCCAGGATCGGCGCGGGCAGCGTCGTGATCCGGGACGTTCCGGCATACGCGACGGTTGTTGGCGTGCCGGGGCGGATCGCGCGGATAAGGACGCGCGACGAAGCTCTCGACGACATATCCCGCTTGGATCAGACGTCCCTGACCGATCCCGTTTCCATCGAGCTGGCCAGGCTCTCGGGAACGGTCGAGCGGCTTCAGGCGCGAGTGGCCGCGCTCGAGTCGGCGCTTAAGGAGAGAGAGAATGAGACTGTATAACACCCTGACAAAGCGCAAGGACGAGTTCGAGCCGGCGGATCCCGGCGAACTCCGCATGTACGTTTGCGGGCCGACGGTGTACGACTATATCCACGTCGGAAACGCGCGTCCGTTCGTCTTCTTTGACACCGCGCGGCGATACTTCGAGCGCAAGGGCTGGCGCGTGCGCTTTGTCCAGAATTTTACCGACGTGGACGACAAGATAATCAAACGCGCCGCCGAGAGCGGGACGGACGCCAAGTCCGTCGCCGACCGGTTCATCGCGGAGTTCCGCCGCGACGCGGCCGGGCTTAACCTCCTGCCCGCCGCGAAGAACCCGCGCGTAACCGACGAGATACCCGAGATTATCGCGATGATAGGGACACTTCTCGCGAAGGGTTTCGCCTACGAGACGGACGGAACGGTCTACTTCGACACGGCGTCGTTCCCGGAATACGGCAAGCTGAGCGGCAAGAACCTGGACGCCCTGCGGGACGGCGCGCGCGTGGCCGTGGAGGAGCAAAAGCGACGTGCGACCGATTTCGTTCTCTGGAAGCCCGCTAAGCCCGGCGAACCTTCCTGGCCGTCGCCGTGGGGCGGCGGAAGACCGGGGTGGCATATCGAATGCTCCGTGATGGCGAAGAAATATCTGGGCGATACCCTCGACATCCACGCGGGCGGCGAGGATCTGATCTTCCCGCATCACGAGAACGAGACCGCCCAGTCCGAATGCGCCAACGGCGCGCCGTTCGCCAGGTATTGGCTGCACAACGGCATGGTTATGGTGGACGGCAAAAAAATGTCGAAATCCGAGGGCAATTTCAGGACCGCGCGCGAGATAGCCGGCGAGTACGGTTACGACACGCTCCGTTTCTTTATCCTCACCGCGCACTACCGCGCTCCGCTCAACTTCGGCGCGGAACAGCTGGCGGCGGCAAAGGCCGGGCTTCGGAAACTGCGCGGCGTCGCGGCGGAACTGACGCTGGCGGCGAGCGGACAGGCCAGACCGCTCTCTGCGGCGGATTCCGAGGCGCTGGACGCTTTGCGGCTCGCCGCGGATCGTTTCGGCGCGGCCATGGACGACGATCTGAACACGGCGAACGCCGTCGCCGCCGTGTTTGAGTACGCGCAGCTGGCGCGGGCGTCGTGCCTCAGCGCGCGTCCACAGTCGGCGGCTCTGGCGGAGGAGGCTCTGGCGGGGCTGTCGCGTCTGATGGACGTGCTGGGCGTAGCCCCGACAGTCGAGCCGGACGCGGAGACGGCGCGCCGTATAGCGGAACTGACCGCTCTGCGCGACGCCGCGCGTAACGCCAGGGATTACGCCGCATCCGACGCCCTGCGGAGCGAGCTGACCGCGCTCGGCTGCGTAATCAAGGACACGCGCGAGGGTACGCGATGGATATACGCGGGCCGGGCGTAGCCGAACGGTCGCCGCTGGCTCTGGCCTTCGTCGGAGACGCCGTCCTTTCGCTGATGATACGCGAGCGCGCCATGGAATCCGGCGACAACGACGCGGGCAGACTGACCGAGGCCGCCGCGCGGCTGGCTTCGGCGCGGGCGCAGTCGGTGATGTATTCCGTCGTCGCTCCGTCGCTCTCTTCGGAGGAAGCGGCGGTAATGCGGCGCGGGCGCAACGCCAACCCGCGTTCCCGCGCGAAAAACGCCGCGGTCGCCGAGTACCGCCGCGCCACGGGTCTGGAAGCGCTGTTCGGATGGCTCCGCCTGATGGGGCGGGACGAGCGCGCAAGGGAACTTTTCATTATATGTGTGGAGGCATACGAACTTGGAGAATCGCAAAAAGCCAAAAACATACAAGGTAATAAACGGGCAGAGACGGGCGGAGCGTACAGGCCGCCCGGCAAAACCGCCGAAATCGGCGGGATCGGCGAAGCCGCCAAGACCGGCGGCGGCGCCTAAATTCGCGCGGCCGAAACCGGTCCGCGCCGAAAAAGCCGATAAGCAGCCCGAGCGCCCCGACGGATCCGACGGCTTCACTCTCGAGGGCCGCAACGCCGTGCTCGAGGCGCTTAAGGCCGGGCGCGCGCTTAACAGCGTGCTCGTCCGCAAGGATGGGATCGAGGGCACGCTCAAGCTGATCGTGGCGAAGGCGCGGGAGGGCGGAGCGGTCGTCAAGGAACTGTCCAGGGAGAAGCTGGACGCCATATCCGAGACGGGCAAGCACCAGGGCGTGATCGCTTACGCTTCCGCGCACCAGTACGCGGAGGTATCGGACATACTCGCGGCGGGCAAGGCGAAGGGGCGCGAGCCGTTCATAATCATCGCGGACGGCATCACCGACCCGCGCAACCTGGGCGCGATAATCCGCACGGCTTACGCGGCGGGTGCGGACGGGCTGATTATCCCCGAGCGGCGAGCGGCGGCGCTCACCCCGGCGGCGGCGAAAGCCAGCGCGGGCGCTGTAAATTACCTGCCCGTAGCGCGCGCTGGCAACATACCGCGGCTTATCGAGAAGCTGAAAGCGGCGGGCGTATGGGTCGCGTGTCTCGATATGTCCGGCGAGGATATATTCGGGGCGCCGGACGGCTTCTTCACTGGGGCGGCGGCTGTCGTCGTCGGCGGGGAAGGCGGCGGGGCGAGCCGTCTGACGCGGGAAAAATGTGACTACGCGTACTCCATACCGATGACCGGGAGCATTGATTCGCTCAACGCTTCCGTGGCGGCGGCGCTGGCGATGTATGAGGTCCGCAGGAGAAGGGGCAGGGACGCGTAATGCCTACCAGCAGCGCGTATATCGTTATGCCTCACCACGTCAACGGGACGCACCGGCTCTTCGGCGGCCAGCTGATGGCCTGGATCGACGTCGCCGCGGCGGTCGAGGCCAGGCGGCACTCGCGTCGCGGCGTCACCACCGCGGCAGTCGACCACCTGACGTTCCTCAGCCCGGCGTATCTCGACGAGACCGTCCGGCTCCACGCCCGCGTCACCCGCGCGTGGAGGACAAGCCTGGAGGTGCGCGTCGAGAGCTACGCCGAGCCTGTCGAGGGCGAGCCGAGGCTTATCAACGCCGCGTATCTCGTGTTTGTGGCGCTGGACGCGGACGGTTCGCCCGCCCGCGTCCCGGAATTCACGCCGGGAACGGCCGCTGAGCGCGAGGAGTGGGAAAACGCCGGAAGAAGGCGGGAAGCGAGACTGGCGGCGAAGAGATGAGAAAAAAAGACCGTTATCTTCTGGTGGACGGGTATAACATAGTATTCGCGTGGAAGGAGCTGGCCGGCCTCGCCGCCGAGTCGATCGCGGACGCGCGGGACAAGCTGGCCGAGGATCTGGAGAAATTCGCGTCCGTCACGGATGAGAAAGTGATTGTCGTCTTCGACGCGTACCGCGTCAAGGACGGGATAGGGTCGGTCGAGCGGCGCGGGCCGATAACCGTTATCTTCACGCGCGAGGCCGAAACCGCCGACGCCTATATAGAGAAGGCTTCCAGCGTACTGGCGCGGGAATATTCCGTGCGCGTGGCCACGGGAGACGCGCTGGAGCAAGTGATAATCCTGAGCCACGGCGCCACGCGCGTTTCCCCGGGCGAGCTGGCGCTGGAGATGTCCGAGGCCAGGCGGCTGACGCGCGAGCGTATAGCGGCGCTCAGGCCGATCAAGAAGAACGCTCTGATTGAGAACCTGGACATGGCCACAGCCGAGTGGCTGGAAAAACTGCGTCTGAACCGCAAGCTCTAGCGCGTATCCGCTTTCCCGGAGAGATTCGTCCGGTAAAGCTCGTTAATCAGCGCGTCGAGCCGGGCGCTTCGGGCGAGCACCGCGGCGGCGGAAAGGCGCAATCCGAGTCTTTCTATCTCCTGGTTGAGGTCGTCGCGCTCTTTGTCGATTTGTTCAGTCAGCGTCATTATCCATCCGCACCCCGTTCGTAGGTCGTATTTTTGATAATACCATGGGTCCGTGAAAAGTCAACTGCTATGTTTCGCGGTATTCGACAAAAAGTCGCGCCGATTATTTTCTAACAATAGATTGACAAACGGCGCCGTATAATTGTATTCTATATACCAATACAAACGCTCGTTCTGCGGGGTGATATATATGTCCGGCGCACGGCCCAAAACCCGTCCGGAGCGGGACGAGCGCCCCGCGCGGCGCTCGCCGGGCGAAAGTCAGCGCGCGGTAAGGCGTGGACGGACTTTCGCCGTATGCGTCATACTGGCCGCGTTCGCCCTGACGGCGCTGGCTCTGGCGGCGCTGCCGGCGTTTTATATTAGTGTTATCGACATCGAGGGCGCAGACGCAACGCCGAAAGAAGATATTATCCGGGCGCTTAACTTGGGCGCGGGCCGCAGCGTGTTCACAGTTATACCAGGTTTGGCCGAGAACGACATCGAGCGGAACGCGGGTCCGTATATAAAGAGTGCGGAAGTGGCGCTCTCCCCGCCGAACACGCTGATCGTGCGCGTAGTAGAGAGGGTGGCGCGCGCTTACGTCAAGGTCGGCGACGGCGATCCGCTTCTCGTCGTCGATGAGGACGGCATGACGCTTGGCACGGCTGGTTTCGCGAAGGATGGTCTGCCGATCATCGTCGGCCTTGCCGTGGAGCGGTTCGCGGTGGGCGAGTTCACGGAGTCGCCCTCCGGCAAAGCGGCTTTCAGGAGCGCGATACTAATCGACGGCATACTCCGCGAGAACGGACTTACGGGTGAGAACGGCTCGCTGGAAATCAATATGCGCGACCTGTCAGACGTCCACCTCTATCTGGGCGGTGTGGACGTGGAGTTCGGGTCGCTTGACGGAGCGAACGAGAAGGTTCTTACGGCGGCGGAGTGCATCAAAAAGCTGCCCGACGGCGCCCGAGGCTTCCTGGACGTTGGGTCGAGCGACGAGCAGGCCACGTTCCGGTTTCTAAAATGAAGAGAAAACGTTTACATATGATTCGCGCCTGAGGAAGTTTGCGTGACAGAATTTTGCGTGACAGAATTTTGCGGAACCAAGCAAAATTCGCCCAAGCAAAATTCATCAAGCAAAATTCATCAAGCAAATTTCCGGACCGCGCGAATCTATAGTAATCTGGGAGGGTTTGGTTTGGGCGTTTACGATTCGGACGGGGACGAGCGTTTCCAAGTCATAAAGGTCGTGGGAGTCGGCGGCGGCGGTAACAACGCGATTAACGGCATGGTAGACGAGAACATCGACCTCGTCGATTATATCGCCGTCAACACCGACCTTCAGATACTGAAGCGATCCAAGGCGGCGAAGGCGCTGCAGATCGGCGCTAAGCTGACGGGCGGCAAGGGCGCTGGCGGCAAGCCCGAGATTGGCAAAGGAGCCGCCGAGGAGTCCCGCGACGAGATCACGGCGGCGCTGTCCGGCGCGGACATGGTTTTTATCGCCGCGGGCATGGGCGGCGGAACGGGCACCGGCGCCGCTCCGATCATCGCCTCGATCGCGAAGCAGATGGGCATACTCACCGTCGGCGTCGTGACGAAGCCTTTCTCGTTCGAGGGTTCGCGCAAAATGCGTTTGGCGGAGAAAGGTATAGAGGAACTGCTCGAGAACGTGGATACGCTTGTCGTTATCCCAAATCAGAAGCTTCTCTCGATCGTCGATAAGGACACGACGTTTGAGCAGGCGTTCGCGAAAGCCGACGAGGTGCTGCGGCAGGGCGTGTTCGGCATAGCCGAGCTGATCGTCAACCCGGGTCTTATTAACGTGGATTTTTCGGACATGGAGTCGCACCTCAAGGACATGGGCGTGGGTCACATGGGCATCGGGCGCGGGTCGGGCAAGAACAAGATTGAGGACGCCGTCGAGCAGGCGGCGAACAGCCCCCTGCTCGAAACCTCGATCAACGGCGCCCGCTCCATGCTCTTCTGCATAAGGGGAAGCAATAACCTGAGCCTGAACGAGGCTGAGTCGGTATCGACAAAGATAATGGATCAGCTCGACGTGGAGGCCGACATAAAGTACGGCGTGTTTCTTGACAGCGACTTGGACGACGAGGTGATAATAACCCTTATCGCGACCGGTTTGGCCGAGGAGACGCGCCGGGTTCTCCCGCGGCGTGAGCGCGAGACGCCGGTGAAAGAAACGCCGGCTGTCACAAGAGCGTTCCCGCCGCGCGACCCCTACAAGCGCCGCGTGATTGACGTGGTAGAGCTGAAGAGTATTGAGAACGATCCGGCTGACGATAAGGTTTTATTCGATTACCCGAAGTTTGACCGGACCCCGCCGTTCCGTAACGATAGAAAGTAAAGGCGCCTAACTAATTACGAAATTTTTACTTTTTTGGAGTTAATATGCATAACGTCTTTGCCCTCCGGCAATACTAGCTAGGCGATGATACGTCGTAAGCCGACGAATCGGAGCAACCTACATGGAGGTGTAAAGACAATGAACGACAAAGGCTCTAAGCGAAAAGGCGGGATAACCGGAAAGGCGGGATTTTACGCCGTTCTGTACTCCGTCATCGGAGTTATGCTGGTAGCCGTGGCCGCGCTGGGCTATGTCAGCCTTAACGGAGGCGGATCGACGGACGGGCAGTCGCAGGCGGACGACCTTGGCAGACCTTCCCTCGCGTCCAATGGCGACGCGGCGGCGGTGAACAATCCGGGCGACCAGACGCTGGCCGACGCGCGGGAAGAGGACGTGATTTCCAAGCGTCCGACTGTTACCGCCGCGCCGAACACAACGACGACGGCGAAGCCGAAACCCACGCCGTCCGCGGCGCCGACTCCCGTACCGGCTACGGCTCCGCCGACCGCCACACCCGCGCCCACGCCGCAGGCCGAGATACCGGACGATCCGGAAGGCGGCATGGCCGAAGAACCTTGGGACGATCCGGATCGGACGTTCGCGGCTTTCGATCCGGATCAGAAGATGACATGGCCGGTTATCGGCGAGATAGTTATGCCGTTTTCGACTGACGCGCTGGTTTTCGATAAGACGCTGGAACAGTACCGTACCAATGACAACGTGGCCATAAGCGCGGCGTCGGGTTCGCCGGCGGTCGCGGCGTCGGCGGGCCGGGTTACTGACGTATCGAGCACAAGGGAAAGCGGCGGAACCGTCACCATAGACCACGGCAACGGCTGGAGCACTACATACAGCCAGCTGGCCGACGATATCGCCGTCGGGCTGGATGATGTAGTGGAAGCTGGGCAAGTGCTGGGGTATGTGGGCGAACCGTCGATCTACAGCGTAATGCTGGGCAGCCACCTTGATTTCGAGGTAACAAAAGACAGTGTCCCTGTCGATCCGGGGGATCTGCTGGCGGATCAGTAAAAATGGAGCGTGAACTCGGCATCGTGCCGGGTTCGCGTTTTTTTGCGCCAGTCAACTGATATGGCATAAAAAAGTACAGAGGATCTTGCCGCGAAGCGATAAATGTATTTATTACTCGAAAAATCACCATAGCGATATAATTAAAATCACCCACCCCCAAAACGAAGACCGCTTAAATTCGCACTTTGTTTTGGGGGTGGGTGGTTTTTCAATTATATTGGGTGGGTGATTTTTCAG
>JAISCI010000003.1 GCA_031265685.1 Clostridiales bacterium
TCGCCCTGTTTGTATGGCATGGTCGTCGCCTCCGCAATCGTTTGCGTTGCTTTAATTGTACCATATTTCGAAGGCTTTTGCTATGGCTTTGGGAGTTTTTGCGCGGTCTGAAAATGAGCCGTCATAGGTTAATTTCTTCTACGGCGGCAACGGAACGGGGAAATCGACCATAGCGATGGCGGTTGATTTCCCGCGCGGTTAAAACGAGAAAGAAAAACCGGTTGTAGTAACCTGGCCTTATTAACCTACAACCAGAGATTTATTGAGGAAAACTTCTAAAATGGCGGCAATGTGCTTGACATTTTCATGATGGGTGATAAGCACGTGGAAATTCAAAAACAAGTCGCGGAAAAGCAGGCGCGGGAAGCTGAAATCCGTAAAATGATTACGTTGGACGGGACGCCACGGCAAAGCAAGAGGCGGAATCTGAGAAAAGCGGTCTCCTCGCCAAATATCGAGATTCTTTTCGCAAAGCACCGCCTCTGTCAAACGCCCCGAAGAATGCAAACTGACAGCAAGCGACAAAAAGCGAAAAATCCCGAAGAACCCTGCAATACAGCCATTCTGAAACTCGATTGCGGACATTTTGACATATACACCGGAGATGTATAAATATACGTTGTGCGCGGCGTCGGGTTCGGCGCCGCACGCGATCAGATTCTCTCTGTAATACTTAAAAAGCGTCTCCGGCGGTTCACCGTACTCCCGACGCGCGCGCAGTAGAGACCCGTCTCCGACCGAAAGCCGGGTATACCGGATTCGATGAAAACTCCCACACGTTCACGCTTGATTCGGCTATCAGTTCGGCCAGTTTTGCTGTGTCGTTCATATTAGGCCTTCTTTAAGTACCGCGTACAAATTCATATCGAGAAACCGCCCGTCCTTAAAGGCGTGCTTGCGCAACGTTCCCTCAAAGACAAACCCGGCCTTTTCAAGTACACGGCACGACGCCGCGTTATACGAATACGGCGTGGCAAATATTCGCGCAATATCGGTGGTTTTGAAAATTTCGCCGACGGCTTCGCGAACAGCAATGGTCATAATCCCTCCGCCCCAGTATTCCTCAGCTAGATAATATCCCATCTCAGCCGAAAAATGGTGGACATTCTCCTGTCGAAAAGCGCCGACGCTGCCGACAACCTTGCCGTCCACGCGTATCGCGCGGGCGTACACCGAATTAGGGTCCGCGTTCAGCGTGCTCCGTATGAAATCTTCAGCGTCCGGAACGGAGTACGGATATGGGACACCGTCGCGAAGGTTACGCAAGACATTAATATTGTTGATAGCCGCCGCCAGATCTGGCGCGTCGGCCGGGTCCCATTCGCGCAACAACACCATGCGATCACTCATTTTTGTGTCAGAATCATTTCCTTCACCTTCATCAGGCGCGTTTTGGATCCGGAGTCATTTTCCTCCAGCTTCATCACGATATAACGGATTGTCTCGGAATAGTCGGGTATCATAATATTTTCCAGAGCGTTAACTCGACGGCGCGTGCGCTCGATCTCCAACGCCATGAGCTGAGCCGTCTTCTCAGCGCGAGCAAGTGCGAGAAGGAGCGGAGCCGCGACCGAAAACACCGAAACGGCGCCATCCAGCCCAACGGCGGTAGACGAGTAACCATAAGTCGCTTCGCCGTTATCCTCATGGAAGCCGAAATCCGGGACAACGACGCCCATAACATTTTTGCTGCCGACCGAAACGGAAACAAAACGCGCGGGTATCATCAGCGCGACGCTTGTCGCTTCAGCGCCCATGACGGCGCGCGCGAAAGCATAACCGCTATATGCCCGGGCGAGCGCGGTCTCAGACTCGGCGCGCAGACGTTTCGCCTCGCGCGATGTCTCCAGAAAGCGCTTCATCAGCTCGTCCAGTTTGTCTTTCAGCAGTCTGTGGCCGCGTATAGCCGTGCGCAGGCGCTTCCTAAGCCGTTGCATCTCCATGCGCGTGGGGTTTACGTTGATCCTAGCCAAATGCTCAGCCCCCATTGATCGTTATGCGATAATTCTAACGCGTTTGGGCGGAGATGTCAAGGGAAACGTGAGGTTGTGCGCGGGTGTATTTCTACCCGAAGAGACATTATAGCATATATTATCCGCTAAAGCCATGTATATTTCAATGATTTCATATATTTAAGGGACGGAAAGATATAATTTACGTCGCTTCGCTATCCATCCTGCTCGCCCGGGAGCAGACCGTGGCGATGAACGAGCGGTCGTCCCGCCTAACACCATCTTGCAATCCCATCGGCACTGTGCTATAATCATCCCGAATCCAAAATTCCATAATGAATTTGCCGTGGAGCCGGCAAATTCCCTGGGAGGAATATATATGGAGCATATCAGAACCATCGGCGGAAACGTTATTTCCGCGTCCGTATCAGCCGGAGGGTGCGGCGAGTGCCAGGCCTCGTGCCAATCGGCCTGCAAGACCAGCTGCACCGTGGCGAACCAACCGTGCGAGAATGAAGCGCGTAAATGAGCCGGATCCGTAAATTTTCGGAGGACGGCGTAAACCTCGTCGTCGATCCCGCCAGCGGCGCGGTGCACGTCGTGGACGACGCGGCGTTCCGCGCGCTGGATTTGTTCGGCGAAGACGGCGCCCCTCCCGAGGGTTCGGACATACCGGGAAGCGTTCTGGACGAGATCGCGGCGCTTCGTGCGAAAGGCATGCTTTTCGCGCCCGATCGCTTCGCCGGGCTTCGGAAGCCGGGCGGATCGCGTCTCAAGGCGCTCTGTCTCAACGTCGCGCACGCGTGCGATATGCGGTGCGGGTATTGTTTCGCGGGGGGCGGCGAGTACGGCCGCAAAGCGCTGATGCCGGAGGAGACGGCCAAGGCCGCCGTTGATTTCCTGATCGCGGGCAGCGGCGGGCGGAGCGGTCTTGAGATAGACTTCTTCGGCGGCGAGCCGACGCTTAACTTCGGCGTAGTCGAGTCCGCCGTTCGGTACGCCCGCTCACGCGAGGGCGGGACGGGCAAGCGCTTCCGGTTTACAATCACAACTAACGGCTACTCGCTCGACGCCGCGAAGATCCGGTTTATCAACGAGCATATGGACAACGCCGTCCTCAGCCTGGACGGTCGGCGCGAGGTCAACGACCGCTTCCGCTGGGCGGCGCGCGGCGGCGGCTCTTACGACGCGGTCGTCCCCAAGTTTCTGGAACTGGCGCGGACGCGCGGCGGCAAGGATTACTATGTGCGGGGGACGTACACGCGCGAGAATCTCGACTTCGCGGAGGATGTGCTGCATATCGCCGATCTGGGCTTCGCGAATGTGTCGGTGGAGCCGGTGGTATGCGCGGATGGCGAGTCTTACGCGCTCACCGAGTCGGATCTGCCCCGGATCGCGGAGGAATACCGGCGGCTGGCGCGCGCCGTGCGGGAGCGGCGCGAGTCGGGGCGCGGGTTTGTGTTCTTTCATTTCATAATAGATCTGACGGGCGGACCCTGCGTGCACAAGCGGTTGTCGGGGTGCGGCGCGGGTTATGAGTACATGGCCGTGTCTCCGGACGGGTCGCTGTGGCCGTGCCACCAGTTCGACGGCGCGGCGGGTTTCCGCTTGGGCGACGTATTTTCCGGTGTGACGGAGCCGGGGATCTCGGACCGCTTCGCCGCTAACGGCATATATGACAAGCCCGGCTGCCCGGACTGCTGGGCGCGGTTCTACTGCGGCGGCGGTTGCGCCGCTAACGCGTGGCGGGTAAACGGGGACATCTCAAAGAACTGCTTGATGAGCTGCGAGACGCTGCGAATGAGGACGGAATCGGCGCTGTGGCTGAAGGTGGCGGAGTAGTCCGCCGGCGCCGCCTCGACGGGAGCCGCCGGAGGGCGGGAGGGCAGGGGCACGGCCCTACTCCGCGGGGCGCTCGCTCGGCTCCGTGGAATCGCTTCCGCGCCAAGCTGAGGTCCGGCCCCGCCCACCCGCCCCCGGCGGCTCCCGTCGAGGCGGCAGGGCGGAAAGCTCCGGCTAATACTAATCCAACGGAGATTAGTATAAGAAATAAGGAGAGGATGCCGCGTGCCGGCTAAATGGTATCTGAAGCCGGACCGTCCCGGAACGGCGGCTATGGCGCGGTCGCTCGGCGTAAGCGAGGTACTGGCGCGGGCGATGATAAACCGGGGCGTAACGACCAAATCAGCGGCGGCGGCCTACCTTAACCCGTCCGCCGAAAGGCTCTCGGACGCGTCTCTTCTGCCGGACGTCGGTATCGCGCTCAGCGTGACGCTGGACGCTGTCAAAAGCGGCGTGAGGATCGCCGTCTACGGCGACTACGACTGCGACGGCGTCACATCGTCGGTCATACTCGTCAAGGCGCTGCGCCGTCTCGGAGCGGACGCCGATTACTATATCCCCAGCCGCGAGACCGAGGGGTTCGGGCTTAACCGCGCGGCTGTCGCGCGGCTGTCCGATTCGGGCGTCGGCCTGCTTATCACCGTTGACAACGGCATAGCCGCGATAGACGAAATCAGGCTGGCGAAGTCGCTCGGCATGGGCGTCGTCGTGCTGGACCACCACGAGCCGGGCTTCGCGGACGAAGGCGGTGTAGTCCTGCCCGACGCCGACGCGGTAGTCGATCCGAAGCGTCCGGACAGCGAATATCCGTTCCGGTCGCTCTGCGCGGCGGGGCTGGCGCTTCGGTTCGTGTCGCTGCTGCCCGGCGGCGGGTCCGGAGACATGGCGCGTGAATTCTTCGCGCTGGCGGCGCTCGCCACAGTCTGCGACGTCGTGGAGCTTACCGGCGAGAACCGTATCATCGTCCGCGCCGGGCTGGACGTCATTAATTCCGGGGATATACCGAATATCGGGCTTTCCGCGCTGATCGCCGCGCGGTTCCGGAATTTGCCGGACGCGGCGCTGGGGGCGTACGAGCTGGGTTTCGTCGTCGGTCCGTGCGTCAACGCCGCCGGGCGGCTCGAGACTGCGGAACTCGCCGCCCGGCTGTTCATGACGGACGACCCGGAGGAAGCCGGCGCGCTGTCCGAGCGGCTGGCCGGGCTGAACGAGGAGCGCAAAAGCAAAACGGAGACTTGCGTCGCGCGCGCGCTGGCGTCCCTGCCCGACCCGCCGGACAAGATCATCGTGGCGCTGGATCCCGAGGCGCACGAGTCCGTGGCGGGGATAGCGGCCGGGCGGATCCGCGAGGCGCTGGGCCGCCCCGCGCTCGTGCTGACCCGGTCGGCGGAGGACGGTTTCGTGAAAGGCTCGGCGCGGAGCGTTCCGGCCTACAACATCTTCGAGGGGCTTAGCCGTTGCCGCGATATGTTCGAGCGGTTCGGCGGGCACGCGATGGCGGCGGGGCTGACGATGGCCGAGACCCGGGTGGACGAGCTGCGCGAGAGGCTTAACGCTGAGTGCGCTCTGTCGGACGACGACCTTATACCCCGGATCAGCGCCGATATGTCCCTGCCGTTCGCGCGCGCCACGTTCGCTCTGGCCGTGGAACTGCGGCGCATGGAGCCGTTCGGCAAGGGCAACGAGCGGCCGGTATTCGGCGCCAAGGGCGTCCGCGGCGTGGACGCGGAGATAATCGGCGGGAAGCGAACGACGTTGCGCTTCAGTTTCCGAGACGGCGCGCGACCGTTCCGGGCGGTCTGTTTCGGTATGCTGGAGCGGTTCGTGTCCGACTTGGGCGCTGTCCGCGGCGCCGATTTCGCGGGGGCGTTCGGGGAGACGGGGCGCTGCCAGGGCCTGACGATGGACTTTCTGTACTGCCTGTCCGTACACGAGTACAACGGGAATGAATATCTGGATATAAAAATAACTGATTTCAGGGTGATAGCATGAGCGAGAGCGTCGACATAAAGACCGCCATAAGGGAGATACGGGACTTCCCCAAACCAGGAATCCTGTTCCGGGACATAACGACCGTGCTGCGGGATCCGGCGAGCCTTCGAGCATCCATCGACGCGATAGTGGGCGAGCTGCGCGGCATGGATTTCGACGTGGTGGCGGGTCCGGAGTCGCGCGGGTTCATCTTTTCGATGCCCGTCGCCTACGCGCTCCATAAGGGGTTCGTTCCGGCGAGAAAAAAGGGGAAGCTGCCCGCGAAAACGGTTTCGCGCGGGTACCAGCTGGAATACGGGGAAGAATACATCGAGATGCACGCGGACGCTTTCGAGCCGGGCTCTCGAGTGGTAGTAGTGGACGACTTGCTGGCGACGGGAGGCACGTGCAAGGCGCTGTTCGGCTTGATAGAGAGCATGGGCGGCGTCGTGGCGGGGGCGGTGTTCCTGATTGAGCTGACGGAGCTTGGCGGGCGCGATAAGCTCGCGGGGTACGACACGCGGTCGATCGTCAGGTATTGATCTTAGGTGAATTTGCCCTGAACCCGGCAAATTCCGACTGCGCAGCCTTGACGCCGCGGCGCGCCGTCTTTTTTTGTAAAGATAACGCGGATGAGCCGCGTGGAATACAATACGGGAAAGAAGTTTCCGAGGGGTGGCTCCATGTCCAAAACTACCGTAGCGGTGCTGTTCGGCGGGCGGTCTACTGAACACGAGGTTTCGATCATGTCGGCGATGAACGTTATATCGTCGATCCCGCCGGAGAAGTATTACGTTCTGCCGATTTATATAACGAGGGACGGGCGCTGGCTGCTGTACGAGGGCGCGGCGGAGAACATCCGCGGCGCCAGCCTGGAGAAGATCGGCGTCAACTGTATCGTCAGCCCGGATCTGAGCCACGGCGGCCTGCTGCGGATCGTCGGCGGCAAGGCCCGGCCCGTCGGCGCGGACGTCGTGTTCCCGGTGCTGCACGGGAAGAACGGCGAGGACGGGACGGTTCAGGGTCTGTGCGAGCTGGCGGGGATACCCGTGGTCGGCTGCGGCGCTCTATCGAGCGCCGTCTCGATGGATAAGGCGTTCACGAATCTTATCGCGAAGGCGAGCGGTATAGCGCATACTCCGTACGTCGTCGCGCATAGGAATGAAATGGGCGATACGGCGGGGATTCTGAGGCGTACGCGAAAGCTGGGCTATCCCTGCTTCGTAAAGCCGGCGAACGCCGGTTCATCCGTCGGCGTGTCCAAGGCGGGCGGTAAGCGGGAGCTGATCGCCGCGCTCGAGAAGGCTTTCGAGCACGACCGCAAGGCGATCATCGAGAAGGCCGTCGCGGGGCGCGAGCTGGAGTGCGCCGTTCTGGGCGGGGACGAACCCTCCGCCTCGCCCGTGGGAGAGGTTATCTCCGCCGCCGAGTTCTACGACTACGACGCGAAATACCACAACGACGAGTCGCGCGCGATCGTCCCGGCGGACATTCCCGAGGACAAGGCCGAGGAGATCCGCGCCGCCGCGCTCGCGGTGTTCGCGGCGGTGGATGGCAGCGGCATGGCGCGGGCGGACTTCTTCCTGGAAGAGGGCACGGGGCGCGTTCTCTTCAACGAGATAAACACGATCCCCGGTTTCACCGCCGTCAGCCTGTACCCCGCGCTCTGGCGCGAGGCCGGGATAACGCGGGAGGAACTGTGCGACAGGCTGATCGGGATCGCGCTGGAACGGGGGCGGCGGGATTAGTAAAGAACAATACTTTCCAACTCTGAATGACGGTGATAATAAATTAACGTCTCCGCCCATGAGCGAATTTGCCCTGGATTTGCGCCTGAACCCGCGCGAATCCGACCCGGCAGATTCCTTGGGTGAATTTGCCTTGAACCCGGCAGATTCATTTTCCGAACATCCGATAGGCATATTCGATTCCGGCGTCGGCGGGCTGACGGTCGCGAGAGAGGTTATCGCCGCGCTGCCCGGCGAAAACATCGTGTATTTCGGCGACACGGCGCGCGTGCCTTACGGATCCAAATCCCGCGAAACCGTCACGCGGTATTCGCGGCAGATTGTGGGCTATCTGCTGACGCGCGGCGTCAAGGCTGTTATCATCGCGTGCAACACCGCAAGCGCCCTCAGCTGCGACGCGTTGCGCGCGGAGTATTCCGTCCCGATAATCGAGATGGTCCGCCACGGCGTGTCCGGCGTAGTCCGCTCGCGGGGGATCCGCTCCGTCGGCGTAATCGGCACGGAGATGACCGTGCGCTCGGACGCTTACGGCGCGGAGCTGAGGCGGCTTCGCCCGGATATACGCGTCGAGTCGCGGGCGTGCCCGCTTTTCGTGCCGCTGGCCGAGGAGGGCTGGACGGACAACGCCGTGGCCGAGCTGACCGCGCGGGAATACTTGTCCGGCTTCGCCGAAAGCGGCGTGGACGCGCTGATACTGGGCTGCACGCATTATCCGCTGCTGGCGGGGGTAATCGGGAGGGCGGTGCCGGGCGCGGCGATTGTGAACCCCGCCGCCGCCGCCGCCGCCGAGACGCGGTCGTATCTCGCGGCGAACGGTTTGCTGAACGAGTCCGGCAAGCCCCCGTCGTATTCTTTCCACGTCTCCGACGCCACGGCGAAGTTCGGCGTGATATGCGAACGGGTGCTTGGCCGCGCTTACGAGCCGGAGGTAGTGGATCTGGATGCTAGAGGCTAGAAGCTGGAAAAACCTTGCCGGGGTTGCGGAAATTGAAGTATTGGCAGCAGGCCCGCGCGCCGCTCAATACTTCACATCCAAAACCCCGGCCAGGTTTTTCCAGCTTCTTGCTTCTTGCTTCTTGTTTCTTGTCTCTAGCCTCTAGAATCTAGTTGCGCGTCTTGAAAAAAGGCTGTATAATATAAATATAGATGTAAAATCGGCGGGCAGTATCCGCGCTGGGGCGGAGCCGAAGAAAGAGAAAGCCGGGATTTTGGCGGCGATCGGGGGAGTATGGGTGTTCGGGAAGGATATAGGCATTGATTTGGGTACGGCGAATACGCTTGTTTTCGTGCGGAATAAAGGCGTTATGATAAACGAGCCGTCCGTGGTTGCGATCAATTCGGGGACTAACGCGGTACTGGCGGTGGGCGAGGAAGCCAAGCGCATGATCGGCCGCACAAGCGGCGCCATCAACGCTATCCGCCCGATGAAGAACGGCGTGATCGCGGATTTCACAACCACGCGGGCCATGCTGAAATATTTCATAAGCAAGGCGGCGCGGCGCGCTCCGTTTTCGGGCAAGCCGCGCGTCATCGTGTGCGTACCGACGAACGTGACCGAGGTGGAGATGCGGGCGGTAGTGGAAGCGGCGATAGCCGGGGGCAGCGCCGAACGCAGCGCCTATATACTGGAAGAGCCGATGGCGGCGGCGATCGGCGCCGGTTTGCCCATTGCCGAGGCGCAAGGTTCCATGGTCGTGGACGTCGGCGGCGGCACGACCGAAGTCGCCGTCATATCCATGCTGGGGATAGTCGTAAGCAAAAGCCTTCGCGTGGCCGGAGACGATTTCGACCAGCATATCGTCCGGTACGCGCGGAAAGAGCACAAGCTCGCGATAGGCGAGCGCACAGCCGAGGAGATAAAAATCTCGATAGGTTGCGTATTCGATCCGGATCCCTCGATAACGATGCCCGTACGCGGCAGAAGCACCGTCACGGGCCTGCCGAAGACGACGGACATATCGCAGACCGAAGTGGCCGTCGCGATCGCCGAGCCTGTCAACATGATCGTGGAGGTCGTCAAGCAGGCGCTGGAACGCACCCCGCCGGAACTCTCCAGCGACATAATGAGCGGCGGCATAATGCTGACGGGAGGCGGCGCTCTCTTGGACGGTCTCGACAACTACATTGAGACGCAAATAGGCATTCCGGTCTCCGTAGCGGACGAGCCCCTGCACTGCGTAGCCTTGGGCGCCGGCATAGTCCTTGAAAACATGGACGCGCTGAAAGGCGTGCTGATTTCCTCCAAACGACTGCGCTCCTGACTTTGATCTTGACCTTGATCTTTCTGGCTTCTGGCCTTCCAGCCTCTGAAAGGGTTTTCTGGCTTGCGTTTCCTTAAGTCTCATAAAAAATGGTTCATAACTTTCGTGGTGGTCGCGTCGCTTACGCTGATCGTGCTGTCGGCGCTGGGGCGGTTCGCGCCGGATTGGTTCGCTTCAGCGGCTTCGTTCGTCGTCTCGCCCGTCGAGCGGTGGCTTGGCCAGGCGAGTTCTTCCGTCGCGGGCTTTTTCGGCAATCTCGGCAGGCTTGGCTCTATGGAAGCCGAGAACGCCGAGCTGCGACGAAAGGTTGAGGAGCTGTCCGCCGAGAACATCCGCCTGCGCCAGGTGGACGAGACTAACAGACGCCTTACGGAGCTGCTTGAGGTCAGCGATAAATATTCGGATTACCCCGTCGTCGGGGCGTACGTCATAGGGCGCTCGACGGACAACTGGTTCAACACGTTCACGATAGACAAGGGCACGCGCGAGGGCATCGCCGTCGATATGGCGGTCCTGGCGGCGGGCGGCCTGTGCGGGCGCGTGTACGAAGTCGGCTACAACTACGCCAAGGTGCGCCCGATCATCGACGACACGAGCGCCGTGTCCGCGATGGACGCCCGCACCGGGGATAACGGCTTCGTCCGCGGGGACTACAGGCTCATGCTGGACAGCCGGTGCGTTATGGATTTCCTTTCGGCGGACGCCGCGATAGAGCCGGGCGACGAGCTGGTGACCGGCCGGCTCTCCACGATATACCCGCCGGGGATCATCATAGGAGACGTGCTGTCGGTATCGGTCGGCGCGGACGGGACGAAGCGCGCGATAGTCGCGCCGTATGTGGATTTCAAGTATATCGAGTCGGTGCTCGTCATAACGCGCCTGCTGGAGGACGAGCTTATCGGCGCGGACGCGGGGGGTGGCTGACATGGTTCGCGCGGCGGCTATGTTTCTGGTCGTGCTGATTAATTTTATACTGCAGTCCACCGTCTGGCGCTATGCCGAGGCGTTCGGCGTTATCCCGGACACGGCGCTCATTATCGTCGTCAGCTACGCGATACTGCGCGGGGACGTCGCGGGGTGTCTCCTGGGATTCTTCGCGGGGATACTGCCGGATGTGTTTTACGGCGGCTGGGTTGGCCTTACCGCGCTGACGCTGGCTATGACGGGGTACTTGTGCGGCAAGCCGTTCAAGCATTTCACGCAGGGCAACCTGCTGCCGCCGCTGCTGCTTGTTTCGGTATCGGTGTTCGCTCACGAGATACTGTACTATTCGGCGACGCTGCTGCTGGCGGGGCGGCGCGAACTCGAGCTGTATTTCTCGCGGATAATCCTGCCGGAAGCCGTCTATACGATAGCCGTGACGATTCCGGTGTTTTATATCGTGTTTTGGGTTCACAAGGGGATTTTGAGGCTGGAAAAGCGAATGGCTGGCAGGCCGGATAATTTCCGGCAGCTGAAAGGAAGAAAAAGGTAGGCTGGGAAGTGAGCCGCTTTGCGGCCTCGGCGAGGGATGGAGCGGGGAGGCGAAAAGGCTCCCTTAAGTACCGAAAAGGAAGCGATCCAATGAGCGAAACCCGCGAGCTGCTGAAACGCGCGTGGTCCTTCATAACCGACCGTCTCGTCGTCCTTACGCTGATCTTCGCCGTGATGTTCTGCGCGCTCGTAGCGCGCCTGTACGACATCCAGATCATCAACGGCAAGGACGCCGTGAGCGGCGCGGCGGATGAAACTTCGGCGACGGTCAAGACCGCGTCGGTCGCGGCGCGGCGCGGCAATATTTACGACCGCTACGGACGTCCGCTGGCCGTCAACGAGACCGCCTATATCATCCGAATCGACCCGACCGTTCGGAGCCGCCTGAGCGCGGAGACGGCGCTGGCGTTCATAAACATGATGGATTCGCGCGGGGAGGGCGGCAAGATAACGATCACCGCCGCCGACTTCCCTATCTCGCGGTCCTCCCCCAGAGTGTTCGAGACGAACGGTTCCGCGACGCGAGAGGCGCAATGGAAGCGCGACATGGACCTGAAGGACGACATGACCGCCGAAGAGTCCTACGACGCCCTGTCCGAGTTTTTCGGCTTCGCGCCGGACGTTTCGGACGGCGTAAAATGGCGCGCGCTGTCCCTGTGCGCGACGGTCTATATGCAGCGGTACCACCGCGAGCAGATCGCGATAGCCACTGACGTTTCCGAAGGCGCCGTGGCCTTCGTCGAGGAGCACGCCGATCTGCTGCCGGGATTCTATTCGGACGTGGATTATCTGCGCGTATATCCCGCCGGGCAGAATTTCTCGCATATGCTGGGATACATCCGCGCCATATCCGCCGAGGAATACGAGACGCTCAAAGACGACGGCTACGCCCGGGATTCTATCATCGGCAAGACCGGCGTGGAGCGCGCCTTCGACAGGCAGCTGCGCGGAACGGAGGGCACGACGGAGATCCGCATAGACGAGAGCGGTCGGCGGCTGTCTTCGGAGCGGACCGGCGACCCGGTTCCCGGCGACGATATATACCTGACGATAGACGCCGGTCTGCAGAACAAGGCGGCGGCTTACCTCTCGGGCATGATCAAGACTATACTCATAGAGAAGATGAAGACGACGACGGAGAGCGAAAAACCGATAACGCCGGAAAAACTCATAGCGTCGATGACGAGAGGCGGCGTTATCAGCGCGGAGCGCATACTGGCGTCCGAGGACGGCACTTTCTCCGCGAAGATCCGAGACTACGCCCTCGGGCATATCGAGACGCCGAAGGAGAGCGTCAACTATGATAAAAACCTGAAAAACCTGATCGCGGACGCCGCTTCTAACAAACTGGTCCCGCTCGGGTATTACCTGCTGGCCATGCGGGAGCAGGGGGCGCTTTCGCTGACGGAGCAGGAGGCCGAAAACCTCGCCAAGAACGACTATTCCGTGCGGCAGCTGCTGATCGGCAAGGTCGAAAGCGGGGAGATAACGCCGCAGATGGCGAACATGAACCCGTCGGACGGCTCGGTCGTGGTCGTGGACGTCAAGACCGGCGGGATACTGGCCGCGGCCAGCTACCCTACGTATGACAACAATATGATGCTGATCCAGAATTTCAGCTCCGAGTACTACGCAAGGCTGATGAGCGACCCGACGTCCCCGACGTGGTACCGGGCGTTCAGTTCCCCGCGCGCGCCCGGATCGACGTTCAAGATGATAACGGCGACCGCGGCGCTGGAGAGCGGCGCGATAACCCCGTCCACGCGCATAATCGACCGAGGCGTGTTCACCGAGGCGGGCGAGCCTTACGCCAACTGCTGGATCCGGACGCCGGGTTTCCACGGTTCGCTGAACGTGGCCGGCGCGCTGGAGGTCAGCTGCAACTATTTTTTCTACGAGACGATGTACCGCATGGGTTCGACTAAGGCGGGAGACCTTCTGGACGGCATATCGACGCTTAACCGTTATATGTCGTACTACGGGCTGAACGACCGCACGGGCGTGGAAATATCGGAGCAGTACGACTCGATGCCGGACGACCAGACGAAAGTATCCTCGCCGTCATACAAGGAGTACCGTGAAAAAGAGCGCGACCCAGGCGTATCCGGCAGCAAGGTGGAATGGAACGACGGCGACAGCATCCGCACGGCGATAGGCCAGAGCTACAATGACTACACCGCCGCGTCGATGGCGAAATATGTCGCGACGATAGCCGCGCGAGGTACGCGCTACCAGTCGCACCTGCTGGGCGCGTCGGTGACAGCCGCGGGCGCCGTGACGCTGTTCGAGCCGGTCGCGGAAGAGCAGGTTTTTGAGGGAGAAGCGGTGAGCGTATCGGACGCCACGTTCGACGTCATCTATCAGGGCATGTACGCCGCGGCGCAGGGTTCGCGCGGGACGGCCCGGACGGTGTTCGCCGGGTTCCCGATCAAGATAGGCGCGAAGACCGGCACGGCGCAGGAGCAGAATTTCGAGCACGCTTCGTTCGCGGCGTTCGCGCCGTTCGACGATCCGCAGATAGCGGTTTATGTCGTAGTGCCGTACGGCGACACGCTGATTATTGACAGGCCTGTCGTGCAGATCGCGCGGGACGTGATCGGGGCGTATTTCGGGCTGGACGCCGCGCCGCAAACGCGGGCGGCGGAGAATACGCTTATGCGATAGTGTTCCGCCTCGGAATTTGCCGGGTTCAGGGCAAATCCCCGCCCTATCAAAGGAGACGCAAAAATGACAAGAGAAACCGCCGCAAAGGACAACATCGTAATGTTCAAAGGCCGCGGCGACGGTCTGACCGTCATCCTGGACGACGTCGCGTCGTTTAAGGACCTGGAGGACGCGATGGCCGTCAAAATCGCGGACGCGCGAAGCTTCCTCGGCGCCGCCGAAACCGCGCTGTCGTTCGCGGGGCGCCGCCTGTCGAAAACGGAGGAGGACAGGCTTGTGGAGATAATCAAACGCAGTTCGAACCTGTCCGTGCGGACGGCGCCCCCGGCGCTCCCGCCGGATCCCGGCCGCGCGGAGGCTTTTACCCCGACGGAGAACCCGGCGGCGTTCCATGTCGGCTCGCTCCGATCCGGGCAGTCGATACGCTTCGCGGGTAGCGTCGTCGTGCTCGGCGATGTCAACCCCGGCGCGGAGATAGTCGCCGAGGGCAACATCATCGTTCTCGGCAGTCTCAAGGGCATGGCGCACGCCGGCTGCTCCGGCCTTGACGGCTGTTTCATAGCCGCCCTCCGCTTGGTGCCCACGCAGATACGCATAGCCGACCGTATCACCTACATCCCGAAGGATCAGGCGAAATCGCGCGACGCCAGCTACGCGTATGTAGAGGAAGGACGTATATTCATAGCCCCGCTCGGGCCGCGCTGAATTTGTCGAAACGTATCGATAAAAACTTAGTGATTTATTCGCGAGTATCTGTTAGAATTATTGGGAAAATACTTTTGACAGGACGTCCGGGAGGGACTCGAATGGGCGAGGTTATCGTAATGACAAGCGGCAAGGGCGGCGTCGGCAAGACCACGTCGTCGGCGAATATCGGTACGGGGCTGGCGATCCGCGGCAAGCGCGTCGCCCTGGTGGACGCCGATATAGGGCTTCGGAACCTGGACGTGGTTATGGGTCTGGAGAATCGGATCGTATACGACCTTATCGACGTTATCGAGGGCAGCTGCCGTTTGCGTCAGGCGTTGATAAAGGACAAGCGTTATCCGAACCTCTTTCTTCTGCCGGCGGCGCAGACAAAGGACAAGAGCGCCGTCACCCCCGGGCAGATGCAGAAGCTGTGCGAACAGCTACGGGAAGAATTCGACTACATAATTATAGATTGCCCCGCGGGCATAGAGCAGGGCTTCAGGAACGCGATAGCCGGGGCCGACCGCGCCGTAGTCGTGACCACGCCGGAGATATCGGCGGTGCGCGACGCGGACCGTATCATCGGACTGCTCGAGGCCGCCGAGATGAATAATCTCACGCTGATCCTCAACCGGATCCGCCCCGATATGGTGAAGCGCGGCGATATGATGGCGCTGGAGGACGTGACCGAGATACTCGCGATCAGCGTAGCCGGCGTCGTTCCGGACGACGAGAACATAGTCGTATCGACGAACCGCGGCGAGCCGTGCGTGGCGGACCCGTCGTCGAGCCGCGCGGGACAGGCTTTCGCGAACATAGTGGACAGGATTCTGGGTAAAGAGGTGCCTTTTATGGACCTTAACGCCGGCGAGGGATTTATGCGCAAACTCCGGGGACTGTTCGTCAAGAGATAGGGGGGATAGGCGTGGAAGCGATCCGCGTGTTCGGCAGGAAAGCCCCGACGAAGGAGGTAGCCAAATCCAGGCTCAAGCTCGTGTTGGTTCAGGACAGGCTCAACTGCTCCAATACGATGATGGAGAACCTCCGGCGGGACATACTTGAGGTTATATCGCGCTATATGGAGTTCGACGTGGATGATATGGACATCCAGGTGACTAACGCGCGCGTCTCGGCGGACGGCGAGGGCACGCCCGTGCTGATCGCCAATATCCCTGTGCGGGGCATGAGAAAGGTGCAATAGAATATCTTTGGCCAAGGGTGAAAAAGAGGGGTTCGGACGGGAAAAAGCGGCGGGCATGAAGAGCGTGCGGAGGGAGTACCGTTCCTTCGATTTTATGCTGTTCGCCTCGGTGGCCGCGCTGTCCGTGCTCGGGATAATCCTGATAGGCAGCGCGACGTCGGTGGACGCGCGCGGCGCCACGGCGGAATTTAAGAGCCAGATAATGTGGGTTTCGACGGGCATCGTTATAATGCTGGCCGCCGCGTTTGTCGATTATCGGTTCGTCTGCCGGTTTTTCATTGCCTATTATGTTATAAATCTGCTGCTGCTGGTTATAGTTATAACGGTGGATTTCAAACTTCCGGCCGGTACGCCCGCCCGCTCGATATATCTGGGTCCGGCCGCCACGGCGCCGTTCTCGATCCAGCCGTCGGAGTTCAACAAGCTGTTCATGCTGATCTTCCTCGCTAAGTTTATCGACCGTTTCCGCGAGAAGATAAACAAGATATGGATGCTCGCCGCCGTCCTCGCGCTCACGGCGGTTCCGGCGGTGCTGATCGTCAGGCAGCCGTCGCTCTCGGCGGGAATGGTCACGGCGGTTATCGCGGGCGTAATGCTGATGGCGGCTAAAATCCGGTACCGGTATATCGCGGCGGCGGTCGTCCTCGTACTGCCGCTGGCGCTGATCCTGCTGTACGACGTGTCGAGCGCGAGGGTGATCAACGGTGACGACGGCATAACCGTCACCTACCCGGAGGACTCCTACGCTCCGGTCCTGATCGACAAGGTACTGATCCCGTACCATATCTCGCGGATCAAGACGTTCCTCGAGCCGGTCGAGGGCAGCGACGAGTATTACCAGAACCAGAAGGCGATGCAGGCGATCCGCTCAGGGCGGCTGTCGGGCAATGGGCTGTTCGGCGGGGACGTGGTGGTCCCCGAGGCCGCGAACGACTTCATCTTTACCACACTGGCGCAGGACTTCGGATTCGTCGGTTGCGTCGCGACGCTCTCCGCCGCGCTGTTCGTCGTGGTCAGATGCATGATGATCGCCAAAAGAGCTGATATATTCTACGGCAAGCTGATAGCGGCGGGCACGGGCGGCATAATCGCCTTCCAGACGTTCACGAACGTGGCCGTAAACACGGAGCTGGTTCCGAACACGGGGATGATATTTCCGTTCATCTCGTCCGGTGGCAGCGCGATGTGGGCGCTGATGGCGATGGTCGGTATGACGCTGTCAGTCGGGATGACGAAGACTAAATCTATATTTGAGGATTAGAGTTACGCCGACATACGGACGATGATAAAGGAATTTGCTGGGTTCAGAGCAAATTCACTCAAGGAATTTGCTGGGTCGGATCCGCGCGGGTTCGGAGGTTCGCTGACAGGATTTTGCGCCGAAATTTCGGCGCAAAATTCATCCAGGCAAACTTACCGGACGCGAGTCCAGGGCAAATTCGCTTCGGAAAGGGGCAGCTATGAATATTGGCCTTGTGGCGCACGACAACAAGAAAGTATTGATGGAAAACCTATGCCTGGCGTACCGGCAGATATTGTCGCGCCACACGCTGTTTGCCACCTGGACGACCGGCTGGCTGATCGAGGAGAATACCGGGCTGACCGTCAGTAAATATCTGGCGGGGCATCTGGGCGGGATCCAGCAGATGAGCGTGCAGATAGCCCATAACGACGTGGATTTGCTGATATATCTCATAGATCCGATGCTTCAGAACCATTACGACGAGGATCTGAACAACGTGCTTCGTCTGTGCGACGTGCACAACATTCCGCTGGCGACGAACCTCGCGACGGCGGAGGCGTTGCTTCTGGCGCTGGATCGGGGGGATTTCGCCTGGCGGGAGTTGGTTCGGGATTGACGCGGACAGATTACGCCGTCCGCGCGACAGCGGCGGGCGGGTATCTGCGGGGCTTCTGCGGGAGTTACCGCGGATGCGTGTCCGAGGCGGCTCGGACGCACTCGCTCAGCCGAACGGCGGCGGACGCCCTGGGGCGCGTACTGATCGCGGCGTCGCTGATGGGGCTTACGCTTAAGGACGACGACGATTTGCTGACGGTTCGCGTGTCGGGGAACGGGGCGCTGGGCGGGCTTATCGCGTCCTGCCGGGCGGACGGATATGTAAAGGGATACGCCGTCAACCCTGGCGCGGAGGTGCCCGCGCTCGCCGGCGGCACTACGGATATGGCCGGGGCGATCGGATCCGGCACGCTGACCGTCACGAAGGATCTGGGGCTGAAGGAGCCTTACGTCAGTTCGGTCCCGCTCGTATCTGGTGAGATCGGCGAGGACGTAGCGAATTATTTTCTTGTGTCCGAGCAGACGCCGACGGCGGTTTGCGTGGGCGTCGCGCTGGATTCCGGGCGGATGCGGGGCGAATCCACCCAAGTTACCGCCGCGGGCGGCTTTTTGATTCAGGCGACGCCCGGCGCGCCGGAGCCGATAGCGGCTTTCGTCGAGAGCGCCGTAGTTAGCATGCCGCCTATAACGAAGCTGCTTGCGGAGGGGCTTACGCCCGAGGGCGTGCTGACGGCTGCTTTCGGCGGACTGGACGTGGAGTTTACGGCGCGCGCGCCCGTGGGCTACCGCTGCGACTGCGGCGAGGAGCGCGTCGCGAACGCGCTGGCGTCGCTGCCCATCCGTGACCTGCGTAAGATGCGCGACGAGGACGGCGGCGCGGAAATAAAATGCCATTTCTGCAACAAGACGTATAGTTTCGGCAAGCCCGCGCTTGAAGAGCTGATCCGCGAACGCATGGCGGCGTTTCTGGAAGGGCTGAGGTCAAACGAACGGGAAAAATAGAAAACGCGGCGACTGAATTGCCGGAGTTGTCGAGGTTTTATGGGATTATCACCATCTATAACAAGCGACCACAATCCGCCTTATTTCTATGCGGGATATAATGGAAATAAAGCCTTGTTTAACATTGTGGGCGGCGTGTTTATGAAAGGCAGCCTTCCGTCAAGAGAGGCGCGGCTTGTCTTGGCGTGGTATGAAATTCATAAAGACGAGCTTACGCAAAACTGGTACCGCTTATCGTCAGGCAAACCGCACACAAAAATAATGCCGTTGCGCTGATAACGGTCGAGGAGGGTTATGCCGGTGCAGAGACCAAATATTTTCCAAGTGGAACCGCTCGATGATTATACGGTAAACGTCTGCTTCGACGACGGCAGAATAAAATCCTTCGACGCGAAAGAACGTATTAAAAAAGGCGGTATATTCGCGAAGCTCGGCGACAAGGAGTTTTTCAAGGATCGCTGCGTGATCCTGAACCGCACGCTGGCATGGGACACAACGGGTCTAGATGCTAGATGCTAGAAGCAAGAAAAACCCCGCGAGCGGTGGCTCTTGACCTTAGGGTTTTTCTAGCTTCTTGTCTCTTGCATCTAGTCTCTAGCCCCTAGATCGCCGGCGTTAGCTTGTAGAACTCGTCCAGGTCGGATGGGTGGCGGTTGGTCTCTTTCTCGTCGCCGATCATGTTGACGATACGGTCTACCAGCTCGGGGCTGGCCGTCACTGATACGCGCTCTATTTGACCGCCGTAAGCGGACAGGACAGCCTCCTCGATGCCGCGCTTGAGCGCGATAAGCGCGCCGTCTTCCGGCATGGACACGAGGTCGAGTCCGATTATCGCCGTGGAGCCGCTCATAACGCAATACGCGTCGTCAATCTCTTTGAACCGGTCCTCGACGAGCCGCGTTATATCGGCGCACAGCTCGCGCTCGTCCGTCGCCGCGGAGACTTGGGGCGGTTTAGCCGCGAGCCGCCCGGAGTCGGAGCATCCGCCGAGAAGCAGCGAGGCGGCTATGATGACAGCGCTTTTTTTCATTGAATAACACCTCTTGCTGAATTCCGTTTGGTTTAGTATAATCATACCAGAAACAACGATACTGGTAAGTAAAGGATGACAGGATGAAACTGGGCATAGTAGGCTTGCCCAACGTGGGCAAGAGCACACTCTTCAACTCGCTGACAAAGGCGGGAGCGGCGGCGGCTAATTTCCCGTTCTGCACCATCGAGCCGAACGTGGGCGTGGCGGCCGTGCCGGATCCGCGCCTGGCCGCGCTCAACGCGATATATCACGCCCCGAGCGTAGTGCCCGCCGTGGTCGAGTTCGTGGACATAGCTGGGCTTGTGAAGGGAGCCAGCGAGGGCGAGGGGCTGGGGAACAAGTTTCTGGCGCACATCCGGGAGGTGGACGCGATAGTCCACGTGGTGCGCTGTTTTGACGACGGCGACGTCACTCACGTCTCGGGCGCGGTCGATCCCGCGCGGGATATAGAGACTATCAACCTCGAGCTGATCCTGTCCGATATGGAACAAGTGGAGAAACGCCTGGCTAAGGCCGCTAAGGCGCCTCGGTCCGGCAAGGGCGGCGCCGAGCTGTCCGCTCTGACGAAGATAAAAGCGGCGCTCGACAGGGGCGATCGGGCGTCGTCCGCCGATCTGGACGCCGAGGAGTCCGAAGCGGCTGCGCTGTTCAACCTGTTGTCGGCCAAACCGGTACTTTACGCCGCGAACGTATCCGAGAGCGATTTGGCGGACGGCGGCGCCGGAAACGCGTACGCGGCGGTCGTCCGCGGGATCGCCGAGGCGAATGGCGGAGGGGTGTTCGTAGTCTGCGCGAAAATAGAGGAAGAGCTGTCCGAACTGCCCGACGATGAGAAGGCGGAGTTTCTGGCGGAACTGGGCGCTGATTCGGGCGGCCTTGACAGGCTGGTGTCGGCGGGCTACAGCCTGCTGGGGCTGATCAGTTTTCTGACGGCTGGGCCGAAGGAAGTCCGAGCGTGGACGGTTCCGGCGGGGACGAAAGCGCCCGGCGCGGCGGGGAAGATACACACGGACTTCGAGCGCGGGTTTATCCGAGCCGAGGTGGTCGCCTATGACGACCTCATCGCGAAGGGTTCCGCCGCCGCCGCGAAGGAAGCGGGCCTCATGCGCTCCGAGGGGCGCGACTACACAGTCAGGGACGGGGACGTTATATTGTTCAGGTTCAACGTGTGATTACTGCGGCGGGAAGGATGCGCGCGTCTTGCGCGGAAGAGAAGCGCGGGATCTTGTTCGGTTACTTACGTCAGACCCGGTATGACTTGGTGATTATAGATGAACAGACGCTGGAGCTTGGCGAAAAGATTATTCGGCGGGCATACTTACTAGAAAAAGCTTCGACGACTGCCGTCATACCGCGGCGGCGATCGCGGGCGGATGCGGTGTGCGGGAGGCGAGTGACCGTGCTTTATAACGCGCTGAAACCAGACGTAAGCCCCGGCTTCACTATCGACGATATATACAAGATAAGGGAATGATAAAGGAATTTGCCGGGTTCAGGGCAAATTCCCTGCGAGCTTGCCGGAAAAGAATTTGCCTTGGAATTTTCGCCTGGGAAGTTTGCTTGGTTAACGCAAACTTCCGAACCGCGCGAAAATTCGGCCCGGCAAATTCCGTGGACGAATTGAGGTACCTGCCCTATGGAATATTCCGAATTCGAGCGAGGGATGGCGGCGCTTCTGGAGCGCGAGGGGTTCTCGCCCGGCGGCGAGGACGGCTTCTTCGCGGAGGAGTGCCGCGCGGCGAAGCTGTTCTATCGCTGGGACGGCGCGGTGTTTCACGTTACGCTCGTATCCCCCGGGGCGGACGGCGGCGAGGCCGTAGCCACGCTCCGTCAGCGGTGCGACGCGCTTGCCGAGCGTATGAACTTCCGTCACTTCATCGTCTATAATATTGTCGCGGCGCCCGCCATAACGCCCGAGCTGACCGAGCTTGTCGATTCCGGCGAGGAATACTTCGAGCAACCGTTCTACGTAATCAACTACGCGGTCCCTTTGGGCGAGGGGCGCGTAGGCATAAACAAACGCCAGCCCTACGAGCTTTCGGGCATGAAGCGGATAATCCGCGCCGCCAGCGGTCACGGCGGCGGCGAGCCGACCTCCGCCCCGGCCGTTCTTCCGGCGTCCGGACGCGACATGTACTCCGTGTACGCGATAATGCTGATTGATCTCGTCATGCTCGTGCTTATCGAGATAAACGGCGGATCGCGCGACGTCGAGACGCTGCTGCGATTCGGGGCGATGGATATAACGCGCTTCGTTAACGGCGAGTACTGGCGCATAGCGACGGCGGCTTTCGTGCACATCGGTTTCGCGCACTGGCTGTACAACATGCTGTCTCTGTTTATCTTCGGCGGCCGCTATGAGCGGCTGCTCGGGACGGGGCGGTTTCTGATGGTGTTTCTGCTGTCGGCTGTCGTGGGCAACTTCCTCAACAGCCTGTTTTCGGTAAGTTCGGTGCTGGCGGGGGCTTCCGGCGGCATATTCGGGCTTATCGGCGCGTGCCTGGCCGTCACATGGATCACGAAGCGCAGGATAAGCGGCCTTTCGAGTTACATGCTGGCGGTGTTCGCGGTGGTGGGGCTTATCATCGGGCTGGCCGATCCCGAGATCGGCAACATAGCGCATTTCACGGGTTTCGTGACGGGGCTGCTGCTTGGGCTGCCCGTGGCGTATGACTACAACAAAAGGCTGGGTAAGGATGATCGACGCCAAGTCGCTGACGACGCTTGAATTTAATAAAGTAACCGCCTTGCTCGCGGCGAAGGCCGTGTCGGTCCCGGCGAAGCGCCTGGCCGCCGAACTGGTTCCTTTTGAGGACGCGGACGACGCGCGCGCCGCTCTGGCCGAGACGGCCGAGGCGGTCCGGCTGATCGAGACGAAAGGGGCGCTGCCCCTGGGCGGCGTCAGCGACGTGCGTCCCGCGCTTTCCAGGGCGGCCATAGGCGGGGCGCTCTCAATGGCCGAACTGCTCGCCGTCGCGGAATATATTTACGTCTGCCGGAAGGCGCTGGCGTACGGCCTGCCCGACGGCCGGGAAGCGTCCGCCGAGGGCGCCGTCGCGGGGCTGTTCCGGCTTGTCACGGCGGAGACTTCGCTCGAGAACGAGATACGGCGCAAGGTGAAGAGCGACGCCGAGCTGTTCGACGACGCCAGCTCCGCGCTGGCGGACATACGCCGAGGCATAAAGCGCGCGGGCGAGAAGATCCGCGAGCAGCTTAACTCCATTATCCACTCGCGGGTTTATAAAAACGCCCTTCAGGACAGCGTCATAACGACGCGCGGAGGGCGCTACTGCGTGCCCGTCAAGAGCGAGGCGCGAGGCGCGGTCCCCGGAATGATCCACGACCAGTCCGGAAGCGGAGCGACGCTCTATGTCGAGCCGATGGCGGTAGTCGCGCTCAACAACGCGATCAAGGAGTTTGCCGCGAGGGAACGCGACGAAATAGCCCGGATACTCGCGGAGCTTTCGGATTCGGTCGCGTCGCGGGCGGAATCAATGGCGGCGTCGATGGAAGCGCTCATCACGCTTGATTTCATATTCGCGAAGGGCGCTCTGGCGCTGGACACGCGCTCCGCGCGCCCGGAGATAAACGACGGCGGGCGCGTAAACCTGATCCGCGCGCGCCACCCGCTTATCCCAAGGGACGTCGCCGTCCCCATCGACGCGCGCGTAGGCGGGGATTTCACTACACTGCTGATAACGGGTCCCAACACGGGCGGCAAGACCGTCGCGCTCAAGACCATCGGGTTGCTGCCGCTGATGGGTTCGGCCGGGCTGTTCATACCGGCCGAGACGGGCAGCGAGGTCGCCGTCTTCGACGGGGTGTTCGCGGACATCGGCGACGAGCAGTCCATAGAACAGAGTCTTTCAACGTTCAGCGGACATATGACGAACATAACGCGCGTGCTGGGGCTGGCCGCGCCCGGCTCGCTTGTGCTGCTGGACGAGCTTTGCGCGGGGACGGATCCGACCGAGGGCGCGGCGCTGGCCGAGTCCATAGTCGAGCGGCTGGCCGCCATCGGCGCGCGCGTCGTCGTTACGACGCATTACGCCGAGCTGAAGCTGTACGCCCTGCGCTCCCCGTCCGCCGAGAACGCCGCCTGCGAGTTCGACGTGGCGACGCTCCGGCCCACGTACCGGCTTATGATCGGCGTGCCGGGCAAGTCCAACGCGTTCGCGATCTCGAAGCGTCTGGGCCTGCCCGAGGATATAATAGAAACGGCGCGGGGCCTTCTGACTCGTCAGGAGACGCGTTTTGAGGACATCGTGACCGACCTAGAGATAAACCGGCGCTCCGCCGAGACGGAGGCGCGGAAAGCGGAGGGTATACGGCGCGAGGCCGAGCGGCTGCGTCAGGAATACGAGACGGCGAAGGCGAAGCTCGCTCAGTTCCGCGACAAAGAGATGGCGAAGGCCCGCTCCGAAGCCCGGGAGGCTGTCGAGCGGGCTCGGGACGAGGCGGCGGCTATCGTGAAGGAAATGCGGCGGCTCGCCGCGGAGAACGCCGCCCCGCATCTGCTCGCGGAGAAGCGGCGCGAGCTGTCCGACGCGCTGTCGTCCGCCGGGCGGACTGACGGGACGGGCGAGACGTCCGAGTGCGGCGAGCCGCTGCCGGCGGATACGCCGCCGGTTCCGGGGGATATTGTTTACGCGCGTTCGATCGGGCGGAGCGCGAGGGTCGTAACCGCGCCGGACGCGGACGGCGACTTGTACGTGGCGGCGGGCGCGATCAAAATGCGCGTCAACATCTCGAGCCTTTCGCGCGGGCGTTCCGAGTCCGAGGACGAGACTGCGGCGGGCGGCCGCGGCGGATCGTTCGCGTCGAGAAAGTCGCTGGCGATTTCCCCGGAAATAGACTTGCGCGGGCAGACCATAGCCGAGGCGATCGAGAGCGTGGACAAGTACCTGGACGACGCGGCCATGACGGGGCTGACGCGCGTCGGGCTGATACACGGCAAAGGCACCGGAGCGCTGCGAAACGCCGTAACCGAGTATTTGCGCCGGCATAAACATGTGCGGCGGTATCGGCTCGGGGAATACGGCGAAGGCGACTCGGGAGTGACGATTGTGGAACTGAAATAGCGCTTCGCGCTATTTCAGTTCCACAATCAATTAACAATTAATAATTAACAATAAACAATTGTAAGAGCAAAACTTAAGAGTAACGCTGCGAGCACCGAAGGGCACTTTGCCGCCTCGACGGGAGCCGTCGAGGGTGGGCGGGTAAGGGGCACGGCCCTACCGCGCTAGGCGCTCGCTTGGCGGGGAATAGATGAGGCGTCCGGGATAGCCGTCTTAAATTAAGCCAAGCAAGCACCCAGCGAAGCGGGGCCGTGCCCCTGCCCGCCCACCCCCGGAGGCTCCCGTCGAGGCGGTGCGAAAAGTTTTTGACCTTTAATTGTTAATTATTCATTGTTAATTATTAATTGCTCTCAAGGGGGATACCATGCCCAAGACCAAAATACTTATCTGCGACGACGACCGGCACATAGCCGAGCTTCTGACGCTGTATCTGCGCAAGGAGGGCTACGATACTAAGGAAGTTTACAACGGCGCCGACGCCGTGCGCGAATGCGGGCGGTTCGCGCCGTCGCTGATACTGCTTGATATAATGATGCCCGAGATGGACGGCACACAGGCGTTGTCGGAGATACGCCGCGCGGGCGCCACGCCCGTTATCCTGCTTACGGCGAAGGGCGAGACGTTCGACAAGGTGCTGGGGCTGTCGCTGGGCGCGGACGATTATATCGTGAAGCCGTTTGACCCGAAGGAGCTTATCGCGCGGATAAAGGCCGTGCTGCGGCGGTCCGTCAAGCCGGAAGGCGAAGCCTCGGGCGTGTTGGCGTTCGACGGCCTGACTGTCAGCCAGCCGACATACACCGTGGTGTACCGTGGCGCGAAGCTCGACCTGCCGCCGAAGGAGTTCGAGCTGCTGTACTACCTGGCGTCGCACCCGAACCGCGTCTTTACGCGCGAGCAGCTGCTCGACAGCGTATGGGGCTACGATTTCATGGGCGACACGCGCACCGTGGACGTGCACGTGAAGCGCCTGCGCGAGAAGATGCCCGGGGAGGACGCGTTCGGCGTCAAGACTGTCTGGGGCGTAGGGTACAAGTTCGAGGTAGCGGAGTAACGTGTGCTACGAATTTTGCCTGGTTCACGCAAAATTTCTTACCGAATTTTGACCGGTTCGCGCAAGATTATTTGAGGGGGCTGACTGGTATGTTCGGGAGGATAACGCTGCGGGCGGGCGCCAAGGTTAACCTGTCGCTCGACGTGCTGGGGCGCAGGCCGGACGGGTACCACGACATTGTTAGCGTGTTCCAGGCCACTGCGCTGCGCGACACGCTGATATTGCGAAAGACGGCGAAGCCCGGGATCAGGCTCGTCACTGATGACGCCGGACTGCCGGACGGCCAAGGCAACATCGTCTGGCGCGCCATGGAGCGTATGCTCCGCAAGACCGCGTCCGAGCAGGCTTGCGGGCTGGCGTGCGAGCTTAGGAAGTCGATACCTGTCTCAGCGGGCCTGGGCGGGGGCAGCGCGGACTGCGCGGCGGCGCTGACCGGCGCGGCGCGTCTGCTTGGCGCGGATGTGTCCGCGCTGCCGAGAATCGGCGCGGAGCTTGGCGCGGATGTGCCGTTCTTTTTTGTCGGCGGCACCGCGCTCGTCACGGGCGTCGGCGCGGATGTGTCCGCGTTGCCGGATATACCGCCGTGCTTTCTTGTCGTCGTAAAGCCGCCGTTCGCGGTGTCCACGGCGGAAGCGTTCGCGCTGCTGGACGGGGCCAAAATCAGGAACCGCCCGGACACGGAACGCCTACTGGCCGGGATTCGCGCCGGGGACGTCCGCGAGGTGTGCCGGGGCATGGGCAACGCGCTCGAATCGGTAACGGCGGCTCGTTTTCCCGTCATAGGCGAGCTGAAAGCGAAACTGATGGAGCGCGGCGCGATGGGCGCGTCCATGAGCGGCTCGGGGCCTTCGGTGTTCGGCGTGTTCGCCGACGGAGCTTCGGCGCGGGCGGCGGCGCGGGAAATATCGCGCGAATACCCCGGCTGGAACGATATTTTCGTTGAGCGAACGGCGCGTTCCGCCATTTTGTAACAAAAATTTAATATTTGGATCATTTTTATTTGTTCGGCGCCCTTGCAAACCCCGGTGTTTTAGGATAGAATAAGCTCGGTGCTAAAGGACGATAACTAATATGTGGTGAAGAAATTTTGCGGAACCAGGCAAAATTTATCAGGGAATTTTGCGGAGTCAAGCAAAATTTATCAAGGAATTTTGCGGAGCCAGGCAAAATTCAACGGGTAATTTTTAGGAAGGAGTATATATATGAGACGTAAAGCGGTTTTCGCGGCGGTTCTGGCCGCGCTGCTCGCGGCGGGGACGGCTCCGGCGCGCGTTACATACGCGATGACGTTCAAGGACGTGCCGGCGGGGCATTGGGCGGAGAAGTACATAGACGCGGTGACGAACAAAGGCGTTATAACGGGCGATCTGTCCGGGTCGTTCAGGCCCGACGCGCTTATGGACAAGTTCGAGTTCTCGCGCGTGCTGGCGAAGCTCTCGGGCTACAAGTACGCCGACGCGAACGAGGCGGAAAAAGCGGCTCAGACGGCGGCTTACGCCAAGTACGCGAATTTCATCAAGCTGTATTCCAATAAGTTTAAGCTCTGGAATACCAACTATGACCAGGAGATAGCCTATCTGCTGAACAAGGGCGCGCTGCTCGAGGAAGATCTGAATAAGTTTGTCATAACGACGGACGGCGACATGGCGGAAAAGATCATGGCCGTCACAAAGGAGGAGCTTTGCGTCTTTCTCGCGAGGGTCTACGGGAAGGACGCCGCCGCTAACGGCTATGTGACGGCGTACCTTTTCAAGGACGACGCGTCCATAACGGCGAAGGCGAAGCCATACGTCTACTATTTCCGGTCGCTCGGGATAGTCGGCGGGGACTCGGACAACTTCAACCCGCGGCAGTACGCCACCCGCGCGGTCTCCGCGGTGGTCGTGGCAATGGCTATGTCCGTGTTCGCGCCGGACGCCGTCGTGGTCACTCCGCCGGCTTCCCCGGCCTCGGTGCCATCCCCGTCGCCTTCGGTTCCGGCGGTTACTTCTAATCCACCCGCCGCGGTGCCTCAGGTCAGCGTGGTTACGGGCGCGATCCTGAAGATATTCCAAGCCGGCAGGGCGATCCAGATAACCTCGGCGAACGAGCTGTATAACAACAAAATCCTGCTCGTCCCCGACGCCGCGGACATAAAGGTCGCGGGGCAGGCGGCCGCGTTCGCCGATCTTAGGGAAGGCCAGACATTCACGGGCGTAGCGTCGGATGTGGAGATTACGCAGATTTCAGTGACATCGGCCGCTGCTCCCAGCCCCTCGCCCTCGCAGACGCCGATAGTTGTTCCGGGCGCTCCGCAGACTATTTCCGGCGCGACGCTCTCCGACAAGGGATACGATCCGACTGACGGCGCTCCGGTGCTGACCGTGACTCTGGCGGACGGAACGGAGCGGAATTACCGTTTCGCGGCGCAGGCGTCGCTCAGGCGCGGCAGCGCGGCCGTAAAGACGTGGACGGATCTGAGGATCGGCGACGCGCTGACTATGGTCGTCCAGAACGACGCGGCGTCGAGCGTATCCGCGACGGGAATCAGGAGTACGGTGGACGTAACCGTAAAAGAGATACATATCACCGATACGTTCTCAAAGATAACGGCCTACGATGCGAATAACGCGAAACAGACATACACGATTATCCCCGGCATGGCCGACCCATATGCCGAGGGCGTGCGCGTGGGCAGCCGTCTGCGGCTGACGCTCGACAGCCTGGAGATAGAGAAGATTACGCCGCTGGCCAAGACGGACAGCGCGCAAGGTTCCGTTACGGCGGTCGGCTCGGCCAGCGTCACCGTAAAGCCAGTCTCCCCCGCGAACGCGGCGCCGAGGACGATCAGCCTTGACAGAAACACCGTCGTTATAGATTCGGAGCGCGGCGCAGTCGTGTCCTCGGGCGCGATTTATGTCGGCGATCAGGTATACGTGGTCGTGACGGGCGGCGTGGCTAAGACGATCACGATTCTCGCCGAATAAGGAATTTTGCGTGAACCAAGCAAAATGCGTAAGGAATTTTGCGTGAACCAGGCAAAATTCATAAGGGGTGGGGCGGATGCCCGATTCACGGCGCGCGCGCGGCGGCCGGCGGCCGGCGGACCGGCCCGCCGGGAAGCGACCGGCTTTCCGGGAGATTATACTGGCGGTTCTGGGATTTGTCCGCGAACACAGCCGCGCGGTTCTCGCTTCGTTCGTCGCGGTCGGCGTGTTGCTGGCCGTGTGGGCTGTATCCGCGGTAATCGGCTCCGCCACGGCGCTCAACGCCGCGCGCGTCATCGTCTCGGGAGCGGAGTACGCGGTCGTTGACCAGCCGTCGCTCACCGCCGACGATCTAAAGGCGCAGCTTTCCGCCGCGATCATGAGCGGCGGCGGCGCGGACGTTCGTCTGACCGATGAGATAAAGGTCGAGCCGGTCCGCGCCGCCAAATCCGATATGATCACGTTTGACTTGCTGCTTCAGCGGCTCCGCGCGGACGTTAAATATCAGTTCGCGGCGGTGAGCCTTCGCGTCGCGGGTATACAGTACGCCGTTCTGCGCTCGCGCGGGGAGTGCGACGATATTCTGTCGCGCGTCAAAAGCGAGTATTGGACGGATTCGACCGATTCTGCCGAGTTCGTCGAGGAAGTAACGTTCGATACGGTCTACGTTACGGCGGACGAGCTGTCCGATTCCGAGGCCGTTTTCGCCGAGCTGATCGCGACCGTCGATACGCCCGTGGATTACTATATCGAGGCGGGCGACACGCTCGACGCCATCGCGATCAAATATGGCATGGAGAAGTCACGGCTTATCGAGCTGAACCCCGGCATTGAGGAACGCGAGCGGACGCTGCAGATCGGCGAGCGCGTTACGGCGACGGAACCGAAGCCGAAGCTGTCCGTGCGGACAAAGACGGCGCGCACGTACACGACAGTCGCGCCGAAGAAGACCGTGGAGAGAACGGCGGCGGACTGGCCGAGTTCGTACCGGAAAGTGGTCGTCGAGGGGCGCGACGGGCAAAAGGAAGTAACCGAGTATATCATCCGGATCAACGGTTTCGAGCAGCCCGAGCGCGAGTTCGTCTCCGAAAAAATTACATCCGAACCTGTTGACGAAGTGATAGAGGTTGGTGTACAATAGTTCTGCGATGGGGCGGCCATGGACATATGTCCATGGCTTTCTGTACGCTACTTAATTTTTCCTCTGAATTTTGTTCTGAATTTTGCTACTGAATTTTGCGGGTTTAGGCAAAATTCACAGTTCAGGCAAAATTCATGGCTGAATTTTGCGGGTTTAGGCAAAATTCACAGTTCAGGCAAAATTCATTGAGGTGATCGTTTGGCGGAAAGAAGAGGCGCGAACCGCGCTTGGGTTATCGTCATCCTGATGATGCTGGCGGCGGTGTTCGCGGTTATGTTCGCGCTGGATGTGTTCGGCGTGCCGCGGCCATCCGGGCGGGACGCGTCCGGGGAAGCGGCGCTGACGGAGACGGGGCTTTCCGCTCGGTTCGACTCGTCCGCGAATACATTGGCCGCCGCGTCGCCGTCGGGGCTTTACGCCGTAACCAAGGACGGCGTCCGGCTGTTCGACCATTCGCTGACGGAGACGCGCGCGGCGGCTTTCAACCTCACGGATCCGGAGATAACGATTCGCGGGGACGTCGCCGGGATATGGGAATACGAGGGGCGGGCGGCGTTCGTGTTCACTCCGGACGGGATACTCCGGCGGATCGATTGCTCCGACCCGATCATCAATATGAGTGTCGGCGCGAACGGCTCGGCGGCGGTTATAACGCGCGCCGGCGCGGGCTACAGGCTTTCGGCGACGGATAAAGCCGGTAACGAGCTGAAGCGCGGCGTGTTTGACAAAGGGAATAAATACCCGACCGGCGCGGCGCTCTCGCCGGACGGCAAGTGGCTGGCCGTCGCGTTTTTGGATATTGTCGGCGCGCGGATGAACGCCAGCTTGGCTTTCACGCGGCTCGACTCGGGCGCGTCGTTCGAGTACGCGGATTCGGTAGCGGCGAGTCTTGGGTCCAATCCGGACGAAATAATCGCGGATACGCGTTTCTCGCCGGACGGCGGCGCGTTATACGCCGCGACGGACAAGCGCCTGTTCCGCGTGGACATGGACGCGCCATCCGCCGAGAAATGGAGCTATAGCTTCGGCGGCGAGGTGTCCGCGTTCGCGTTCGACGGGGATTACGGCGCGGCTGCCGCCGTCGGCGGGAAGGTCGCGTATATATCGCTCGAGACGGGCGGGGAACTGTGGAACGCGGAAGTATCGGAGCGCAAGGCGGTGACGTTTCTGTCGGCGGACGGCGGAGTCGTCGCCGGGGCGGACGGGATGTTCGCGGCTTTCGCGCGGGACGGCGCGGAACTTTGGCGCTGGAGCGCCGCAGGGGGAAACGCGGCGCTGTATTTCTTTGGGAATACGGCGCGGGCGGTGGTCGTAGATAAGGAAGAAGCTAGAGTGCTGGAAGCTGGAAACAAGAAAGAATAGAGGAATGATATGCGCGAAGAGTTGGAACAAATAAAGCGTGAGGCCGCCGAGGGTATTCGGGCGGCTGGCGGCGTCAAAGAGCTGGAAGAACTGCGCGTGGCGCTGTTGGGCAAGAAAGGGCGGCTTACGGGGATTCTTAAGGGCATGGGCCGGCTGTCCGCCGAGGAGCGGCCGGCGCTCGGGCAGCTCGCGAACGAAGCGCGTGACTTCATCGAGGGGGGCATATCGGCGGCGAAGGCCGAGTTGTCCCGCAAAGCGACGCTGGCGCGGCTCGCGGCCGAGACGATCGACGTGACGCTGCCAGGCAAGGCCCGCGCCCGGGGTCATTATCACCCGATGACGACCGCCATGGAGGAACTGAAACGGATTTTCCTCGGCATGAGGTACGAGATTGCCGAGGGTCCGGATATTGAGACGGAATACTATAATTTCGACGCGCTTAATATCCCAAGTGATCACCCCGCCCGCGACGAGCAGGATACGTTCTATGTCGAGGGGAAGGACGCGGATGGCGGCGGCTTCGCGCTGCGGACGGCTACGTCCCCGGTGCAGGCGCGGACGATGGAGCGTGGCAGGCTGCCTATCCGCATGATCTGCCCCGGCCAGGTGTTCCGCGCGGACGAGGTGGACGCGACGCATTCTCCGGTTTTCCATCAGATGGAAGGACTGGTTGTGGACAAGGGCGTAACGTTCGGCGACCTCAAGGGGGCGCTGATGGTGTTCGCGCGGGAGTTTCTGGGCGAGGACACACGCGCGCGCTTCCGTCCGCACTATTTCCCGTTCACCGAGCCTTCCGCCGAGATGGACGTATCGTGTTTCAAGTGCGGCGGCGCCGGCTGCAACGTATGCAAGGGCGAAGGCTGGATCGAGGTGCTGGGATGCGGCATGGTTCACCCGCGCGTGCTCGAGATGCGCGGCATCGATCCGGCGGTTTACTCGGGCTTCGCCTTCGGAATGGGGCTGGAGCGTATAGCGATGCTGCGCGGCGCGATCTCCGATATGCGTCTGCTGTTCGAGAACGACGTTAATTTCCTTAATCAGTTCTAGGAGGAAATATTATGATAGTACCAATGTCGTGGCTGCGCGAGTACGCGGACGCGGACGTGTCCACGCGCGATTTCGCGGAGGATATAACCATGTTCGGCCAGAAAGTGGAGGCGATTACGAAGCCCGGCGAACGGATCGACCGCATCGTCGTCGGGCGCGTCGCCGGGATAACCAAGCACGCGGGCGCGGACAAACTGCTTGTCACTAAGATTGACACAGGCGGCAGGATGATACAGGTAGTGACCGGCGCGCGGAACCTCTCGGTCGGCGATTTCGTGCCCGTGGCGCTGGACGGCGCGACGCTGGCGAACGGGGTCACGATCAAATCCGGGGAGCTGCGCGGGGAACTGTCGGAAGGTATGCTGTGCTCGATAGAGGAGCTGGGTTACACCCGGCATGATTATCCTGAAGCGCCCGAAAACGGGATATACGTATTCTCGGAGCCGCGGGAACCGGGAGCGGACGTCCGACCGATCCTCGAGCTTACCGACGAGGTGGTCGAATATGAGATTACAAGCAACCGCGCCGATTGTTTCTCGGTCGTCGGCATAGCGCGGGAGGTCGCCGCGATGTACGGAGGGCCGCTCCGCTTCCCGGACTGCTCGCCGGAGGAGCTGGGCGGCGGACGGGCGGCGGATCATATCGCCGTGCGGATCGACGCGCCGGAGCTTTGCCCAAGGTACGCCGCGCGGGTGATCAGGAACGCGCGGATAGGCGTCTCTCCGCAATGGCTGCGTCACAGGCTGACCGCCGCCGGGGTGCGGCCGATCAACTCGATTGTCGATATAACCAACTATGTGATGCTGGAGCTTGGGCAGCCTATGCACGCGTTTGATATTGACGAAATAGCCGGGCGGCGGATTATCGTCCGGAACGCGCGGGACGGCGAGACGTTCGTGACGCTGGATGGCCAGAGGCGCGAACTGGACGCGTCCATGCTCGTTATCGCCGATCCGGAGAAAGCCATCGCGATAGCGGGGATCATGGGCGGCGAGAACTCCAAAGTGACGGAGGGCGCCTCGGCGATACTGTTCGAGAGCGCGGCGTTCTCCGGACCGAATATACGGCGCTCGAGCAAGAAGCTGGGCCTTAGGACGGACGCCTCAAGCCGGTACGAGAAGGGGCTGGATCCGAACCTGGCGCTCGTCGCCGTCAACCGCGCCGCGCGGCTTGTCGAGCTGCTCGGCGTCGGCGAAGTCGTTCCGGGGGTCGTCGATTGCTATCCGGGCGTGGTTTCGGACCGTGATGTGGCCTACACCGCCGACGGCGTCAACCGTCTGCTCGGCACGGATATATCGGGGGATGCGATGGCGTCTATGCTGCGCCGGCTGGGGCTGTCGCCGTATCCGGGCGGCGTCTCGGCGCCCAGTTTCCGGCGGGATATAACGCGCGAAGCCGACGTAGCTGAGGAGATCGCGCGGGTATACGGCTATGACAATATCCCGGCGACGCTGGCTTCCGGCACTCCGACCGTCGGCAGGAAGAACCGCGAGCAGCTGCTGGAGGACAGACTGAAAGCCGCGATGGCCGCGAGCGGGTACTCCGAGGCGCTGACATACGCGTTTGAGAGTCCGAAAGCGTTCGACCGGCTGCTTCTGCCGGAGGATTCCGAGCTGCGGCGCGCGGCTCGGCTGGTCAATCCGCTGGGCGAGGATTTCAGCGTAATGCGCACGTCGATGGCGAACGCTATCCTTACGGCGCTGGCGGCGAATTACAGCAAGCGGAACGAATCCGCGGCGCTGTACGAGATAACGAAGGTATACAGGCCGTCGGCGCTGCCGCTTCAGGATCTGCCGGACGAGCCGAAGGTTCTCGCGTTCGGAATATATGGCGGGGCGGATTTCTATGATATTAAAGGCGCGGCGGAGGCGGCTGCCGCGTCCGCCGGGGCGGAGGCCGATTTCGAGCGGACGGCGGATGTGCCGTTCCTGCATCCGGGGCGCGCGGCATACGTCTCTGTCGGCGGGGAACGCGCCGGGTATATCGGAGAGGTTCACCCGGACGTGCTGGCGGCATACGGCATCGGCGAGCGAGCATATGTCGCGGAACTGTTCGTCGCGCCGATTTACGCGAACGCGATCGACAGGCCGGCGTACAAACCGTTGGGGCGGTTCCCGGCGGCGCGTCGGGACGTAGCTCTGATCGTGCCGGAAGGCGTTCCCGCCAAAGCCGTGGAGCGGGCGATACTCGCGTCGGCGGGGGCGTATATCGAGAGCGCGAAGCTGTTCGACGTGTACCGCGGCGCCGGCGTCGCGGACGGGCGCAAGTCGCTGGCGTACAGTTTGTCGTTCCGGTCGCCGGACCGGACGCTGACGGACGCGCAGGCGGACGAGGGCGTTAAGTCGGCGCTGGTTCGTCTGGCGGACGAGTTTGACGCGCGTCCGCGTGTATGAAGTTTGCGGCACCAGAATTTTGCGTGACAGAATTTTGCTCGATTCACGCAAAATTCATCCAAGCAAAATTCTCCAGGCAAACTTCTATGAAGTTTGCGGTACCAGAATTTTGCGTGACAGAATTTTGCTCGATTCACACAAAATTCATCCACGCAAAATTCATCCAGGCAAACTTCCTGCGGAGAAATGGGGCGGATCCGTTGAAAGATGAGATAATCGGCCGGATAATAGCGCTTGAGGAGCACGTCCGCGAGGTCATGTCCGAAGCGCGCGAAAAACAGCGGACGCTGCCCGAACGCGTCCACGAGAAGCAGAGTAAAATAGAGAAGCACCTGAAACAGGAGTACGACTCCAGCCTGAAGAAATCGGCGGAAGCTCTCACGCGCGAATGCGACGAACAAATCGCCGAAGTGGTGAAATCCAAGGAGCGCCGGCTGCGCGAGATGGACGACGAATTCGCGCGCGGGCGAGCCGCCTGGGCGGACGAGATATTCCGAAAGATCTTGGATTGGGAAGAATGATGGCCGTGCTTTCCGACATGATCGAGTATTCCGCGCTTTCCGCGAAGCTGAGGGCGCTCTCCGCTAGACTGCTGACCGAGGACGACTACCGTGGCCTCGCGGCCGCCAAGTCTGTGCGGGATTTCGCCGAGCGGCTCTTTGACGGGAATCGTTTCGACGACTACACGCCGGAGCTGCGCGAGGCGGCGGCTGGCGGGCGCGTCACGCTCGAGAAGGGGCTGCTGCAGTCGCTCTATCCCAGCCTGCCGGGTATATTCATGTTCCTGCGCGACGAAAACGCGCGGAAATATCTCGACGCGGTTATTCTGCGGTACAGAGCGGACATAATAAAAGGTATGATCCGCGCCGTATTCGACCGAAGGCCGATCAGCGATCTGACGCCGCGCTACAGCCGGTTTCTGCGGCGGCGCATGGGCGTGGATCTGGATCAGCTCGCCGCCGCCCAGAATATTCCGGAATTTCTCCGGCGGCTGGGCGCGTCCGAGTTCGCGGACGCCGTGAAGAACATCAACGCCGAGAACCCGACGCTGTTCGACTTCGAGACGCAGATAGACTTCTTCTGCTACCGGACGAAATGGGACGAGACGCGCCGGCGGCTTTCGGGCGCGAATCTCGCGTCCGCGCGGCGCGTCAACGGCGAGGAGATAGACATGATCAACATCTCGCACATATACCGGCTAAAGAACCACTACGAGCTGGGCGAGTCGATCATCTACTCGTGCATAGCGCCGATTCAGTATAAACTGAAAAAATCCGAGCTGAACGCGCTTGTCCACGCGGCGACGGACGCGGAATTCGCCGACATACTCGAGCGCTCGCATTACAGGGACGTATTCACGGGACGCCCGCTCGCGGAGATAGAGCGTTCCGTCACGGCCGGAAGGCTGCGCGCGCACCTTGAGGAGGAGCGCCGGCACCCGTTCTCGTTAGCCATCGTGACGTCATATCTCTATAAAAAGAGGCTCGAGGTTCGCAATCTTGTGACGCTGACGGAGTGCGTGCGCTACGGCATAGGATCCGAGCCGGCCATGCGTAAAATTTTGGTGCCAAACGGAAAAGGAAGCGACCTCAGCAGTGGTTAAGAAAATGAAATTCGTCAATATAATGGGACCCACGGACGATATAGTCCGCGTCAAGGAACAGTACCTGTCCAAATACGAGATACAGATAGAGGACGCCGTCAAAGAGATGGGCGCGACGAACAAGGACATCACGTTCTTTTCGGAGGCGAACCCGCTTGCGGCTCCTCTTAAGGAGATAGAGCGGATCGCCCGGACGGTCCGGGCGGACGCGGACTCGCCCGCAAAGGATATGACGCCGGACGAGTCGCTGGCTCTCATCGGCGATATTAAGGCGCGCGCGGAGGATTTTGAGAACCGCCGCGCTCTGCTTCAGTCGCGCAGGAACCATCTGGAGGAGTTGGCGCGGGAACTGCTGCCGTTCTCCGAGCTGGACTTCCCGATCGAGAAGCTCTACAATTTCAGCTTTATCGAGTACCGTTTCGGGCGCATCCCGATCTCGGGCTATAAGACTTTCGAGACGTACCTGTATTCCAACGCCGCCATGCTGTTCGCGAAAATACATACCGACGCGGAGTATGTCTGGGGCGTATACTTTGTTCCGACTACGATGCATGAGAAAGTGGACGCGATATTCGCGTCGCTCTATTTCGAGCGCGTCGAGCTGTCCGAGGAACTGCACGGCAAGCCGCAGGTCGCGTTCCGCAACACGCGCGGAGAGATAGCGGCTCTCGACGCCGAGATAAACTCGCTCCGCCAGGAAGAGGCCGAGGCGCTGGGCGCGCGTCGGGAGGAGATCGCCGGGGCGCTGCGGACGATCGGAGAGCGGTACGCCTTCAACGAGATGCAGAAACTGGTCGCGAAGACGCGCGACGGCTTCTATATAATAGTAGGCTGGACGACGGCGGCGGACGCCGCGAAGCTTTCCGCCGAGGCCGCTCTCGACGATAACATAACGGTCATCGTCAAGGACGAGTCGCCGAACATAAAGAGCAAACCGCCGACGAAGCTCTCGAACTTCGCGCTGTTCCGCCCTTTCGAGTTCTACGTGATGATGTACGGCCTGCCGAGCTACAATGAGATAGACCCGACGCCGTTCTTCGCGCTGACATATACTATCCTCTTCGGCATGATGTTCGGGGATCTGGGGCAGGGGATACTGCTCTCGGCGGCCGGCTTGCTCATGTACAGGGCGCGGAGGATGCCGGTCGGGAAGATACTGGCCGTCGTCGGTCTGTCCAGCGCGGTGTTCGGGCTGCTGTTCGGCAGCGTGTTCGGATACGAGGATATAATCGAGCCGCTCTGGATATCGCCGCTCAAATCGACTGACAACATCATGCTGATACTCGTCGTAGCGGTCGGCTTCGGGATGGTCATGAATGTCAGCGCGATGGTGATTCAGATGCTGAACGCCGCGAAGCGCAAGGATTACGGCAGCCTGCTCTTCTCGCCGAACGGCGTTTCGGGCGTACTGTTCTACGTGTTCGTCATAACGCTGGCGCTCTCGGTATATTTGGGGCGGGACGTATTCCCCGCGGGGATCGCCGCTCTCGGCGTCGGGTTGCCGCTTCTGTTCATCGCCGTCCGCGAGCCGCTCTCGAACATGCTGGCGAAGCGCCGCAAGCTGATCCACGGTTCCGCCGGCTCGTTCCTGCTTGAGACGACGTTCGAGCTGGCCGAGGTGCTGCTCAGTTTCTTCACCAACACGCTGTCGTTCGTGCGCGTCGGGGCGCTGGCGCTCTGCCACGCCGGTATGATGGGCGTAGTGACGTATTTGGCGCATGTGGAGCGCGGCAGCCCCGGCAACATTGCCGTAATGATAGCCGGCAACCTGATCGTGATGTGTCTTGAGGCGCTGCTGGTCAGCATTCAGACGCTGAGGCTGCAGTATTACGAGATGTTCAGCCGCTTCTACGGCGGCGCCGGAAAGGCCTTCAAGGCGTTCAAACCGAATTCGGACGATAAATGATACTAATTCTATTGCAAAGGACGCCGAATATTTTTCGGTCCGCGCCTGGGAATTTGCCTGCTTCACGCAAAATTCCGATACGCAAGCTCGAAAAAATATTCGGCGCAAATCTAAACGCAATCAGTATGAGAAGGGGAGAGTTATGGAACGGATCGTTACAGCGATTCTGGCGGCGGCCATCGCAATACCCGTCGGGTGCTTCTTCATCATGAACCGCAGGGATCCGGCGGGATCCAGACGGCGTTTCAGGCGGACGCTCGCCGTCAACGCCGTGTCGTTCTTCGGCGCGCTTATCGTGGGGTCGGCTCTGATGCTGTCCACCGCCTACGCCGAGGGCGCGGCCGCCGCCGATACCAGCTGGTACGGCACGGCGTGCCTGGCGGCGGCCCTGGCCACGGGAGCCAGCTGCGTAGGCGCGGGTATCGCGGTATCCGCCGCCGCTTCCGCCGCGCTCGGCGCGCTCAGCGAGAACGAGGGCATAATGGGCAAGGCCATGATCTTTGTCGCGCTTGCGGAAGGCGTCGCGATCTACGGACTCATCATCTCGATCATGATACTGGGCAAGGTGGTCTGACGCGTGAAGGTATTCCTGATTTCGGATAACGACGACACGATGGTCGGGATGCGTTTGGCGGGGGTCGAGGGCGTCATCGCGCACGACGCGTATAAGTTCAAGCTGGAGCTGGGCCGCGCCGCCGCCGATAAAGATATCGCCGTAGTCATCATAACGGAGAAGCTCTCTCGCGGCTTCCCGGAGACGGTCCGCGCGGCCAAGCTCGACAAGAACCTTCCGCTCATCGTCGAGATACCCGACCGCCACGGCACCGAACGCAAGCCCGACTTCCTGACGCATTACGTGCGCGAAGCCGTCGGGATAAAGATCTGAGGCGATATGTTTGAACGTTGACGAGAAGATAAAGCAATTCTCCGACGTTGTGATCCGCGAGGCTACGCTGCACCGCGACGAAACGCTGAAGGCCGCCGCGGAGGAATTCGAGCGGCGGCGCGACGAATACGCGCGGACGGCGAAACGCAAGTATGACCGGTGGCTCGAGGAGGAACGCGCCCGGATAACGCGGGAGCAGCGTCGCAGGGTCGTCGCGGCGCGGTCGGACATGAAGAGGGCGCTTATCGCGAAGCGGAACGAGCAGGTCGAGGCTGTGTTCGCGGACGCGCTGGAGCTGATCCGGCGCTTCACGGGGACGGACGAATACGCCGACAAGCTGGTCGAGCATATCCGCGCGGCTCGGCCCGAGGGGTACGCGGCGGCGGCGTACTTGGCGTCCGGCGATATGAGGCATAAGGCGCGGATTGAGCGCGAGACGGGCGTTAAGGCCGAGCGCTCCGACGAGGATTTGATCGGCGGGTTTAAGATACGCGTCAGCGCCAGCCGGGTGATTGACCGGAGTTTCCGTACCGCGCTTGAGGAACGGAAGATCGGGTTTAACAGGATAAAGATTTAATACTAATCTCCATTCAAGGAATAGAAAAGATTTTTCAGGTCCGCGCTTCCGCTTTGAAAAATCTTTTCTATCAATCTAACGGAGATTAGTATGACGCCATAAACGAGGGTGATCCGGTAAAATGAACGCGAAAGGCCAGATACACGGCATAGACGGCTCGGTGATCCGCGCGCGCGGCAGCCGCGGCTTCATAATGGGCGAGATGGTGAAAGTCGGGGCGGAGGGGCTGATCGGCGAGGTCATCGGCGTAGAGGAAGGCTGCGTAACCATTCAGGTGTTCGAGAATACCACCGGCCTGCGCCCCGGCGACGCCGTTACCGGCAGCGGCAAGCCGCTCTGCGTCACGCTCGGCCCTGGCATAATCTCGAACATATTCGACGGCATAGAGCGTCCCTTGCGCAAAATCGAGGAACTGACCGGCAAGTTTATCGCGCGCGGCGCCAAGGTCGATTCGCTTGACATGGAGCGCGGGTGGGACGTAACCGTCACGGCGATGGAGGGAGATATCGTCTCCCCCGGCGGCGTGATCGCTACGGTGCCCGAGAGCGCTTCGGTCACGCACAAGATTATGGTTCCGCCGGGGGTGTCGGGCGAGATTGTCAGCATACGCCCGAGCGGACCGTACACGCTGAGAGATCCGATCGCCGTGGTCAAAACAAAGTCCGGCGGGAAGCGCGAGCTGTACCTCTGGCAGGAGTGGCCGATACGCGCGCCGCGCCCCGTCGCGGCGAAACATCCAGCCAGCGTGCCGCTGATAACCGGTCAGCGCATAATCGACACGCTGTTCCCGATCGCGAAGGGCGGGACGGCGGCGGTTCCGGGCGGCTTCGGCACGGGCAAGACGATGACCCAGCACCAGATCGCCAAGTGGAGCGACGCGGATATAATCATATACATCGGCTGCGGCGAGCGCGGCAACGAGATGACCCAGGTGCTGGAGGAATTTACCGAGCTGATCGACCCGCGCGGCGGCAGGCCGCTGATGGACCGCACTATGCTGATCGCGAACACCAGTAACATGCCGGTCGCGGCGCGCGAAGCCTCCATTTACACAGGCATAACGATCGCCGAGTACTACCGCGACATGGGCTGCCACGTCGCGATAATGGCGGATTCGACAAGCCGCTGGGCCGAGGCCTTAAGAGAGCTGTCCGGGCGTCTCGAGGAGATGCCCGCCGAGGAGGGTTTCCCGGCGTACCTGTCGAGCAGGCTGGCGGCGTTCTACGAGCGCGCCGCCTACGTCAGGAACCTCAACGGCACGGAAGGCTCCGTCTCGATCATCGGCGCGGTGTCGCCCCAGGGCGGCGACTTTTCCGAACCTGTCACACAGAACACGAAGCGTTTCGTCAAGTCGTTCTGGACGCTGGACCGGGCGCTGGCCTACGCGCGGCATTTCCCCGCTATCAACTGGCTGACGAGCTACAGCGAATACACCGAAGACATGGAGAACTGGTACGACGACAACGTAGGCAAGGACTTCTCGTCGTTCCGGCGCAGGATTGTGAATATCCTGACCGAGGAGAGCCGTTTGATGGAGATAGTCAAGCTGATCGGCGCGGACGTGCTGCCGGACGGCCAGCGGCTGACGCTCGAGATCGCCCGCGTGGTGCGGCTCGGATTCATTCAGCAGAACGCCTACCACAAGCACGACACATACGTGCCAATGGCGAAACAGCGTCTGATGATGGAGCTGATCCTGTACCTGTACGATAAAGCGAAGGCGCTCATCGACGCGGGCGTGGCTATGTCGGCCGTGCGCTCGTCGGGCATATTCGAGCGTATCATCGCCGTAAAGTTCGAGGTCGGCAACGACGAGCCGGAGAAGTTCACGGAATACAAGGTGGAAATAGACAAGTTTTATGACGAGGTCTACGCGAGCGACATAGGGTAGATGATTCGCGCCTGATTCGCGCGGCTTCAGGCGCGAATCAAACGCGAATCAAACGCTGATAACGAAGGAGCTGTTATTTTTGGGAGTTTTAGGCATATCGTTGCTGTTCGTCGGGATAACGCTGATTATGAACGGCATAAACCGCTTCATTGGAACGGACGCCAGATCGAGCGTGTTCATGAACGCTGTGACGGGTTTTGTCATCGTAACGGCCAATCTGATCATTCTGACCAAGGCGGCCGGCGCGGCCGATTATCAGAACGCCGCATCCGGGTTCCTGTTCGGATTTACTTATATCTTTATCGCGGCAAACCACATATGGGGGCTGGACTGGAGACCGTTCGGATGGTTCTCGCTGATGGTCGTGATCTACGCCGTCGTCATGGCGGCGGGTTCGTTCGGCGCGGACGCTCGTCTTGGCCTGCTGTGGTCCGCCTGGGCGCTGCTGTGGCTGGAGGGCTTTCTGGAGTCGGGGCTGGGTCTTCCGCTGTCCCGCGTATTCCCGTACCTCTCGATAGCGGAAGGCGTATTCGCGGCCTTTGTGCCCGCCGTCTTTATGCTGACGGGAACGTGGTAGAGGAAAATCCAACGACTATAATACTAATTCCATTCTAAAGGATGCCGAATATTTTGTCGGTCCGCGCCTGAGAAGTTTGCTTGGTTCACGCAAACTTCAGACCCGCGCGGACGCGCAAGCTCGAAAAGATATTCGCCGCAAATCTAAATGGAATTAGTGTGACGCGGGGTGTCGGTATTGGCAATCGAATATTCTGGCCTCAAGGAAATAAACGGTCAGTTCGTCATATACGAGGGCGTGGACGGCGCGTCCTACGAAGAGATCGTGGAGCTGCGCGTCCGCGGTGCGGGCGGTTTCGTCAAAAAGACCGGGCAGATCGTCGGCATATCGGGCGATAAGGTTATTATCCGCGTGTTCGAGGGCACGGACGGCGTGAGCCTGACCAACTCCGCGATACGCCTGACCGGGAGGCCGATGGAAATACCGCTCTCCGAGGAGATCCTGGGGCGCGTGTTCGACGGCGCGGCGCGGCCAATAGACGGACTGGGCGAGCTGTACGCCGAGCGCAAGGCCGACATAAACGGCAAGCAGCTCAACCCCGTCAGCCGGGAATACCCGCGCGACTTTATCCAGACGGGCATATCGGCCATAGACGGACTGGCGACGCTGATACGCGGGCAGAAGCTGCCGATATTCTCCGGCAACGGGCTGCCGCACGACCGGCTGGCGGCGCAGATAACGCGCCAGGCGAGCCTCGGGCGCGAGGGCGATGCCGGAGACAGCTTCGCCATCGTCTTCGCCGCTATGGGCGTTAAGTACGACGTCGCCGAGTTCTTCCGCCGCACTTTCGAAGAGTCCGGCGCGCTCGAGCGCGTGGTTATGTTCCTCAATCTGGCGAACGACCCGGTTACGGAGCGGATTATAACGCCGAAGGCCGCGCTGACCGCCGCCGAGTATCTGGCGTTTGAGAAAGGTATGGATATTCTCGTAATCCTGACGGATATGACGGCATACGCCGAGGCCCTGCGCGAGATTTCCAGCAGCCGCGGCGAGATACCGAGCCGCAAGGGCTTCCCGGGATACCTGTATTCCGAGCTGGCCGGCATTTACGAGCGCGCGGGGCTGGTGCGCGGGCAGGCGGGTTCGGTTACGCAGATACCGATTCTAACGATGCCCAACGACGACATAACCCATCCCGTGCCCGACCTGACCGGCTACATCACCGAGGGGCAGATCGTGCTTGACCGGAATATCCACCAGCAGGGGGTGTACCCGCCGATCAACGTGCTGCCGAGCCTGTCGCGGCTGATGAAGGACGGCATAGGCGAGGGTTACACGCGCGCCGATCACCCCGATCTCGCTAATCAGCTCTTCTCGTCCTACGCGCGCGTCGGTGAGGTCCGCGCCCTGGCCAGCGTCGTCGGCGAGGACGAGTTGTCCGACCTCGATAAGAAGTATATGGAATTCGGCAAAGCGTTCGAGGATGGGTACCTGCGGCAGGGGAAGTTTGAGAACCGCGGCATAATGGCGACGATCGCGCTGGGCTGGCGTATGCTTCGCATACTGCCCAAGTCGGAGCTGGATCGCATAAATGCTGGGATTCTTGACGAATTCTACGAAAGTGACATGTAAATACGGTTGTCAGAACTTATAGTTCATGCTAAAATAGGCAAAGGATGGTGATAAGATGAAGTACGCTAGTATTTGCGGATGTAACGACGAAGAATTCCGGGAGATGGCCGGGGTAAGCCGAAAAACGTTCCACGCGCTGGTAGAGATAATCCGCTCGGCTTTCAGCGCGAGACACAGCGGCCGCGGTCGGCACCCTAACCTGTGCGTCGAGGATATGGTTCTGGCGTCGCTGAAGCATTGGCGCGGCGTGGCATACGGCGTCGTAGGACCCGCTTTTGGGCTGCATAAATGCAACATGTGCCGCGTGGTAAAATGGGTGGAGCGCTCGCTGGAGAGCGCGGACGTGCTGCGCGTTAACGAGACGCGCACGCGTTTCAGCCAACTGACGGAATATGAGCGTTCTCTGCTGAACGCGGACGAGAGCCTTGGGGCGTAGCGGCCCGGAAGCGCCGTAATGGAGTTGACGCGATGGATCCGAATACATTTCCAACTAAAGGCAATCTGATCAAAGCGAAGGCGACGCTCGCGATGTCGCGCATGGGGTACGACCTCATCGACCGCAAGAGGAACGTCCTCATCAAGGAGATTCTGGAACTGAACGATAAGGCCGAGCGGATCCAGCGGCGCATCTTCGCGACATTCCGCGAAGCTTACCTGGCGCTGCAGGACGCGAATATAGTTATGGGGCTTAACAGCGTGCGCGCGATCTGTTACGGTATGCCCGTCGAGGATTCCGTCACGGTGCGCGCGCGCAGCATCATGGGCGTCGAGATACCGACGCTGCGGTACGAGTCCGCGCCGCTCACACCCAGTTACGGTCTCGCGAACACGACGGCTTCCTTCGACGTCGCCGTCGAGAAGTTCCGTAAGGTGAAGGAACTGACCTTCGAGCTGGCGATGGCGGAGACGGCGGCCTATCGGCTGGCCATGAGCATAAAAAAGACGCAGCGCCGCGCCAACGCCCTGAAAAACATTACGATACCGCGCTGCGAGGCCCTTACCCGGGAAATAAACCTGACGCTGGAAGAGCGCGAGCGCGACGAGTTCACGCGGCTGAAAGTGATTAAGAAAAGAGGGCGGACGTGAACGCGCTCGACATCGGCGTCGTCGCCGCGCTGGCTGTTTGCGCGGCGGTCGGCGCGGCGCGCGGGCTGATGCGGACACTGTTTTCGTTTATGTCGCTGGCCGTGTCGCTGGCGCTGGCGCGGCATATCTACCCGTACGTCCTTGATTTCCTTCGGGGGACGGATTTCGTCTTCGGTGCCGTGAAGGGCTTTGTCGCCGAGCACATCGGCGGAATTGTCCCCGAGGAGACCGCGAAGGCCGCGCAAGCCGCGTATGTCACCGCGATGGACGTCCCGGCGTTCCTTAAGGGGGCGCTGATCGGCAACAATAACCCGGAAGTCTACCGCGCGCTCGGCGTGGCCGATTTCGCCGACTATGTGTACGGTTTTCTGGCAAACGTCATCATCGGCGCGGCGGCGCTCGTCGTCACGTTTATCGCCGTGGCCGCGATCATATGGGCGATTTCGCGCGCGCTCGACATAGCGGGCCGCCTGCCCGTTATCAGGCAGTTCGACACGGTCGGAGGCCTGCTGCTGGGGCTGGCGGTCGGCGCTGGGATACTCGTCGTCGCGGCGTCGGCGACGTCGGTCTTTATCTACCGCGAGGATTGGGCCGGATACCGCGCGCTCGCGGACGGATCGCTGGCGGGGGCGATCCTATACGACAACAACCCGATCATAAAGTCGTTGACGGAAATGAGGTGACGAATATACCAAAAATAGACACCGATAAATCGCGGTATGACTTTGACGATTTGAACGCGATTATAGCTGTCCTGCTGGGCGAGGGCGGCTGTCCGTGGGATTTGGCGCAGACGCACGAGAGCCTCTTGGAGTGTCTGCTCGAGGAATGCTGGGAGGTCGCGGACGCGGTGCGCTCGCGCGACGACCGGTCGCTGACCGAGGAATTGGGCGACGTTCTGCTGCAGGTAGTGTTCCACTCGCGCATGGCCGAGAAGGACGGACGATTCTGCATAGGCGACGTTGTGGACGGCGTCGCGAAGAAGATGATAAGCCGGCACACGCATATCTTCGGCAAAGACCGCGCCGGCGACGAGGCCGAGGCGCTGGAGACGTGGGAGGCCAACAAGGCGCTGGAGAAGGGCGGGCTGTCCCCGGCGGACGAGCTGCGGCTGGTGCCGCGGACGTTTCCGTCGGCGCTGCGCGCTATGAAAGTGTTCCGCAAGGCGCGCAAGCTTGGCTTGCTTCCGGGCGATGCCAGCAGCGCCGTCCGCGCGTCCGCGGAAGCGCTTTCGCGGCTTCAGTCCGCGCTGGAGTCGGGCGACGAGACCGAAAGTATCGCCCGATACAAGACATTTATACTTGAAAGTTCTAAAATTTCGGCATTTTTCAAAATAAACGCCGAATTACACTTGACAAACGCGTTGGATGAGTTTATAAATAGTATACGATGAACAACGTCAATTGAGACGCGAGCGCGGGCAGAACGCGCGTCTCAATTGGCGCAGCCTGAGGAGGATTTTTATCCTATGAACAAAAATGAACTCGTGAGCGCGGTATCCGAAAGATCCGGACTCAGTAAGAAGGATACGGAGAAGGCGCTGCAGGCATTTGTTGATTCGGTTACGGAAGAGCTTGTGGCCGGCGGCAAGGTGCTGCTGGTTGGTTTCGGCGTGTTCGACGTAGTTGATCGCAAAGCGCGCGTCGGGCGCAACCCTCGCACGGGCGGCCCGCTTGATATCGAGGCGTCCAAGGCGCCCAGATTCCGCGTAGGCAAGACCTTGCGCGACGCGGTGAACGGGATAAAAGGCGACGAAGAGAAAGATGAAGAATGAGAGCATAAGAACCCCGGAGGTTACGGCCTTCGGGGCGATCTTAATTCAGGACGCCTTATCGACGACAGGCAAAACCCCAGTAATTCCATAACTGTTTGCATTGTTTCAGTACTAATTGCGCGCATTTTATCCGCGCCCGCCGCGACCTTTGATGCAGTGGGCTTCATGTTAACACACAAAAAACAGCAGGCCGTCAGTCATGGATTTGTCTTCAAAAGATTGATGAATTATTAACGCATACACACATTGAATCGAGGCGCTTCCGGGAGCTAAAGCATTGCGGACCTGACTATGTACAATTGGTTTTCGATGTCCGCAATCGACAATGCTGTATTTACACCATATTTTCTTCAAATATTCTTCCCAAATCGGAACATGAGCGTTATAGAGGACGCGCTTCCGGAAGAACGGATGGTAACAGAAAATACGGGGGGTGCTATTTGTGAAAACGGAGTGCGCGTAAAATCCTTACGTGAATCACGCGGACTAACACAGAAAGAATTGGCTGAGATTTTAGACATATCGCGTCCGGCCTTGACCAAATATGAGCGTGGGGAGCGAGCGCTTGTATTTGCTAATTGAAATTTCCACCACCCATTATAATTAAGATCCGCCAGCCGCTACTCACAGTTCGCCTGATCACGGCGTTTTTTGTTTGGCTGGTGGGTTTTTCAATTATAA
>JAISCI010000006.1 GCA_031265685.1 Clostridiales bacterium
TTATAATTGAAAAACCCACCAGCCAAACAAAAAACGCCGTGATCAGGCGAACTGTGAGTAGCGGCTGGCGGATCTTAATTATAATGGGTGGTGGAAATTTCAATTAGCAAATACAACAGACACAACGAGCAGTTCAAATCCTCGATAAAGTATTCAAATTTATCAAGCGTTTGCGTGTGCTGTGTCGCGTTCGCGTATTTCATTTTGAAGCCCCCCGTTTCGTCCTGCGGCAAAATAAAATAGAACGCCCCAGACACATTCCGTTAAATGAATGTGCTGGGGCGTTCTATATGGTTTGTGTTAAGAGTTATTTACTCAAGAATTTCCGTTGATTTCTTGCCGTCTTGACTGTGCGCAGAGACGTTCTGCAAGCGCTTCACGCAAGGATATATCCCTTGACAATGCGAACAATTCAAGGTCTCTTATTAACTCGTACCCAATGTAGTCCACCACTTTAAAATCATTCCATTTCCCCTTTTCAGGGGGCTGTTGCCCCCCTGAATCACTCACTCGCCGCAGCAATATCTGAAATCATATATATCATTTTCGCATTTACAAATATATCCAGCATATCCTCAAATAAAAGTTGAAAATACGTTTTATTTTCTTGCTATTTGAATGAATTTGACGATTTTTTGAGGTTTTTAATCAAGACATCAAATACATATACAACACAAAAGAGAACAGCTTTCTGCAATTTGCAAAAAGCTGTTCTCTTGTCTGTTGCATTTAATCAAATCCAGCGCCTTGCGCTCTTCTCCAAACAAGACGGCAATCGGTTTCTCACCGATGAGATATTTATTCACGAGGTATTTACGAGGATTTTATGAACATATCAAAGTCCTGTCCGTGGTAGTAAAATGGTAGTAAAATCAATCTGAAATCCTGCGAATACCCCTGTAAATCAGGGGATTGTGGGGGTAATCAATAGTTTTGGTGTACAAATACACTTGATTTTTGTCCATCATGTTATCCCAGCCATTTTTTATCACCCGCCGCATTCCACTGAAAACAGCCTGTCGGCGGTCTATTTACCGACAGGCGGCAAGGGACGGCGTTTTGCGCGCTGGTTTTCTAGGCGTCCGTCCCCTCGCGCAGAACCAGGCTCGAACACCCAGGCATATGCGCGCGAACCATCCCGCCTGCGTTCTTGTACTCTTTTCCGCCGATGGTGAACCCAGTCTGCCCGGACGCCAGCAGTGTCCGCATTGGCCCTAGCGCCCCGATCCGCCAGGCGGGGACAGTAATCGTCTTTTCCACATCCAAGTTGTTGATAACGACGACCACGCGCTCATCCCCGGCGAAACGTCCATAGGAAAAACAGCCATACTCCCCGCCCAGAAACGCGAGCGAACCGGTACGAAGGCACCGCAGCGAGCGCCTCAGGCTGATCGCCGCGCGGTGGAAATCGATAAGCCGCCGATCCTCCGCGCCCCACGGATAAGGCCTGCGATTGTCCGGGTCGGTGAAACCGCATAGCCCGGCCTCGTCGCCGTAATAGACCGTCGGCGCGCCCGGCCACGTCATCTGGATCGTTACGGCTTCCATCAGCACGGCCTTGTTTACGCCCGTTTCGGCGGCGATCGCCCCGGCGGTCGAAAGCCGCCCGGCCACATGGTTAGTGCGCGTCAAAAAACGCGAGTGGTCATGATTCGACAGCTCGTTCATCGCCGTCGCGAGCGCCTGCGGGGAAAGCCTCGCCATGTGGTACCGCATCGCGGACTCGAACGCCTGATAGTTGCGGAACATATCCGCCCGATACTGGTCGGAGTGCTTCTCCATGCCCGTGAGAAACCATGTTACCGGCTCCATAAACGCGTCGTAGTTCATGACGGTATCCCATTCGCCGCCGCGCAGCCATTCTTCGGCGTCGCCGTAATGCTCGGCGAGGATAATCGCGTCGGGGTTAGCGGACTTGACCGCCGCGCGGAAATCCCGCCAAAATTTGTGGTTGAACTGCCGCGACTGCCCAAGGTCGGCGGCCACGTCCAGCCGCCAGCCGTCCGCGCTGAACGGCGGGCTTACCCATTTTTTAGCGACGCGCATTATATACTCATACAGTTCCGGCGAATTCTCGTAGTTCAGTTTCGGGTGGTTGTCGTGCCCCCACCAGCCCTCGTAGGCGTCGTTGTTCGGCCAGTCCCGCTCGTACCACCGGAAGTAGTCGCGGTAGGCGCTGTTCCCGTCGTGGTACGCGCCCGCCGGATACCCCGCCGCCTGATAAAAACCCTCGCGGTCGAGCCATTTATTGAACGCTCCGCAATGGTTGAAAACGCCGTCCAGAATAACCTTGATCCCGCGCGAGTGCGCCGCACCGATCAGACGCGCCATCAGCGCGTTGGACGCCTCCAAGTTCGCGGGGTCGGTCGCGCGCTTTACGTACATCGTCGCGTACCGGTTGAGGAAGCGGTCCCGCTGGAGCGTCCGCCCGCCGTCGGCCGCTATGACGCCGATATGCGGGTCGATGTGATCATAATCCTGCGCGTCATATTTATGGTTGGACGGGCTGACAAAAACCGGGTTGAGGTAGATAGCCTCGGCGCCCAGCGACGCGATGTAATCAAGCTTTTCCATAACCCCGGCCAGGTCGCCGCCGTAGAAATTCGCCACGTCGCTCGTCTCGACGGGATCCGTCCAGGCCATCTTCCGCGCGGCGTGGCCGAGGTACGCGTACTCGTCGTTCACGACGTCGTTCGACGGGTCGCCGTTGCGGAAGCGGTCGACGTATATTTGATACATCACGGCGCCCTTCGCCCAGTCCGGCGTCCGGTACCCGGCGATAAGCCGGAAGTTGTACGCCTGGTCGGCATCGCGGAACACGCCGCGCTTGTTGTAGAAATAGTCGCGCCCGTCTTTCGTAACTCGGAAATAGTAAGAGACGGCGCCGTTAACGGTCACATCCGCCCGGTAGTAGTCAAACAGCGCGTCGGACGCGGCCAAACGGCACGGCGCTGTTCCGTCGCCCGCGTAGCATATCGCGACGGCGTCCGCGTCCCCGCGCCCCACCCGCGCGGTCACACCCACCGTCTCGCCCTCGTCCGGCTCGGGATTCGTCACGAACTGCGCCGTCTCGTCACTCATTATAGCGTCGAAGTTCAGGTATCCCCCGATCAACCCGCCATATGCGGCCAGTTTCTGAAAAAACGCCAGCGCGTCGGCATTCATGGACAACCCCCCGTCTTACTAATCCCATTTCAGAGGACGGATAAGAATTTTTCAGTACGCGCCTGGCGGATTTGCCTGGTTCACGCAAACTTTCGAGCCGCGCGGACACGCTGACGCTTGAAAAACTTTTATCCGCAAATCCAACCGGGATTAGTATCAATTATCCCGCGGGCGGGAAAAACCTGTCGTGGACGGCGATCTGCGCCCTGTCAGCGTCCGCCGCGTCTATCAGCACCGAAATACGTATCTCCGACGTCGAGATCATGTTGATGTTTACCCCGGCGTTATATATCGCCTCGAACATCTCCGCCGCCACGCCCGGATTGGTCGCCATGCCCGCGCCGACGACCGAGAGCTTCGCGACGCCGTCGTCGTGACTCACCTGCCGATAGCCGAGCGTCACGGCGTTATCCGCGATGATTTTCAGCGTCTCGTCGGCGTCGTCCTTCGCGACGGTGAACGTTATGTCCTTGGTGGACTCGCGCCCGATCGATTGCAGGATAACATCGACGCTGATCCTCGCCCTCGCCAGCAGCGAGAACAGCTTGAACGCCACTCCAGGCTGATTCGCGAGGCCGACCAGTGAAATACGCGCTATGTCTTTATCGACGGCGACGCCGGATACTATGAGACTTTCCAAACCTGTTTCCTCCTTAACGAGCGTGCCCGGCGCGTCCGACAGGCTCGAGCGCACGACGAGGTTGACGCGGTATTTTTTCGCAAGCTCCACGCTGCGGTTGTGCAGCACCTTCGCGCCGAGCGACGCCAGCTCGAGCATCTCGTCGGCGCCGATGACGCCGAGCTTGCGCGCGGACGCGACAACGCGCGGATCGGCGGTATATACGCCGTCCACGTCGGTGTATATCTCGCACAGATCCGCGCCGAGCGCGGCGGCCAGAGCGACCGCGCTCGTATCCGAACCTCCGCGGCCGAGCGTCGTTATATCGCCGCAGCGGTTGACGCCCTGAAAACCCGTCACCACTACGACGTTGCCGCGATCCAGTTCCGTTTCGGCGCGCTCCGTGTCTATCCGCTTGATATGGGCGTTCCCGTGCTTAGACGTGGACATGATGCCGGCTTGCTGCGCGTTGAGCGACGCCGCGGGCACGCCCTCCGCCGCGAGCGCCATCGAAAGCAGCGCCGCGGACTGCTGTTCGCCCGTCGCCAGCAGCATGTCCAGCTCCCGCTTGGACGGGTTGGGGGTTATCTCCAGAGCTTTCGCGATCAGTTCGTCGGTGGTGCCGCCCTGCGCCGAGAGTACCACGGCGACGGAATTACCGGCGCGTTTCGCCGCCGCCACCCGCCGCGCGACGTTCTTGATACGCTCGGCGTCGGCAACGGAGCTTCCGCCGAATTTCTGGACAATCAGCATTACACACCCTCTATTCTATACTAACGACCGCGCCCTCAAAGTCCGGCGAAAGCGCCTCGGCGCGCCAGCCGTCCGGCGGGGCGATCCGATCCGCGAAACCCGGGGAATCGTGCAGCGCGATCACCGTCGGCCCGGCGCCGGACAGAAACGACGCCAGCGACCCGGCCTCGCGGCACATCCGGGTTATATCGTCATAACCGGGGATCAGCGGCTTGCGGTATGGCTGGTGCAGCCTGTCGTCTACGGCGAAAGAGAGCTTTTCCCAATCTCCGGAGAACAGCGCCGCCGCCAGCAGCGCCGCGCGGGACACATTGAAAACGGCGTCCTCCTGGGGATACCGCGCGGGGAGTATCCTCCGCGCCTCATCCGTAGGCAGCGTGAAATCCGGGATCAGCGCGGTTACGCCCAAACCCGGCAGTTTGTCCGCGCGGACGTATTCGATGCGCTTCCCGTCCGACGCCGCGACGATAAGACCGCCCAGCGCCGCCGGAAAGGCGTTGTCCGGGTGGCCCTCTATCACGGAGGCGCGCCGCGCGATCTCTTCCCACGAAAGATTCGCGCCCGAGAGCGCGTTCGCCGCGCATAACCCCGCGACCACGCACGCCGCCGAAGAACCCAGCCCGCGCGTCAGCGGGATAGCGTCGGTCTGGGTAAGGCGCAGGCCGGGCGGCTCGCCGAGTCCGACGCCATGGTAAAACGCCCGGATCACCCTGTATATCAGGTTCGTTTTGTCCGTCGGGACACGCTCCGCGTCACTCGCCGCGCCGTCCGCCGCTATGTAAAGCGCGCCGGGCGGTTCGCCGGTGGTCTCCGCCGCCAGCGTGTTGCGCATGGAGAGCGCCATGCCGATCGAATCAAATCCCGGGCCGACATTCGCCGTCGTCGCCGGTACGCTTACAGTTACGCGCATAAGATCACCTGTGCCGTGTCAATATAATCGGATGGAGCTGATCACGCCGCCGGCGCGCTCGGCCAGTTTATCGATCTCGCCGCCGAGGGCTTCGGCTGTTATGAAGGCCGTTTCGCCCGCAGGCACGCCTTCCGCCGCAACGAACTCGACGTCCCCGAACGTATCGCGGACGGCGGCGGCGCTCGCCGAAGTCCGGATGAATTTCCGCGCGGGCAGTTCTGAAATGGGACGCATGGCCGCCTTCATCATCGACCAGCCGTGCGGGATGTGCGCGTTCGGATGCTTCAGCGCGTCCACGATGTCCGCCACGACGGCGGAAGCGGTCGGCAGTTTGCCCGCGCCGCGCCCATAGAACATAACCTCGCCGATTATATTGCCCTTCACGTAGATCGCGTTAAAAACGTCGCCGACGGACGCCAGCGGGTGGGCGTCCGGAACCAGGCACGGCGCCACGATAGCGTATGCCGCGCGGACGGACGCGCCGTTTGCCGCGCCGCTGGTGCCCGGCGCGGCAGACGGCGGAGCGTCGTCTATTCGGCTGAACGCCAGCAGCTTGATGGTGCGCCGCGCCGCGCGAGCGTAGAGCATGTCCACTTTCGTTATGTTCGTTATGCCCTCGGTGTGTATGTTCTCGGCGTCGGCCTGATCGCCCACGGCCAGCGACAGCAGTATCGCGAGCTTGCGGCAGGCGTCCAGCCCCAGAACGTCCGCCGACGGGTCGCGCTCGGCGTAACCGTTCCTCTGGGCCTCGGCCAGGGCTTCGGCGAACTCGGCTCCGTCCTTCTGCATACGCGTCAGGATATAATTGGTAGTTCCGTTAAGTATTCCGCTTATCTCGGAAATCTCGTCCGCCGCCAGCGATTTATTGAGCGGCCTGATGATTGGTATGCCTCCGCCCACCGACGCCTCGAACAGGAAATTGAGCCGGTGCGCCTTCGCCAGCGCGAGCAGCTCCGCGCCGTGCCGCGCCACCAGCTCTTTGTTGCTCGTCACTACGGACTTGCCGTGGGTGAGCGCCTCCCGCGCGAATCGGTAAGCCGGCTCCACGCCGCCCATAACCTCGACGATGATCTTTATGTCGTCGTCGAACAATATTTCGTCAAAATCTCTCGTCAGCAGAGGTTCCGCCGGCGAGCCGGGGAAATCGCGCAGATCCAGCACACGCTTTACGCGGACCCGCGTCTGCGCGCGCTTATCGATGGAACGCTGGTTTTTTATGATAGTTTCGTATACGCCGGAACCGACGGTGCCGAAACCGAGAATCGCTATATCGGCCATTGTTTCCCCGCTCTCATTTTCGCTTGATCTTAATTTATGTGAAAGGATCGGACGGCGCGCCGCGCCGATCACGCGCCTATCAATATAACACAAAAAACCGCGCGTGACAATACGGAATTTGATTGGCAGCGGGGTGATGTAAATTACATCATTTCGCCCCTTCAGTACATGAAATCATTGAAATATACATGGCTTCAGCGAAGAATATATGTTATAATATTCTTTTCTGTTTAATCTTGAGCGCCCGAACTTCAGCGGATCACCCTTACTCTTGAATATTACCGGGGGACTGTGAAATGTCCGCGCAAACGAAAGCCATCTTCTTGACAAATCCCCCTCCGCCATAGTATCATTAAATCAGTCGTCGTTTTCTAGCCTCTGGCTTCTAATTTCTGGTTTCTAGCTTCTAGCTTCTAATAAGGGGGGGTGGGCGATCGATGTTTATAATTTTCGGTTTCGGCAGGCTCACGTTCAAGCGGTATGGGTACCGTGATCTGGGTCCATGCCCGCGGTGCGGCCAAGCGCGGCCCGCCGAGCTGATGAAAGTAACAACTTGGTTCACGCTGTTCTTCATCCCGGTCATTCCGTACCGCTTTGAATACGTCCTAGCGTGCGCGGGCTGCGGCTACGCCGTCAAAATCTCCAAAGTCGATTTCGAGGCGATGACGGGAGGCGCCAGCCACGGCTCCGTCGGGTCGCTCGGCGAGGGGCCGAAAGTAGAGTTGTCCGACGAGCTGAAATACGCCGGTAAGACGCCGACGCAGATTCAATATCTTAAATATATGGAAGAGCGCGAAAAGAGGAACAATGAATAACACTGATAGGTATATCGCGCTGGTCGCGGGGATTTCGGCAAGACAGCCGGAACCGCCGCGCGCGTTTGTGCGCGTGTTCGGCTGCCAGATGAATCGGCGCGACTCCGAGAAGCTTTCGGACATGCTCGCGCGGATGGGCTACGAGCCGACCGGCGACGAACGCCAGGCGGATCTCGCGTTGCTCAACACCTGCTGCGTGCGCGAGAGCGCCGAGAACCGGGCGTTCGGGCACATGGGGCGGTTAAAGAAGCTCCGCGAGACGCGCCCCGGTATGGTTATCGTCGTCGCGGGATGCGTGCCCCAGTCGGCGGCATACGCGAAGATGGCCGCCAGTTACGGCTTTGTGGACGTCGTGTTCGGGGCGCTTAACATCGGGGACTTCCCGGAACTGCTCTACCGGAGGCTCACGGCGGGTGAGCGCGTATGGCGCGTCGGATTAGCGACGGATCACGCTCCGGCGTCGGATTATGAGACTCCGGTGAGGATGTCCGGCGCGTCCGCCTCCGTCAACGTCATGTATGGCTGCGACAATTTCTGCTCGTATTGCGTCGTGCCGTATACGCGCGGGCGGGAGCGCAGCCGCGCGCCGGGGGAGATTCTCGCGGAGATTCGTTCTCTCGCGGCTTCCGGCGTGTCCGAGGTGACGCTGCTGGGTCAGAACGTCAACTCATACGGCAAAGGGCTGAGCGTCCCGGTTACGTTCGCCGAACTGCTCCGCGGCGCGGCGGATGTTCCCGGCGTGAGAAGGCTGCGCTTTATGACAAGCCATCCGAAGGACATGTCGGACGAGCTGATCGGCGTTATAGCCAGCCGCCCGAACATTTGCAAGGCAGTGCACTTGCCGTTGCAATCGGGCAGCTCGCGTATACTCTCCGCGATGAACCGTGGATATAATAAGGAAGATTATTTGTCGCTGGCGAGGCGGATCCGTGACCGCATACCCGGCGTTTCCGTGACTACCGACATAATCGTCGGCTTTCCCGGGGAAACCGAGGAAGACTTCGCGGATACGCTGGACGTCGTTCGCCGCGTCCGCTTCGACGGCGCGTTTACGTTCATATATTCAAAGCGTTCCGGGACGCCCGCGGCCAGTCTGCCCAGTCAGACGGACGCGGCTGCCGCGGCGGAGCGCTTCGGGCGGCTTCTTGCTGAAGTGAACGGGATACTGCTCGAGAACAACCGCGCTAAAATCGGGCGAACGTTGGAGATCCTTACGGATTCGGCTGAGAACGGCGGAGCTTCCGGGCGCGCGGACGACGGTTCGCTCGTCCATTTTCACAATGAATTTGCCCTGGATTCGCGCTTGAGTCCGCGCGAATCCGACCCGGCAAATTCGCTCAATGAATTTGCCCTGGATTCGCGCCTGAACCCGCGCGAATCCGCCAAAGGCCGCTACGCCGACGTGAGGATTACCGGCTGCAAAACATTTTATCTTACGGGGGAGTTTGTCAGGTGGAAATAGAAGACAGCGCTTGCTTTGAGAAGGCGCGTGAACTCGCGCGGATGGTGCGCGGCAGCTCGTCCGGGATGGAACCCGCCGCGTACCGGCTGTTCGTGTCGCGGGTGCTCGCGGTTGTTGAGGGCGGCGCGCTGGGCGAGATCAAGGAATTTGCCGGCTTCAGGGCAAATTCACCCAAGGAATTTGCCGGTTTCAGGGCAAATTCGCCTGCGGACACGCCTCCGTGCGCGGGGTGCCGGGGCTGCGGGGTGAGGTCTGGGTGACGGGCTACTCCCCTATGATGGAGCAGTATTTCGAGATAAAGCGGCAGTACGCGGACTGCCTGTTATTTTACCGTCTCGGCGATTTCTACGAGATGTTTTTTGACGACGCCAAGACTGCCTCGCGCGAGCTGCAGCTCGTGCTGACGGGGCGCGAATGCGGCCGGGCCGAGCGCGCTCCGATGTGCGGCGTGCCGCACCACTCGGCGCAGCAGTATATCGCGCGGCTCGTCGAAAAAGGCTATAAGGTGGCGGTGTGCGAGCAGCAGGAGGATCCCCGGCTGGCGAAGAAACTCGTCAGGCGCGGCGTTACGCGCGTTGTTACACGCGGGACGATCATGTTTCCGGGTTTCCTCGACACGTCGCGCAATAATTACGTATGTTCGCTGTATATCGACGGAGAGGACGGCAAGAACGGCTTCGGCGCGGCGTTCGCGGACGTGTCGACCGGGGAGTTCTTCGCGTTCTCGCGCGGGGCCGGGGAATCGCGCGTGGCGGACGAGGTCGCGGCGTTCGCCCCGGCGGAGATAATCGCGAGCGGCGGATTCGAGGGACGCGCGGCTATCGCGGAGCAGGCGGGCATACCCGTCGCGATCCTTGACGATTACGCTTATTCGGCGACCTCCGCGCGGAAGGCTCTGGCCGATCATTTCGGCGTCGCGACGCTGGCCGGGTTCGGGCTGAGCGCGGACGCGGCCAGCCGCCGGATAATCCGGGCGGCCGGGGCGCTCATCGCGTACCTGTCCGAGACTCAGCGCGGAACCCTGCCTAATATTACCTCGCTGACGGTGCTGCCGCCCGCAGGGTATCTCGCGATAGACGCGGCCAGCCGCCGCAACTTGGAGCTGACCGAGACGATACGCGACAAACGCCGCGATGGCGCGCTGCTAGCCGTTCTCGACAGGACGGCCACGCCGATGGGCGCGCGGCGGCTGCGAGGCTGGCTCGAAAGGCCGCTGACGGACGTATCGGCGATCAACGCGCGGCTTGACGCCGTCGAGTCTTTTTGCCGGAACCCGGCGCTGGCGGCGGAACTGTCCGGGGCGCTCTCGCGCGTCAAGGACGTCGAGCGGCTCGTAGGGAAGATTGTGTACGCCCAAGCGAACGTCAGGGATTTTGTATCGCTCAGGGCGTCGCTCGGGGCATTGCCGGAGATAGCGCTGCTGCTCACGAACGCCGGGGCGGGGCTGATCCGATCCATCCGGGACGGTCTGGACGCCTGCGAGGATATATACGGTATGCTCGACGCGATGTTCGACGACGATCCGCCCGCCGCCGCGAGAGAGGCCGGGTTCATCCGCGACGGGTTCGACGAGGAGCTGGATTCGCTGCGGGGTATGCGCGGCGGCGGCAAAGACTGGGTAGATCGGTATGCGGCGGACGAGCGCGAGCGGACGGGCATAAAGAGCCTGAAAGTGAAATCCAACAAGGTATTCGGCTATTATATAGAAATAACCAATTCGTTCCGGGAGCGGGTTCCGGCGGCGTACTCCAGACGGCAGACGCTGGCGAACTGCGAGCGGTTTACGACCGCCGCTCTCGCGGAGGCGCAGGACAGGATACTCGGCGCGGAAGAACGGATAGCCGAGATCGAGAACAACCATTTTCAGAGCGCCCGGACGCGGGTATCGGCGGCGGCGGCTCGGCTTTCCGGCACGGCGGGCCGTCTCGCGGATATGGACGCGCTGCTGTCGCTGGCGCGGTGCGCGCTGGATAATAAATATGTCCGTCCCGTCGTGGACGGCGGCGGCGTAATTGACATAGCGGCGGGTCGTCACCCCGTGGTCGAGCGTATGCCGGGCGTGTCGTTCGTCTCTAACGACGTGTACCTCGACCGCGCGGACAACCGGCTCGCTATCATCACGGGGCCGAACATGGCTGGTAAGTCCACGTACATGCGGCAGACGGCTCTGATCGTCGTCATGGCGCAGATGGGCGGGTTCGTCCCCGCGGACTCGGCCAGGATCGGCGTATGCGACAGAATATTCACGCGCGTGGGCGCGTCGGACGACCTGGCCACGGGGCAATCGACGTTCATGGTCGAGATGACCGAGGTGGCGTATATACTCCGGGGCGCGACGGACAGAAGCCTCGCGGTGCTCGACGAGATCGGGCGCGGCACGTCCACTTATGACGGACTGTCGATAGCGCGGGCGGTTCTCGAGTATATGGCGGGCGTCGTCGGCGCTAAGACGCTGTTCGCGACGCACTACCACGAGCTGTCTACGCTCTCGGGCGAGGTGGACGGCGTCCGGTCGTTCCGCGTAGCCGTGCGGGAGGACGGGGACGAAGTGGTGTTCCTGCGGAAGATCGAGCCGGGTTCCGCGGACAACAGCTACGGGATCCAAGTGGCGCGGCTGGCGGGGGTGCCGGCCGCCGTACTGAACCGGGCGAAGGAAGTGCTCGCGGAGCTTTCCGGCAGAAATTAACGAATGGGGTCCGGGGATGAAATCCCCGGCGGGGCTTGGGGCGGTGCCCCAAGATCTTGCTTTAACAATATCTTACTATGTTTGAATTTGGAGGCATCCATGCCAAAACCCGTAGTCGCCGTAGTAGGCAGGCCGAACGTCGGCAAATCGACACTGTTCAACCGAATAGCCGGCGCGCGCGTTTCCATAGTCGAGGACACGCCGGGCGTAACCCGCGACAGAATCTACGCCGACGCGGAATGGTCGGGGCATAATTTCTTGCTCGTCGATACCGGCGGCCTTGCGCCCAAGGAATTTGCCGGCTCCAAGGCAAATTCACCCAAGGAATTTGCCGGCTCCAGGGCAAATTCACTTTCAGACGACATGATCAAACGCCACATCTACGCCCAAGCCGAGCTGGCCATCGGCGCGGCGGACGTCATCGTGTTCGTCGTCAGCGTCAAGGACGGCGTCACCGACGACGACGAATACGTCGCGTCGCTCTTGCGCCGCGCGCGGAAGCCGGTCATTCTCGCCGTCAACAAGGTGGATGATTTCGCTAAGTACGCCATGGACGCGTATGAATTCTTCGCGCTGGGCTTGGGCGACCCGGTTCCGATATCGGCGGGGCAGCGGCTCGGCTTGGGCGATCTGCTCGACAAGGTCGTCGAATCCCTCCCGGGCGGCGACGGCGGCGGTGAAGTGTCGGGAGCAGTGAAGGTGGCCGTGGTGGGCAAGCCTAACACGGGCAAGTCCTCGCTGATAAACCGTGTACTGGGCGAGGACCGCGTAATAGTATCGCCCACACCGGGGACGACCCGCGACGCGATCGACTCGCGCCATGTCCGCGGCGGCAGGGAATACGTCTTTATCGACACCGCCGGTATGCGCCGCAAAAGCAAGATTCGGGAGAATATCGAGCGGTACTCCGTGATCCGCTCCGTCGCGGCGATCGAGCGAGCGGACGTTTGCGTCCTTATGCTGGACGCGGCGGAGGGCGTAACCGAGCAGGACACGAAAGTGGCCGGAATGATCCACGAGTCGGGCAAGGGCGCGGTCATCGCCGTGAACAAGTGGGACGCCATAGAAAAAGACGGCAGGACGATGAAACTCTTCGAGAAGCGGCTCGAGACCGATCTCATCTTTATGCCGTACGCGCCGCGCACGTTTATTTCGGCTCTTACGGGGCAGCGCGTCGGCGGGTTGTTCCAGATCATCGACACGGTGTACGAGAACAGCCTGAAGCGCGTTTCGACGGGCGCGCTCAACGAGGCTCTCCTTGAGGCGACCGCCGTGGCCGAGCCGCCTCAGGACAAGGGGCGGGCGCTACGGATATATTATATGACGCAGGTGTCCGTCGCTCCGCCGACGTTCGTGATGTTCGTGAACGATCCGGAGCTACTGCATTTTTCGTATAAGAGGTTTTTGGAGAATCGCCTGAGGATGGCGTTTGGGTTCGACGGCACGCCGATTCGGCTGATCGCCCGGGAAAGGAAAGAGTAACGCGGCTCCGCCTCGGCGAGAGCCGACGGGGGCGGGCGGGCAGGGACCTGACCCCGCTTCGCGCGCCGTCCGCTCCCGCGCGGCAGCCGCGCTATACGCGTTTCGCGAAAGGATCGTGAAAATGTTCAGAATCTTCTCTCTGTTAATCGGCTACGCTTTCGGATGTTTCCAGACGGCCTTTATCGTCGGGCGTCTGGCCGGACAGATCGACATCCGTGAACACGGCTCCGGCAACGCCGGCATGACTAACGTCGCCCGTGTCATGGGAATCAAGTTCGGACTCATCGTCTTTGCCGCGGACGTTATCAAGGCGGCGGCGGCGTTTGCCGTCTGCTCAATCGCCTTCGGCGGCTCGGTCAGTCTGCTCGGGCGCGTCGGCGCCGCAGGAGCGCTGCCGGGCATGTACGCTGGTCTGGGCGTCATAATTGGGCATAACTATCCATTCTATCTCGGCTTCAAGGGCGGCAAGGGGATCGCGTCCACATGCGGGATGATTCTGGCGCTGGATTTCCGCGCGGCGGCGGTTTGCTTCACGGCGGCGCTGACGCTCATCGGCATCACGCGGTTTGTATCGGTCGGTTCGCTGGCGCTGACGGCGCTCCTTCCGATCACGCTGGTCGTACTGGGTTTCCCGCCGGAAACTATCGCGCTCGGCTGCGCTGTTTTCCTGCTGGCGGCGATCCGGCATAAAAGCAACATTCGTCGGCTGATAACAGGAAGTGAAGATAAATTTTCCATTAGAAAGAAAGGAACTGAATGATGGCGAAAATAATCATCATCGGCGCGGGCGGGGTAGCGAGCGCGGCCGCGGCCAAATGCTGTCAGAATTCCGAAGTGTTCAGCGAAATCATGATCGCGAGTCGCGCGAAGGCGAAATGCGACGCTCTGGCGGATCGTTTGCGCGCGGTAGCCTACGGTGGAGGCAAGACGCGGATTACGACCGCCGAGGTAAACGCGGACGACGTCACGGCGCTCATAACCCTTATCAGCGGGTACCGTCCGGATGCCGTACTTCATCTCGCCTTGCCGTACCAGGATTTGACTATAATGGAGGCGTGTCTCGCTGCAGGCGTCCATTATATTGACACGGCAAATTACGAGCCGCGCGACGAGGCGAGATTTGAATATAAATGGCAGTGGGCGTACCGCGAGCGGTTCGCGGACGCCGGTCTGACGGCGCTCTTAGGGTCCGGGTTCGATCCCGGCGTTACAGGGGTATTTTCGGCGTACGCGCTCAAGCATTATTTTGATGAAATATATTATCTGGATATTCTCGACGCCAACGGCGGCGACCATGGCTACCCTTTCGCGACGAATTTCAACCCCGAGATTAACATCCGCGAGGTATCCGCGCCCGGCAGCTACTGGGAGAACGGAGCCTGGGTCCACACGCCGCCGATGGCGATCAAACGCGTGTACGATTTTCCACGGATCGGGCCTAAGGATATGTACCTGCTGCACCACGAGGAACTAGAGAGTCTGGCGCTGAATATCCCTGGTATCCGGCGCATCCGTTTTTTCATGACTTTCGGCGAGAGCTACCTTACGCACCTTAAATGCCTTGAGAACGTCGGCATGACGTCTATCAAGCCGATAATGTACGAGGGCCGCGAGATTGTCCCGATACAGTTCCTTAAGGCTGTTCTGCCCGATCCGGCCGGCCTGGGGCCGCGCACTGTCGGCAAGACAAACATCGGGTGCGTATTCACGGGAGTGAGGAACGGCCAGCTAAAGAACCTATACATCTACAATGTGTGCGACCACCAGGAATGTTTCCGGGAAGTCGGCACGCAGGCGATAAGCTACACTACGGGTGTGCCCGCGATGATCGGCGCGATGATGGTGATAACGGGTAAGTGGCGCCGCCCGGGGGTTTTTAATGTGGAAGAATTCGATCCGGATCCGTTTATGGGCGCTCTGAGTGTCTGGGGGCTGCCTTGGGTTGCGGATGAAAATCCGGTTATGGTGGAGTGAGAACAGTCCCGATCAAAGGGTGTCAGCCTGTCGGAAAGTTATCGCCGACAGGCTGTTTTTGTAAAACAATGTGTTTATTGTACTCAAAAAAACATCCACCTACTCACGGAATTGTCAGAGCCGTCAAGGGCAGGGCAGAGATTTTTTCAGTAAGCAGTCTCCATCGCCTGTTGAAAAAATAGGCTCATCGGTGGTAACCGTGGGTAACATTTCTGCATAAACCCTTATACAAACTGGATAATTCGGCAATAATCCCTGCAACAAAACGTTGCAAGGAGAAAACGGCAAAATGCAGAGTAAAACAGCGATAAAACGGCTTCTAAAAATTGAGAAAATTGCTATCCAAGACGTATATTTCGAGCGTGATGACAAGGGCGATATTTTCATTGTCGCGGTGTGTCCGTACAGCAGAGAGAAACAGCGCTGCCCCAAAATCAGCCCGCGCAAAAACTCCCAAACCCATAGCAAAATCCCTTAAAACATGGTATAATTAAAACAACACAAACGATTGCGGAGGCGACGATTATGCCATACAAACAGGGCGA
>JAISCI010000014.1 GCA_031265685.1 Clostridiales bacterium
CGGACGATGAAGAAGATGGCTTGATGAATTTTGCGTGATGGAATTTCGCGTGGTTCGAAGCATTATCGTGTGGTTCAAACGATAATGCGATGCGAAATTCGTCCAAGCAAAATTCAGATATTGTCTAAGACAACATCAAACGTCGGTCAACGACGGGAAATCAGCCGAAAAGACATCGATTCCATCTATAAATACAGGTTTAAGTTCAAGAGCCGGATCGCAGGCGGGGGGGGGGCGCCGGGCACAAGTCGTAGGGGGTTTCCTGATATACGCAGTAATTCAGCCAATTGCTGAACAGCAGACTGCTGTGCGCCCTCCATCTGACTACCGGTTCGCGGGACGGGTCGTTCCCCTCGAAATAGCCTTTGGGCACGGCGACCGGCGCGCCCTTCGCGATATCCCGCTCGTATTCCTTTTTCAGCGTATCCGGGTCGTATTCCGAATGCCCCGTCACGAATATCCGCCGGCAGCCCTCGTCGGCGGCGATATACAGCCCGGCTTCGGGCGATACGGCTACGACCGAAAGCCCCGGAATGTCCGCGGCGTTCTCCTCGGCGACGCCTGTGTGGCGCGAGTGCGGCGCCATGAAAACATCGTCGAACCCGCGCGTCAGATCGCACGGCGTCACGACTCGATGCTCGAAAACGCCGAACATCTTCGCGGGGAGCGGGCGCTTGTTCACGCCGTAATGATAATACAGCGCCGCCTGGGCGCCCCAGCAGATGTGCAGCGAACTGGTCACGTTCGCGCGGCTCCACTCGAACACCGCGCACAGCTCGTCCCAGTAGGACACTTCCTCGAAAGGCAGCAGCTCTACGGGGGCGCCAGTCACGATAAGCCCGTCGAACCGCTCGCCGCGCACGTCCGAGAATACTTTATAGAACGCCGACAAATATTCCGCCGGCGTGTGTTTCGATACGTGGCTCTCGGTGTGCAGCAAGGTTATATCGGTCTGCAGCGGCGTGTTGCCGAGCAGCCGCAGCAGCTGCACCTCCGTTTCTATCTTGTTCGGCATAAGATTGAGTATCGCTATCTTAAGCGGGCGAATATCCTGATGAAAGGCGCGGTATTCACCCATGGCGAACACACCTTCCCGCAGGAGGATCTCTTTTGCCGGGAGATTGTCCGGTACCTTAATCGGCATTATATTCCGCTCCTTTCACAAAGGTTACTGCTGTTTCAGGATTTCTGAAACAGGTTAACGCGTAACTGTAATTATCGCAAATACTCGGCGATTTTGCAAGCGTTTTTATGATAAATAACGCGGAGGTGATTTTAGTGGCGGAAGAGTTCGCCAGCCAGAAAATAGACCCGATGCTCGGCCTTGCCGTCTATATGAACGAGACGGAGCGCGCCCTTAGTCCGGACATGAGCGCGGGATACAGCCCGACGGCCAAGCTGTGGCGTCTGATCATCAAATACAACGGCGACATAAGCGGCCTGGCCGAGCGTTACTCCGCGAAGGTGGAACCGCTGACCGACACATACGCCATAGTGATAATCGACGAGCGCTACATCAACTCGCTGGCCGCCGAGAACGAGGTCGAGTACATCGAGAAGCCCCGCGGCCTGGAGCTGAATATAAACGTATCCCGGTGGGAGACATGCGCGTATCAGGCCAACACCTATCCCCAGTACGGCCTGCGGGGCGCGGGGATAGCCGTGGCGGTCATCGATTCGGGTATCAATTACATGCACCCGGACTTCCGCGACGCGAACGGCAAAACGCGGATCCTTCGCGTATGGGATCGGTCGCTCGACGGAGTCAAGCCCGAGGGGTTCCTGCACGGGGCGGAATTCACCGACGACGACATTAACCGCGCCATAGACGCCGAAAACGACGCGGAACGCTATCAGATCGTTCCGCACCGCGACGACAACGGCCACGGCACCCACATCGCCAGTATAGCGGCGGGCAACGGTCTGGCTTCCGGCGGCGAATATCAGGGCGTGGCGCCCGAAGCGTCTTTAATCATCGTCAAGGTGAACAACGTCGTCGCGGACGGTTATCCCCCGTCCACGACGGATATAATGTACGGCCTTAAATACGTCATAGAGACCGCCGAGCGGCTTCAGATGCCCGTCGCGATAAATATCAGCAACGGTTCGCTGATCGGCGCGCACGACGGCACTAGCCTTTTCGAGATGTACGTCCGCGAGATGGCTTCGCGCTGGCGGACATCCGTAGCGGTCGCGGCGGGCAACGAGGGAGCGAAAGGGCGGCACGTCAGCGGCAACGTAAACAGTCAGCGCTCCGTGCGCTTCTCCGTGAACGAACATGTCAGCTCGATCAGCCTGGACATATGGAAAGCTCAGTCGGATTTCTTCTCGATAGAGCTGATCAATCCGCGCGGTCTTTCGACGGGCATTATACCGTATCAGGAGGGCACCCACAGGTATCAGATAGGGAACGACAGCATTTTCGTCGTGTTCCGCAAGGCCACGCCCTATTCTACGAAGGAGGACATAACCGTCGAGATACTGAACAACTCCGGAGCGCCGAACGAGGGCATATGGGCGATCTCCTTCAGTTACGACCAGGTGATCGACGGCTCGTATCAGATATGGATCACCTCGCGCGAGAACAGCGTGTCGTTCCTCACCCCGGATACGGATTGGACGATAACGATACCCGCCACGGTCGAGAACGTAATCTCCGTCGGCGGATACGACCCTCTGACGGGGCGGCCATGCGGCTTCTCGGGCAGGGGGTTCCACTTCGACGGCCTGTTCATAAAGCCGGATCTGTGCGCCCCCGCCGAGAACATAACCGCCGCCGCGAACAACGGCGCGGGTTACACCGCCATGACGGGAACGAGTATGGCCGCTCCGTTTGTGGCCGGGGCCTGCGCGCTGCTCATGGAATGGGGGATAGTCCGGGGCAACGATCAGTTCATGTACGGCCTGAAGCTGCGCAGTTATCTGTGCGCCGGGGCGAGGCGCGAGAACGGCGCGTCCTACCCGAACACGACGTGGGGGTACGGCCGCCTGTGCGTGCTTAACAGCCTGCAGATACTGACGGGCGCGTACCAGCCCTACGCGATGGCTTTCGCGCCCGGCGAGCTGACCGCGGCGCGTCTCGATGAGGTTCCGGAAGAAGCCCCCGCCCCGGCGGACGAGTACGGCGCGCCGCCCGACGGCTTTCTGGCGGAGTTCAACCCAGGATTGTCGGCTGACGAGATCGAGCGGCGCGTCGTCAGCGACGACTACCTCGATTACTTCATATCCGACGACAGGCATCTGCGCGAGGTGATCGAGTCCGGCGCCGACATAGCGATAAGCTCGGTCAACTCGCGCAACGTGGTGTCGGCGCATATCAGGGAGAGGGAAGCGCCCGGCATACTCTCCCGCGTGTCGGTCTATACCACGCTGGCCAGCGCCATTCTCTATTCGCCGCTGGATTTCGACAGCCTCATCGAGACGAACGTTATCCCGATCCAGAACAACCCGAATATCGACCTGCTCGGCAACGGCGTGCTGATCGGCTTCCTCGATTCGGGCATAGACATAACGCACCCGGCGTTCGTGTATGAGGACGGCACGTCCAAGATAATGTACCTGTGGGATCAGACCAGAACCGGGGGGAACCGCCCCGCCGGGTTCGGCTACGGCGGCGAGTTCACGCGGGAGGATCTGAACGCTTACATCGCGGAGCCGGCCGGCCAGGCGCCGGGCTTCGACGCCGACGGCCACGGCACGTTTATATCGGGCGTGGCGTGCGGCCGCGAGCGCGGCCAATATCAAGGCGTAGCCCCGAACGCGCAGATCATCTTTGTCAAGCTGAAGCCCGCCAAAAACAACATGCGCGAGTCGTGTATGCTGTTCGATAAAAGCGTCGTCGCGTATGAGGAGATGGACGTCCTTTCCGGGCTGGCCTATATGACGGCGCGCGCGGCGGAGCTGGGTATGCCGCTATCGGTCTGCATATCCCTCGGCTCGGTTATGTCCGGTCACGACGGGCTGAGCACCGCCGCGCTGTCCGCCGTCAGCAAGAAGCAGATGACGCTCGTCTGCGCGGCGGGCAACGAGGGCAACGCCCGCGGCCACGCCTACGGCAAACTGGACGTCACCGGAGACGTCTACGAGGTGGAGCTGAACGTGGCGCGGGGCGAACTGGGACTGTGCGCGTTTATCTGGAGTTACGCGCCCGACAGGATCCTGCTCGACATAACGACGCCTTCCGGCGAGATCATAGCTTACGGATCCGCGGCGAGCCTTTCTACGACCGAATACCGGCTCGTGTTCTATCAGTCGCGCGTATGGATCTCGTACCTGATCCCGACGGAAGTTTCGGGAGACATGGCGATCATTCTTCGGATCATGGATCCCGAGCCGGGCATCTGGCGTCTGAACATACGCGGCGAGGATATCATAAACGGCGGCGTTCACATATGGATCAGCCCCAGAGCGTGGCGCAAGGCCGACACCTACCTGATTCAGTCCGCCCCGTCCTGCACGACGGACGAACCGGGCAACGCCGTTACGATGATTACGGTGGGCGCGTACAATTCCATCGATCAGAACCTCTACGTGGAGTCGAGCGTCGGCCCGACGCGCCGCGGGGCGACCAAGCCGGATCTGCTGGCGCCGGGCGTGCGCGTCTCCGGCCCCATGCCGGGAGGGGCGCACGGCGCGATGAGCGGCACCTCCGTCGCGGCGGCGCACGTGGCGGGCGCTGCTGCGCTGCTGCTGGAATGGGGGGCGGTGCGCGGCAACTACGACGAGATGAACACCCAGTCGGTTAAGTATATGCTGATAAACGGCGCGCGCCGCTCGACGGGCATAACGTACCCGAACAACCGGTACGGGTACGGGCAGCTGGATTTGTTCAATACATTCAAAAAGATGAGCGTTTTGCCGCCGAATATTGATTACAGTTATAACATAAATTTGGCGGAGTGAGACAAGGACGGGACGCGGAAGACCGGATCCGGCGGGATTCGGCCTTCCGTGTCCCGATTTTCGCGAGTACGAGCCGTGAGCGCAAGCACGCTCGTTTCATAAACTCCCCGCAATATCCAAGAGAAAGGACGATCCGCGGCAAGCGCCTTCCCGGCGTTAGCGCGGCGGGGAATACCGGCACGGCGCAGAACGCCTCCGAGCGGGACCACTCCCGGTTTATCGGCTTCGCGCCCGCCGACGAACCAAAAGCGGCTGTCGAGGTGGTCATTGTTGTTCTCAAACTCTTTAATGTCCCTCTTGCGGAAATATTCCGTCAAGGTGGAATCAAAGGGCATTGCGGTGTGTCTAATCATTTCGTGCCGTTTTATTTCTGTCCATGACATACGTTTCAGTTGATTGCCTGTAACAGGGTCGGTTAGAATCCATCTGCAGGCAGGTCTTTTTTGGCCTGAAGCTCCTTATACGCGCCGAGAACCTCCTTGTTGACCTCTTTGCGAAGCTCGCTGTTAATCGGGAAAGCGATGTCGCGGTACTCGTCGTTTTTGTCCTTGTTTTGCGGCATATTGACGAACAGGCCGTTCTTGCCCGAAACCACGCGGATTCCGCTGATGGCCACAAGGGTTTCGATACCGACGTTGGCGAACGCCACAGTGTTCCCTTGCGGTTTGTTAATGGGATAGACCTTGACGGAGAGCCTGTCGCCCGGCTCCATGTTTACGGGCGCGGCGACGCTTCTGCCGATGTTCTTCCCGTCCGCGCCGCGAGTGGGTTCGTCGTATTCCGCGAGAACCGCGTTGTTAAGCTCCTTGCGGAGGTCGCTGTTGACGGGAAACGCGATGTCGTGAAAATCGCCGTTCTTGTCCTTGGACTGCGGCATTGTCACGAACAAATCGGCGGCGGAGGTAATAATATTTACCCCTCCGACCTGATGAATTTGCGTGGGTCCCTAAGCACCCGCATAATTTTGAGAATATGAGAATTTTAGGCCTTAGAAATGGCGTGTATACTGGGTTTGCTCTTATTCTCAAAATTATTTGGTATTTTGAGAATATGAAAACGGCTATTTTAAGAATGGCGCAAATACGCCATGCTTTCTTATTCTCAAAACTCTCTTATTCTCAAAATTACCCGGAGTTTTGAGAATAAGAGCAAATCCGCATGGGTACTGGATTTGAGGCCCCTAAAATTCTCATATTCTCAAAATTATCGGAGTGCTTAGGGATGGACACGCTCAAACCGACGCTCTAAGTCTAACATAGAGCCTCTGAATTTCGCTTGAACCAAGCAAAATTCATCGATAGTATCGATACCCTATGCCAGCTCATGTCAATCCGTTGTGGGTCAGCAGGATTTCGGGTTGTAGTTTGTTTTGCTCGTTGGTGTAGGAGGACTGCACGAAATCAGACTGCCGGTAATCTCCTGCTTACCGCCAAGGGTCGGAATCTGACTCATACCCTTTTCATCACCACGTGGTCGGTGTATTGGTTACTCAATTTTGAGTAACCAAGGGCTTCGCTCAAAGATGAATTTTGCTTGGTTCGAAGCATTTTCGCGTGGGTGAATTTTGCGTGAACCAAGCAAAATTCTGTCATGCGAAAATGCGATGCGAACTTTTCCCAGTCTCTGCATTATTGCGCCCAGTTAACGACACGCAGACCGTCTTGCTGTCGAAGTGGCGCGTGTTGTTCGTTATCAGCGTGTGGACCCCGCGACACGACCTGCGCCGCAATCAGAAGATCCGCGTCGTCCATTGGACGGCCTTGCTTCTTGCGCCGCACGTATATTTGAGCCGCTGTGTCCATATCGGACGGTGTAAGCTTGTCAACTCTCCAAATCCCGCATAAGCGATTTAACGACGTCAACTTCGTCGTGGCGTTAGCTGAAATAAGCCCGCGTTTAATCTCATAATACACAATCAGCGGGATTACAATAGCGTCGTTATCCGATGACTCGCAACGATTCATAATGCTTTCGTTACCGCGAAGGACATAAGATACTATGTTCGTATCCAGCGCGAAAATCATAGATCCACCTCTGACTTTTGCGTGGTTCGAGCAAAATTCGACGGGCAAAATTCATCTGGAGCGGCAGTCAGAGCTCCGGCGACGCTCCTTGTCAGATCATTGACGGCGGCTTCGATGGCCGCGTCGTCGATCTGGAATCCTTTTTCAGACAAATAATTGAGTACGTATCGTTTCTTTTCGGCTCCCTGCCCGGGACCGCTGAAAATTTGCTCGGCGGCCCCTACCGCGATCCGGATGTAATCAAGCGTCCGCGTCAGTTTGTCGGCGTCGGCCCGCGCTTTGACCGCGGGAACAACGAACGCCGTCAAAGAATTTTGCTTGATTCACGCAAAATTCTGAGCCACGATAAGAGTAATCGCCGCCTGAAAGATAGGCGTCAGGTCTAACATAAAACCACTCCTGTTACTATATATTTAGTGGTTAATCCCCCGGCAAGCCAGCCGTGGGTTAACCCAACTCATGCCTAAGCGCCATGCCGCATTTATAACACGCCGGATGCGTTGTGTCAACACACCTTAATTTAACGTCTGTTTCATAAACGCTCAAAGCTCCTCATCGCCCCGGCGGGGATCCCCGCGAATAGTAGGATAGCGAAGTGAATTGCCGTAAATTACATCTTTTCGCCGCTTCAGTACATGAAATCATTGAAATATGCATGGATTTAGCAATCGATGTATGCTATAATACGTGTTTTTTCTCGAGGCGACGCCCCTGTGTCCGAGGAAATGATCCTCTTTGCCTGTCGGTTAGCGCGCTTAACTTTTTAAGATTTACGCCGATATATTCCCCGAGGGAACAATATGAATTTTCGCGCGGCCGATTTTTGCGCGACAGAAGTTTGCGTGAATTGAAGCATTATCGCTTGATGGAATTTTGCGGGTTTAGGCAAAATTCGTTCAAACGATAATGCGATGCAAACTTCGTCCACGCGATAACGCGACGCAAGATTCCGCCGCGCGCAATTCCTTCCGAAACTAAAGGGTGTGATAGGCTGCGCAAATTTATAACCAAAAAAGAGTACATTGTGGTACTGCTGATGCTGATTCTGTATGTCGCCGCAAGCGCCCTCTCAACCTACGCGGTTCAGGAAACGAGGGGGATTTCCCGCCTGACGGTCAATGTCGCCGAGCTGTCCGGGGCGCTGCTGCGGATCAAGGCCGGCGAGAACGGCGGCGAACCTTGGGAGACGGTTGATCGCTGCGTGAAGTCTCTTGTCACCGGCGAGGCGGACGGGTCGCTCTCGCTCATGAGGGGTCCCGTGTTCGAGGAGACCATACCCCGCCTGAGCGGCGACTGGGAGATATTCAAAGTGGCCGCTTTGAACGCCGGATCCGAGCGGGACGACGAGTTCCGTCAGCGGCTGGCGCTGCTCGCGAAAGACGCCGAGACGCTGCTCGCGGAGACGGCAAAGTATTCAAATACGAGCGCGCGCGGCGCTTCGGATTATATCCAGCTTATCAACCTTGTTTTCATAATTTGGGTGCTGATCTGTTCGGCGTATTACGTGGCGTCGCTCAGCGTGAAACAGCGCGCCGGTGATCTCAGCGCCTTGGCGTATATCGACTCGCTGACCCGCATCCCGAACCGGGCGGATTGCGAGCGCGCGCTGAACGAGTACCGGGAGAATCCTCCGGATAAGACGATCGGCGTTATGATGTTCGATATGAACAGCCTGAAAGCGGCAAACGACGCTCTCGGTCACAGTGGCGGCGACCGGCTTATCGTCGAATTCGGCAGGATACTGGCGGAAGCCGCCCACGGGAGCGGTTCTGTCTGGCGCTACGGCGGCGACGAGTTTCTGGCGCTCTTCGCGGGGGACATTCCCGCGGACGCGGACAGCTTTCTGCGGATGGTAAACGAAAAGACGGTTTCCTACAACTTATTGCATATCGACGCCCGCGAGCGGATCACTTTCGCCCAGGGCTTCTCGAGGGGCAACCCCAAGGAGCGCGGGATAGACAAGCTGATCCACGACGCGGACCGCCAGATGTATGAACGGAAGCGGGAAATGAAGGATTTGCGGGATTAGGACTAATCTCCGTTCAGAGAATAGAAAAGATTTTTCGAGTCAGCGGCAAGGAAGTTCGCGCGGCAGAATTTCGCGTCGCGTTTTCGCTTGGACGAATTTTGCTTGGTTCTAAGAAATTTCGCGTGGATGAATTTTGCTTGGTTCACACAAAATTCTGTCAAGTGAAATTTCGACGCAAAATTCTGCCGAGCGAAAATGCTTCAAACCAAGCGAAATTCACCCACGCAAACTTCCGACCCGCGCGGACGCGCGTCGCTTTGAAAAATCTTTTCTCCCGGTTACACGGAGATTGGTATAAGACGGCGGGTGAAAAGCGATGTCAAGGATTAAACGCGTTCTGTACGCGATAGTACTCATAATATTCACGGCGCTGGTGGTTTCGTACGTGGCGGTAAGCGCCGAGCCGACACTGGCCCAGTCCTTCGCGATAACTATGTCCGTAATCCTGTTCGCGTTCTTTATGCTGTGTCTTATCATCGCGCTGGATATAGTCAACGACAGGGAGAAGACCCGCGAACTGGACAAAGCGACGGCGCGCGACCCCCTGACCGGGCTTGGCAACGACTCCTCGATGGAACGCGGGATTAGCGCTTTCCTCACGAAGAACCGTCCTTCCAGATACAGTCTGGTATGCCTTGATATAGCTGAGTTCCATCGGTTCAACGTTATGTTCGGGTACGCGGCGGGCGATTATCTGCTTAAAATCATCGCGGACGTGCTGCGCGCGGATTATCGCTGCGCGGTCCGGAGCTTCGGCGACGTGTTCCTGTTTCTGGACGAAACGTCCTCGGTTATGATCGAAGGGCTGAAGTATAAGCTCTACGACGCTATCGAGAGCGACTTGGGACGGCAGTATGTTCAGGTTATATCGTTTAAGTTCGGCGTGTGCCCGCTGGGCGACTTCTGCAAGCCGTACCGGCTCATCCGTGACAATGTTATGTTCGCGCTCAAATACGCGAAGAAGAATCCAAAACAGAACGCTTTCGCGTTCTACAACAGCGAGTTGCAGAAGGAATCGGTGCTCCAGAAAGACATCGAGATGAACATGCTCCACGCGCTGTCCAAGGAGGAATTCCAGCTTTATATCCAGCCTAAATGCAACTTGCTGACGGGCGAATGCGGGGGCGGAGAGGCCCTCGTGCGCTGGTCCAGCGACCAGCTCGGCTTCGTCACGCCGAACAAGTTCATCCCGCTGTTCGAGAAGAACGGCTTTATCGTGGAGATAGACTTCTTCATTCTCACGAGTGTCTTCAATATGATCGAGACGCATATCGCGCGCGGGATGAGACTGCTGCCGATCTCCGTAAACCAGAGCAAGATTACGATCAGCTTCCCCAACTATCTGGAGCGGCTGCGGAATCTCGCCAAGAAATATCACGTGCCGCTGTCGCTGATCTCGATCGAGATAACCGAATCGGCGATGGAAGCCAACTACGAGACGGTCGTCTCCGCCATATACGAGATACGTGAGATGGGCTTCCGTATCGACATGGACGACTTTGGCAGCGGGTACAGCTCGCTCAATACTTTGCGGGAGATACCCGTGGATACGCTGAAGATTGACAGGGAATTCCTGAACGAGGCCGACACGAGCGAGCGGAGCAAGGCGATAATCAAGAACATAATCAATCTCTCGAAAGATCTGGGCATAAGCGTCGTGTGCGAGGGTGTGGAGACGGGAGTGCAGTACGATTTCCTGAGGAGTATCTCGTGCGACTACGCGCAGGGGTACTACTACGCCCGGCCAATGACCACGAACGACTACGAAAACCGGTTTGTTATCGACTCTGAAGTGGAGATTATTGATTGATACTGTTTCAGCTTGGATATTGACATTATAAGGCCCCGAGCGGTCCCCGGTGTCGGGGGCCGTTTTTTTGTCCTCAAAAAAATAAATTCCCCCTTGCAATACTAAACTCAGTCTGCTATGATGTGAAATGAAGTTATGATACGGTTTTAAGTAAGTGAAATGATGTAAAGTGGTTTTTGGCGGCGGAACGCGGGTGAACGGATGTTTCTGGGAAGGACGCAGCACTCAATTGATACCAAGGGACGCTGGATCGTGCCCAGCAAGCTCCGCGCCGATCTGGGCGGCTTGTTTTACGTTACTTTCGGATTCGATGGCTGCCTGTATGTATATCCCCGCGCCGAATGGGAAAAGATGGCCGAAAAGACTCAGGCGATTCCCACCTCGGACAAGGAAGGCCGCAAGTTCCTCCGCTCGTTCTTCGGGGAAGCGATGGAGGCCGCCCCCGACGGCCAATGGCGCATACTAATAAGCGAACGTCTCCGCGAATACGCGAAGATCGACAAGGAAGTTTACCTGATAGGCGTAGGCTCCAAACTGGAACTCTGGTCAAAAGAAGTATACGACTCCGCCGCCGACTTGGAAGTAGTCGGCGACGACATACTATCAAAAATGGCGGACTTGGGTATCTAACCGCGGCTGATCTTGGCTCTCGGTTTTTCTAGCTTCCAGCTTCTTGTTTATAGCTTCTGGACTCTGGATTCCTGCGCCCTTTGGATTGTCGAAATATGACTGAGTACGCGAGTGGTGTCGAATATGACGGAATATTCGCATAAAACCGTATTGCGGGACGAAACGTTGGATCTGCTCCAAGTGCGCGGCGAAGGTCTATGGATCGACGCGACTGTGGGCGGCGCGGGCCATTCGCGGCTCATCGCCGAGCGGATGGCGCCGGACGGCCGCCTGCTGTGTATCGACAGGGACGTGGAGGCGATCGCCGCCGCGCAGAGGGCGCTGTCGGGCTTTGCCGCGGTATCTTTCGTCAAGGGGAATTTCGCGGATATAAAGGATATTCTGCGGTGCGTAGGCGAGAGCGGCGCGGAAGGCGTCGTCGCCGACCTGGGCGTGTCGAGCCATCAGTTGGACGAGCCTGAGCGCGGTTTTTCGTACATGCGCGACTCGCGGCTGGACATGCGCATGGACAGATCCGCAAGCCTGACAGCCTACGACATAGTTAACGGCTATCCCCGCGACCGGCTCGAGCGCGTGCTGCTTGAACTGGGCGAGGAGCGCTGGGCGAAACGTATAGCGGATTTCATCGCCGCCAGAAGGGCGGACAAGCCCATAGAGACTACTCTGGAGCTGGTCGGCGCCGTCAAGGCGGCCGTGCCGAAGGGCGCGAGGGAGACAGGCCATCACCCCGCTAAGAAAACGTTTATGGCTATCCGGTACGAAACGAACGGCGAAATAAGCATGCTTCCCGGGGCCGTCCGGGATATGGCGGAGATACTGCGGCCCGGCGGCAGACTGTGCGTCATAACGTTCAACGGGCTGGAGGATCGGATCGTGAAGTCGGTATTCCGCGAACTGGCGAATCCATGCGTCTGCCCGCCGGATTTTCCGCAATGCGTATGCGGCAGGACGCCGACGGCGCGTATCATAACGACGAAGCCGGTGCTGCCGTCTCAGGCCGAAATTGCGGACAACCCCAGGGCCAGAAGCGCGAAGCTGCGGGCCGCGGAACGGATATAGCGCTAATTCCATTGAAGTGAGGTAGTATAGTATAGGAAGGTGATCTCTAGTGGCGAGGACTACGGGAACGACGCGGAGCGGCGAAACGACGGCAAGGCGGCCCGCGCGGACGGCATACGAATACAGCAGGTCGGCCACGGCGGCGGACCCCGCATACATGGAACCGGCGGAACTGCCGGATTATCAACCCAAACGTCCCGAACCGGCGCCGGACGAACGGACGCGCCGGAAACGCCGCGAGGAGATAAAACGGCGCGGCAAGCCCGTCTACGAGACGGAATCCCGCCCCGAGCGCAAGCTCTCGGCGACGGCGCTTATAACGGTGTCGCTCGCGCTGGTTGGGACGCTGTGCTACACGGCTTCGTTCGGATTGTGTCAGTCGGCGGAGGCCGAGGGGTATAAGCTGCAAAACAGGCTCGAGCAGGCGCGTGAGGCCAATATAGAGGAAGAAGCCGCCCTGGCCCAGAGTTACGACCTGGAGCGAGTCCGCGCGATAGCGGCGGCGAAGGGCATGGGCAAGCCGCTCGAGCATCAGAAAATATATATCGACGTCCCTGAGACGGACTACTTTATAGCCGGCGCGGGCAAATGACGGCGGAAAGAGGGCGGCCGTCAGCCGGGCGGAAAGAGTCGGCCCGCCGGAATAAGGAGAAAAAGCGTGAGTTCCGGCTGGCCCAGCTGCGCAGGATAGCCGAGCGCGGGAGCAAGGGCAAGCTCGGCGTAATGGTCGGCTTCCTGATAACGGCCATGGCCGCGCTGGCGCTCGTGGTTCTGGGGATAAAGCTGCTGTTCGGCGAGGAATATCAAAACCGCGCGCTGACGCAGCTTATCAACCGGTCCGTGGCCGGGGGCAGGGTTATCGAGCCGAACCGCGGCGCGATCGTCGATCGGTCGATGTCGGCACTGGCGCAGAGCTATATGGTATACGACGCGATCATGGACGTCCGCAACCTGATAAACGCCAGTCCGGCGCGGCAGACGCGCACGGTCAACCGGCTGGCCGAGATAACCGGCTTGCCCGAGCGGGCGCTCTGGCGGTACCTGAACGTCGGTTCGGCGGACGACGACGGGCGCAAGCCCGTGCCCGAGCAGGACACGCACTACCGCAGGGCGGCGCTGGGGCTGACATACGCGCAGTCGCGCGCGATAGCCGACGACGGCGTGATACAGAACATAACGACCGAGGCCCGCAGCGTCCGGGAATACATGTATGACGATTTAGCGGCGGATGTGATCGGCTTCAAAACGGCGGCGGACGCTTTCGGGATAGAGCGGCAGTACGACGAGTATCTGGCGGGGACGACGGGGCGGATATACCGCGTGTACGGCGGGGACGACAGTTTCATCTCGGGCGGCGTAGTAACTGAGAGGGCGAGCGTCAAGAACGGCTCGACCGTCGTCACGACGCTCGATCTGCGCGTACAGCGCATAGCCGAGGACGCCGTAAAGAAATACGCCGCCCTCGAGGACGCGGAGAACACGGCGGTTATCGTTATGGACCCCTCGACCGGGGAAATACTGGCGATGGCCGAATATCCGTCGTTTAACCTCAATATGGCTACGCGGGCCGAAGGCGTGAACGATCCGGAGACGGCGGCGAAACTGGCCGGACTCTCCGGGCCGGAGCTGAACGACGGTCTGCATAAGCAATGGACGAACTACAACATAACCGACACGTTCGAGCCGGGTTCGACGTTCAAGCCCGTTACCGTCGCGGCGGGGCTGGAGGAGAACATCGTAACGCCCGAATCCGCGTTTTATTGCCCGGGCTATAGGCAGATCGGCGGGTACACGATCCATTGCCACCTGCTCTCCGGGCATGGCGGCGAGAATCTGGAGGCCGCGCTGTACAACTCGTGCAACGTCGCGATGATGGACATATCCGGCATGGAGGGGCGATCCATATTCTACAAGTATCAGCGCGGTTTCGGCTTCGGCGAGAAGACGGGAGTAGACCTGCCGCTCGAGGAGTCGGCGGCGGCGCTGCTGCACAGCGAGACAGGGCTTAACGCCTCCGAGCTGGCTACGGCCAGTTTCGGCCAGCGGTTCAACGCGACTCCGCTGCAGATCATAACGTCATTTTCGGCGATCATCAACGGCGGGAACCTGATGCGCCCGTATGTGGTGTCGAAGGTGATAGCCGAGGACGGGACGGTCGAGTTTGAGAACACGCCGACCGTGGCGCGGCGGGTCATATCGAAGGAGACGAGCGACTGGCTGCGCGTATCTCTCGAGAGCGTTATAACGAGGGGCACGGGCAAAAAGGCGGCCATACCGGGCTACGCCATCGGCGGCAAGACGGGTACGGGCGAACAGGGTATAGCGGGCACCGAGGATTTTCATTACACTATGTCCATAGAAACGTACTTCCCGGTGGACAATCCCCGGTACGCGGTGCTGGCGGTAATCAACAGGCCCGCCAGCGATACGGCTTCGCCGGGTCCTATGTCGAAGGAGATAATGCAAAACATTATAAACGTCATGAACCTGCCGCCGGATCGCGGAGAGGAAGCGCCCGCGGACGAGAGGCCGGCAGCCGGGGCTTACGTCGGGCGGGGGCTTGCCGAGGTGTCGGCAGAGCTGGCGGCGCTTGGGCTTAACGCCGAGTTGATCGGCCCGGCGGGCGATACGGTTACGATGCAGTTCCCGCAGACGGGCGCGCCGATGGATCCGGGCGCGACGGTTGTGCTGACGATCGGCTTCGCCGGGGAGGGCGCGGAGACCGTTCCGATCCCGAACGTAGTCGGCATGAGCGAGGAGGAAGCGATCGCCGCGCTGACGGCGAGCGGTCTGATACCCGCGGTATGGAGGGAGACGCCGCCGGAAATAAGTGAAACCGCCGAACAGCCGGAATCGCCCGAAGCGAGCGGGGAGACGCCCCCGCGCGAAGCGGTTACGGCGCAGTCGCCCGGACAGATCGGCTCGGAAGTCGTCAAAGGGACGACGGTGCGGATTACGGTAGGGATACCGGAAAATTGAGCGCGGACGCCGTCGAAACCGCCAATTTTTCATTGACAAACAGTTACGGCGGCGATATACTGTATTTTACATTTAATTCCTTAACGCGGCGTCAAAGAGAGAGGAAAAGGGCTGACTTGGCGAAAAACGGAGGTCTGTTTATGAAGAAGAAGCGGGGAAGGTTAATAGCGGGGCTTATGGCCTTCGTAGTCGTGTTCGGCAGCGCCGTTTTCAACGGATTGACACTGGGCGCCAGCCATAGTATCGAGGGCAATATTTTTGACCTTGACGAGACCGACCTTAGCGCCGCTAACCCGCGCGATACGCTCGCCCTTATCAAGTCGTTCTACGGCGGCGGCAGCGGCAGCGAGGGGCGCGAACTGTCGTCTGAAAACCAAATTACATACAGCGCTTCGCCGACCGAGGCGTACTCCGGGGAGATAATACAATTCAGCGTTTCGGCGGAGGTTTCGAGCCAGACTACGGGTTATTTCAACAACTGCGTCGTTCTGACCCTGCCGCGCGGCATCGACATATCGTCGATCAGCGAGAACGGCGTCTCGATGTCTCTTGACGATTACGGCGATTGGGATGTCTACATGATAGACGGGTATTCCGCCGGCGCCGGCGAACCCGATTACAGCCAGGGTTATATCCTCGTGTTGAAGATAAACGACGCGATGGCTGTAAGCGAACTGGCGGAAGGCGGCGGCGAGATAAATTTCAGTTTTATCGCGCGTTTCCCGTCCGAAACCACGCCCGACAAGCACACGACCGATGGTCTGCGGGCTTATTTCGTGACCGACGAGCGTGATAACGGCACGGGCGATTACATAACCCCGCCCGGATATATCGTGAGCGCTCCGTTCGGCCTTACAGTGAACGCGCGCGGCGGCATCCGCGTTGAAAAGACCGCGGCGGTGTATGGCGACGGCAAGCAGTACCGCCGTTATGTGGATACCGACGGCGAGACGTATTATGAGGTGACTTACTCGATCGGCGCACTGCGCTTCGAGGACGACAGCCCGGGTGCCTCGACGCTGCCCGTCCGCGCGCCCGGCGCGCGGCTCGTTAAGGAATACACGCTGAGGGACGCGGATTTCAGTATAGACGACAAGCAGCCCGTATCCGTGACGACCGCGGACGCGGACGGCGATGCTTCTGGTACCAGTTCCGTCGAATGGACGCTCGTCACGGACGACTTCACCGATATAACCGGTATCAGCTATGGCTCCGGCACTCAGTACCAGCTGAAAACGCCTCGGACCGTCAGCGTGGTCTACAGGGCGGACGACTTCGAGACCGGCGGCAAGCTGAGGAACACTGTCACAGGTTTCGGCACATTCTACGATGATGAGGATATACCGGAGTCAACCGATACGATAGAGATCAACCTGCCGAAGCCCGGCGGCGACGATTACGGGTTCTCGGTGAGGAAAGAAACAGCGCCTGATACGGTCGGCGGTCAGAACGTGACTTGGGCGGATCCCGCGAACGAGTCTCTCGATCTCTCTTTCGATATCACGCTGACTAACACCGGCGCGCTGCCCGTGGAGGCGCAAGCCAGCGACGACAGTCTGTTCGTCTATCTCGGAGGCACGGACGACGACATAAAGGGCGTACTGCCCGACAGGTGGTCGGGCAAGGGAAGCACGGCGACTTGGGAAGCCGGGGCCGCCGGCAATACGGGGAATTACACGATCAAATCGGTGGCTGGCCCGCCCGGTCTTGTGACCGATCCTCTGACGGGCGGCGTCTCCGTGACTATACCGGCGCACTCCAGCGTGACGTACCGCCTGACGGTGACATTGCCCGCGCAGACCGTCGAGCAGGCGAACGTTAACGAGCTGAGGGACGATCAGGGGAACGAGTGGGGGGATTTGACCGGTCTTGTCGGCGGCGTCGAGAATACCGTCTACGCCAGGTTCAGGCCGCAGGGCGAGTCGGACTGGACGGAGATGGACGACAGCGCGTGGTTCTACGTGGGCTACGATCCGATCTTCCCGGCAGATCTGACAAAGACCTCCGGTGACGGCGCGGTCAGCGCGGGTTCGCTGCGCGGCGGCCGCGACCTGACGTTCACGCTCACATACGAAAACACGACGGGCTGCGAGCTGGACGACGTGACGATAACCGACGACGGCATAATCTTCGAGACGGATGCCGCCGCCGGAGACGCTTATGAGTTCGTGAGCGTCGCGGCGGACGTGGACGGGCAAACGGGCGGCGGCTCGTTCAGCAAAAAGGATGAAGACGGATTTATATGGAAATGGAGAGATAACTACCCGGGGAAGGTGCCCAAGGGGCAGAAGATAACCTTCGATATGACCGTCAATGTAACGCGCGGCGCGGGTTCAACCTACGCGCGGATCACGAACCGGGCTGGCGCGGTTTCGGAATACGGCGGCTACAAGGGCGAGGAAGACGCCGACGCCGACGTCGTGGTCAACACCGACGTGAACATCGAGCCGACAAAAACGGTAGACTGGGTTAAAATACCATTGCTGACCGAGGAAGACCCCGCTTCCGCCGGCGCGGCGGATTCAAGCAAAGCCGGCGACTGGGGCGTGCCACCGGAAGGTCTTTCGCGTAACGGGCTTCCCGATCTGTACGGCGTGTACGCGGACGGATGGGTTCTTACATATAAATTCGAGATTGCCAATGCGTCGGCGGATAAGACGATAAACGCCTTCCGAGTGGCGGAGCGGCTGACGGGTGAAGAATCAAATCTCCGCTTCTCTACTGATGAGAACGGCGGATCGGTTTCAGTGGACGGTTTCGTCGATTGGGATAACGTTATCATGCGGTTGCGGTCGCCGGATGACGATAACTGGGAGCCTGTCAGAACCGTACCGCCAACGGCTGATTCTACTGGCGCGCGGAGGATTGAGTATGAGTTTGATGCGAAGACGGGATACGCCGGGTTGCTTCCGGGCGAGACAGTAACCGTCTACATGGAACTGCCGCTTTTGAAGCTGACTCTGCCCGCGAAGGCGTATAAGCGTATCGACAACGACGCCCGCGTTACGTATACGACGACCGACGCCGACGGCTGGAGCGGCGAGGTGCAGACGAATATAGCGTCCACGGAGGTTGTGGACCATACGATCAGCTCGGATCCTAAAAAGGACGGCAGATCGGTTGGGAGCGGCGGCTGGGAATTCACGGTTACGCCCGTGGTGACGTCGAACGTGGCGCTGGAGACGGTGGTGATCAGCGACCCCGGTACCCTGAACTCCAACGGCAGTGTCGCCGACGCTTGGATCAGCTCGATCACCATACCCGAGTTCGCGGTGCTGAAGGAAAGCGGCGTTACGGGAACAATCAAGTATAAGCTGAACGATTCTTCGCCGGTTCTCAGTCCTTTGACGGCGGACGTCATAGGCAACGGAACCACCGACAAGTTCACGGGCATTGAGATAACTTTCAGTAATTTCCCCGCCACCGTTCCGGGCGACAGAACGCTGGAGGAGATTACATTCGGCGTTGGCTTCAACGGCGCCGCGCCCGCTAATTCCGGAAGCTGGAACATCTCCAACACGGCGACCATAACGGCGACGCCGAGCAAGACAGTCGGAGAGGACACGAGCGTATCGACGGCGATACTGCCGAGTAAGACGGATGGTCCCACTACGAAACTCGAGAAGACGGCGAATACGTCCGAGATAGATTTCGGCAACATCAACAATGGCGCGTCAACCGGGACGGATAACACCATCGAATACACGCTGAGTTACGCCAACGGTCAGGCGGCGGTCAACTACGGCGTTATCAACGAGCGCTTTATCAGGTTCTATAACGGCGCGGGCGGGCTGATTGACCCGTCTGGGCTTAAGTATCAGATTGAGTCGATTGAGGTTGCGGCGTATAACAGCTGGTACATTGACAGTAGCGTAAATAAGGAATACAGTCTGCCGATCAGACTGTATCTGGATGATTCACCCAGCGCGCTCTCTCATGCCAGCGTAGCTACGTTACCGAGTGATTCGGGAAAGAGTACGATGGATGTTTACTCGTATACCTTGCCCAACGCGAAGCCGGAGAAATTTACCGTTCTTATAAGCGCCGCGAGTCCGGAGGGCGGCGTGAGCAAAGAAATACCAGTACCGCCGGGCGCTATGGTTTCCGTCAAGTTCACGGTGCGCTTTCTGCGTGACGGGGATGGTCTGGCGTCTGACGCCAGGTCACTGGTAAACTACGCCAGCGCGGGGTACCGGAGCGACGACAGCGATATAGGGCATAGGCAGGGCGACAACGAGGCCAGTTGCTCAACGGATATCCAGCCGCGCGCGGAGGCTGGAATAGATAAAACGATTCGCAATCCCGCCGGAGGTTACTCCGACGATGGCGTGACGGTCTCGATGACCGATATGCTGAAACCCGAGGGCGCGAGCGTCGCGTACCGGCTGGTCGCGGAGAACAAGTCCGACGTTACCGGCCGGATGACGATAACCGACTCGCCCAGCGTCGCCGGCTCGTCCAGGCCGGTCAACGGCTACATGCGGATCAAGTCCGTGACGATTGAAGCGAAGTGGGCGGCGGGCGCGGAATTCCGCGCGACGGCGAACGGCAGGGACGTAACCGCGTCCTTCACACCGTCCGCGGACAGAACGGCGTATACGCCGCAAGCCGGCGTTTTCGCGGATTCGTTCAGCTTTGTAATACCCGCCGTGCCGAAAGACGGTACCGTGACGGTATACGCCGAGTACGCGGCGCGCGCCGAGATGCCGGGCGGCGTCCCCGAGGGCATTACGGCGATACGCAACAAAGCGGTCGTAACGGTAACGGTTTCGGGGGCTGATCCCGCCGCCGGCGAGGATACCGTATCCTCCGTCATCACGACGGAAGACATACCGGCGTTTGACCCGAAGTTCTCGAAGAACGCCGATCCCGGGCGGATCAACTTGGCGACGCTCGAGAGCGCGGCGAACGTAAAGTTCACGATAGACAAGCTTGGCCACGGACCCAAGTCCGGCGGCGAGATGACCGACTACGAGCTTATCGACGAAGGAATAACCGTATACGACGCTGTTAATAAAAGACTATACACCGCGAGCGAGTCCGCCGGATACGTAACCGTGAACAGTATCGTCTTCCCGGCGCACGGCGTAACGGGGCTTCACCTCACGCTGCGGTACCGTTATATTGATACGGCGGGCGCGGTTTTATGGGACGATTGGCCCGAGACGTGGGACGCGGACGACGAAACGGTGATCACTCTGAGCGGAGGGCTGCGCCTGCTCGGATTCAGCGCCAGTGCGTCTGAGCTTCCGGCGGACTTCTGTGACAAGTATGTGGAGATATACGCGACGATAAGGCCCTACACGGGCTTCGGCTGGGATGTGGACTGGAACGACCTGCCGTACTCGCCGAACGCCGTTTTCACGGTCGATAACCACGCGGAGCAATCCGCGAAAACGCCGAACAGTCCGCAAGGCGTAAGGCAGGAGGCCGACGCGACGATCGTCGTGCGCAAGTCCAACCAGCCGACCTCGAACCTCAGCAAGACGGCGGACAAGGCGACCATCGACGCCATGGAATGGTTCTCGAACGCTTCCACGCCTATTAAATACACGCTGACGGGCGTGCGCAACGACACGGCGAACGAGATTGAGAAAATTGAGGTACAGGACTCGAACCCGGCGGAGACCGCGCCGGGAGACCAGCCGGACGGCGTGATCTTTGTTAAGCAGGACGGAACGCATCTCCATCTGCCGTACCGTATCACGGCCGTGACGGTTCGGAACGACGACCCGTCCGTATCCCTCGGGAGTCTGGAAATATGGGTCAAGCCGGGGGACGGCGGGTTTACGCAAATGTTGTGGGAAGGAAACGCCGCGGTCCGGGAGTGGCCGGCGCTGAGCAAGCACAGGAATTTCACGCTGGAATTCCGGAACGTTCCGCCGGGCTTCCGCGCGACGATAGAATACACCGTCGTTCTGGAGAGGCCGACAGACTCCGCTCTGGTGAAAGACCTCGCGGACGTCGTAGGCGTGTCGAACCACGCGGAGGTACGGTACTATTCAAACGGCAGGGTGATAGCGTCGGGCGTTGCGGATCACGAGGTTCCGATCGTGAAGCCGGTGTACCGCTGGCAGCTTCAGAAACATGTCAAGGCTGGCGCGGCGAGCAGCGCCAACGCCAACCCGTGGCAGACGCACGCCGTCGTCTCCAGGAGTGACACGGAGGTGACATGGCGCGTCATCCTCGCGAACAACGACCCCGCCACGGACGGAAAACCCGGCATTCTACTCCCGCTTATTGAGGACTACCTGCCGTACATGTTCGAGAGCGCCGGGCAGGTCACGCCCGTCTCGTTCCGCGCCGGCACGTATCAGACGGGCGCCATGGGCATTATCACAGGCATAACGGGGGAATCGCTGGATAATTGTATCACGCTGGCTCCGGAGGAATATACTGACGCGTTGGGGCGAAACCGCGTCAAGCTGTCCTGGCAGTACGGGGCGGACGACTCGAGCGTCGCGCTCAGATACGGCGAGGCGCTTGAGATAGTTTTTACGACCAGTCTCGCGCTGGTCGGCGAAGGGTACGTCGCGTGGGAGAACTGGCTGGCCGGCGGTGAGCCGAACATCGCTTACGCCCGTTCCCGCGTGGACGCGGCGGTTCAGCTGACCGCTTCGGCGTCGGTCAACGTGCCGGATATCGGAACGACCAAGCTTCGCCAGCTCGTCATGGGCAGCCTGGACGGCGAGTACCGGACGTATCACGGCGAAAATCCGGCTGACGTCGGCCAGACCGCTCCGGGCGGAACGTCGAATATAAAGGTTCAGTTCCGAAACAATACGACGGAACCCGTCAGCCGTTTCGTGATCGGCGACTTGCTGACGTTCAAGGACGCGACCGGCCAGCTGGTGGCGAACGGTCGCGTGAGTAACGAGTGGAGCGCGACGCTGAAGGGGATCGGCGCCGTGACGCGCTACACAAGCGGCATCTCCTGGACTCCGACGAGTACGCCGCAACCCGTCGCCGCCGGGTACAAGGTATACGTATCCGAAGCGAAAACTGGGGAGCAGGTAAAGGACTTCATCACAGCGGCGCAGAACGCGCAGACGGGTGTTTCCGTCGCTGGTCTGACGGCTACCGGAGTAGACGGCACGGATAATATCGTCGTAACGAACGGAACCACGGTCACTACGTGGAGACCGTACGATCCCGCGGCGGATAACTCTAGTTACCACTCGTACGGCATCGTGTTCGATTTGGGCGCGGCTCCGCTCGGCGAGGGTGGCACGCTGGAATATACTTTCCAGCTGCTTTCTCCGGTCGCATCGCCGGAGTACAATCTGGTAACTTGGAACCGCGTCGCCGTCATGACCGACGGGGGCGGCAGCGCGTATGAGCCTAATAAAGTCGGCCTCACCCTGCGCGAGCGCGCGGATTACAGCGTGGGCGACTACGTATGGTGGGACCGGAACAGGGACGGCATACAGAACGAGGGTTCCGGATACGGAATCGACGGCGTGCTCGTGGTGCTGCTTAAGGACGGCGAGTACTACGCCAGCACGACCACCAGCTCCGGAGGGTACTATATCTTCGAGCATCTGCCAGCCGGGAGGTATGAGATCGGTTTCCGGCTGCATTCGGCTTACATCGGTTGGACGACGCTTCGGAGCGGCGGCGACAGCGGTCGTGACAGCGACGCCGGGGGGGCGCGGACGGTAACCGTTGACGGCGTGAACTATACGTTCGCGATGACCGGGCAGATCACGCTCGGTCCGCTGAACCCGCGCGATTTGAGCTGGGACGCGGGGATGATCAGGGCATCCGACGGCGGGGGCGGCAACAATACTACTCCGCCCGGCGGCGGAGATTATCCGCGAGTATCGCCGTCGTCTCCGCCGAGGCCGTCAGCTTCAGCCAGACCGCCTTCGCCGCCGAGATCGTCGCAGTCGTCGCCGCCGATTGTAATATCGCCGGAGCCTTCGCCGGCCGGCGCGCCCAGTCCTTCCCCGAAGTATTCGGTACCGCCGCCGCCGGCTACGCCCAGTCCGACGCCGCCTTATGTTGCTCTGTCGCCGGAACCGCCGCCGAAGGACATCCCGATAACGAGCGACTCCGGCAGCCTGTCGATGGTGTGGGTGGTATCCGCCGCGCTTGTTACGCTGGTGCTGGTCAAGGTGGAGATGGACGACAGTTTGGCGCGATCGCGGAAACGCCGCAAAACAAAGTAAAACAGCCGCATGAATTTTCGCGGATTCAGGCGAAAATTACCGTTTTGCGTTTTCGTCCCGCGTGGCGATATATAATAGACTAATAGATCAAAAGACAAAAGCCGGTATACCGGCTTTTGTCTTATACCCGGAGGTTAGCGATGAATTCAGGCAAGTCACGGCTGGGCGGGGTTATCTTCATAGCGGGGTTTGTCTTGCTGATCGGCGCGATGAGCGTTGTGTTCTATCTGATCGACAGGGGCAAGCCGTCGAATGAGACCGCGCCGTACTATGAATACTATAAGGATCGCTCGCCGGAGCGCGTCTACGCGGTGCGCGGCGATAAGCTGATGAACCTGGAGCAGGATCCGCTCGTGGTAGGCGGCGAGCTGTACTTCCCGTTCAGCTTCGTCAAAGAACATATCGACAGGAACGCCTTCTGGGACGCGTCCGCCGGACGGCTCATCATAACGACCGCCGACGAAGTGTCGCGGTTCACGCCGGACAGCCGCGCGTATACCGTCAACGACGCCGAGCGCCGCCTGGCCTCCCCGATCATAGAAAAGGGAGTAACGGCTTACCTCCCGGCTGGACTGGTTGAGACGCTGTACGGCGTTTCGGCTAGTTTCGCCGAGGAGTACAAGCTCGCCGTCGTCGATTTCCCCGAGGATGAGAAGCTGGTTTACACGACGCCGGAAGGCGCGGCCCTCCGGTTCGAGCCGGACATAAAAAGCCCAATCGAGACGGCGCTTTCCGCCGGGCAGCGCTTGCTGGGCTTCGGCGAGACAGACGGGTTTCTCCGCGCGAGGACGTCCGAGGGGCTTGTCGGGTATGTCAAGGCGGAAGAGACGGCGTTCGCCGAAAAGATCGGGCGCGCCGCGGAGTCTCCGGACAAACGACCGTCCTATGTTCCGACCGGTAAGATCAATATGGTGTGGGATCTGATCGCGTCGAAGGCGGCGAGCGGCGACGAGAGCCGACGCGCCGTCCTCAAGAACGCCGACGTCGTTTCACCCACGTGGTTCTCGTTCGACGGCGAGCGGCTGACGGGCGAGATCATCAGCATAGCGGACAAGGGCTACGTCGATTGGGCCAAGGCGAACGGTTGCGCCGTCTGGGGGCTGATCAGCGATAATTTCGACGGAGCCGTAGCGCACGCGGTTCTCGCCGATTCCGACCGCCGCAAATATGTCGTCGATCAGTTGATCGCGCTCGCCTCCGAGCTGGGTCTGGATGGCGTAAACATCGACTTCGAGGCCGTCCGCGCCGCCGACGCCGATTACTTCATTCAGTTCCTGCGGGAGCTGTATCCGATAGCGCGGCTGAATCAGCTCGTGGTGTCCGTGGACACATACGTGCCCGCCGCGCACAACCTGTACTACAGCCGCGACCGTATCTCCGAGGCGTGCGACTTTATCATCATCATGGGCTACGACGAGTACTACGCCGGATCGGACACGCCGGGTCCGGTGGCGTCGATTGGTTTCGTCGAGAAAGGCGTGGCGGATACGCTTTCCGAGGCGCCGCCCGAAAAGGTCATGCTGGGCGTGCCGTACTTCACGCGCATATGGAAGGAAACGGAAGACGCGATGGGCTTCGTCTCGCTTTCGAGCGAAGCGGCGTCCTCGGAGGAGACGCGGCGGCGCTTCGAGCAAAACGGCGCGGTGTTCACATGGCACGACTCGCTCGGTTTGTATTACGCGACGTATGACGCGCTGGAGGACGGACGGAAGGTCACCTACGAGGTGTGGATCGAGGACGCGAGATCGCTCGGCGAGAAACTGAAAATCGCGCGAGAGAGAGATTTGGCCGGAATAGCGGGCTGGTGCGCCAACTGGCTGCGGACCGACGGAGAGCGCGAGTTCGTGTCGCTGGCCGGGGACTTCATGGACGCCTACGCGAGCGAATAATTCACCTGTTTTTGCGGAAGCTATATATATTGATTGCCGTATAATCAGTATAGGCGGGGTGATTTATTACATGGCGTCCAAGGATTTCAAGGAAATAAAAAAAGATTTCGCGCTGGCGGACGTGCCGGGTAAGATTGATGTTTACATCAACGCGGAGGGCCTGACGCAGGAGCAGTACAAGGAACTGCTGCGCATGTTTCCGCTGGATCAGCTGGGGCAGCTCGAGGAGGCGTTAGGATGAAGTTTTTCGCGAAAGCGGCGGCTTTTCTCGTGACTCTGCTGGTTGCCACCGACGGCGCGTTCGCCGCGTCTCCGCTCACGACGCTCATACCCGACAGCGCGAGCGTACCGATCATCATGTACCACCGGATAACGCCGAAGCGGAGCGAGCTGAACACATGGGCGATCACGCCGGAAGAGTTCGAGAGCGACCTGAAGTTCTTTTCGGACAACGGGTTTTCGACGGTGTTCATGTCCGACCTCGTCAGTTTCGTCCAAGGTACAGGTTCGTTGCCCGATAAACCGCTCGTCATCACGTTCGACGACGGCGATTCAAGCGTGCTTACCCGGGCGCTCCCGCTGCTCGAAAAGTACGACATGAGGGCGGTTTTCGCCGTAGTCGGCAGTATCACCGACGAATACTCGACATGGGATCCAGGCGCGCGCAAGCCTCATCTCGCGTGGGACGAGGTGAACCAGTTAATCTCGACCGGGCGTTTCGAGGTACAGAATCACAGTTACGCTCTGCACAGCAGCATCGGCCCGACGCGGCGGCTTAAGGGGGAGAGTGACGAGCGCCTGTCCGCGCGTCTCTCCGGAGATTGGCTGCAAGCGTCGGGAAGGATCAAGGATATGACGGGTACCGTCCCGACGACTTACGTGTACCCATACGGCTCGAAGAGCGACTTTACAGACCGGCTCGCGAAGCGGCTGGGGTTCGCTGCCACTCTCACCTGCGCCGACCATGTCAACCTGATCACGCGCGGCGACTCGGACTGCCTGATAGGGTTGGGCCGAACGAACCGCCCGCACGGCAAAGCCACCGAAACTGTGTGCGGGAAATTTCTGAACACGACACGAGCGGATACATGAGCGAAGCCGCGAACCTTGATTGCAGGGTTCGCGGCTTTTGCCGCTTTGGGGCGCTGCGTACGATTTGCTCATGTTGTATTTGCCAACTGAAAAATCCGCCAGCCAAGCAAAAAACATTGTGATCCGGCGAACTGTGAGCAACGGGCGGCGGATCTTAATTATAATGGATGGCGGAAATTTCAATTAACAAATACATCCGCCGCGAAAGAAACTGAAAAGGCTGTGAAAGCCGCCTGTGACGCTGAAAATTTGCGCATCAAGGACTGTCGCAACAGTGTGTATACGTCAAGCGAACTTCGTCCATGTGAAAATTCATGACGACCGATTTCAATTATATTGCCATGGTGGTTTTCGGGTAGAAATACACACGGCGTATAACATGTTTCCCCCTATTTTAGACCGCGCCCAAAACCGCCTAACCAGGCGGTTACAATGCTGATATTTTCTTCAATATCCAAATTTCGAGCAGTAAGATGAAAATTCGTCGCGTATCACACCATCGCCGCGCCTGAAAACCACACAGCTATCGTTCATATTCTGGCACCCTACCGTGCGCGGGATTGATGCCGCCGAATATCACAAACTAATGGCAAATCACCCCTTACAAACCTTGTCCCGGACCCGCAAAAAAATTATAGCATATCGCCGCGAAATAGTGTAGAATACATTCTAATAGAAAAGAGGTCTATTCTATGGGTCTATACGAGAATTGGGCAAAACGCGCCTACACCCCCGACGGACGCCCGAACGAGCGCCATTGGAAAGCGTATCGCAGCCAGGAGCGCGAAGCCTTCCGACGGATACTCGCGGAGAGGACCGAGCGCTTCGAGGGGACGATCGCCGCCCTGGCTGAAAAGTACGGGCTGTCCGAAACGGCTATGATCGGCTTTATCGACGGCGTCAACGAAGTCATAGATCCGGCGCAGGAGCTTTCCTCCATCGAGGACGGCGGCGCGGAGGTCTCTTTCGCTCTTGATTTTGAAAAGCTCTACAAGCGCATGGTCGAGCTTAAAGCCGAGTACCTGTACACGCTGCCCGAATGGGGCAATATCTTCGACGGCGATACGCGCGCGCGGCTGTTTGCCGAGCAGAAATCGTCAAAAACCGTCGCGCGCGCGGAACCTCGCATCGGGCGCAACGATCCCTGCCCGTGCGGCAGCGGGCGCAAGTATAAGCAATGCTGCGGCAAGGCGTCGTGACGGTATCCGCGGCTGTGTCTGAGACTATATTCTTAGAACGCGCCGCCAGTATAATCCGGAGCGGCGGTCTCGTCGCTTTCCCGACCGAAACGGTCTATGGCCTGGGCGCGGACGCCCTCAACCCGGACGCCGCGCGGAGAATCTACGCCGCGAAAGGCCGCCCGTCCGACAATCCGCTGATCGTGCATATCGCCGATCCGGGCGACATCGCCCCGCTGACGGAGCGTGTAACGCCCGCCGCCGAAAAATTGATAAATATGTTTTGGCCGGGTCCGCTTACGGTAATACTTAAGAAGACAAAGCTCGTACCCGACGAGACGACGGGCGGGCTTGATACCGTGGCCGTCCGGATGCCGGATCACCCGGCGGCTCTCGGACTGATCCGACTCTCGGGCGTTCCGGTAGCCGCGCCGTCGGCGAATATCTCCGGGCGGCCTTCGCCGACTCGGGCGGAACATGTCGCCGCGGATCTGGGCGGCGTGATCGACATGATCATGGACGGCGGGGAATGCCGCGTCGGGCTGGAGTCCACCGTGGCCGACTGTACGGGCGATGTTCCCGTAATCCTGCGTCCCGGCGCCATAACCGCCGAAATGATCGGCGCCGCCCCGGGAGCACATGGCGATGTCCGGCGCTCCCCTGGGACGCGCTACAGGCATTATTCGCCGCTCGCTCCGATAATCGTAACGGACGCCCCGCCGAGGGAGCTATCCGAGGCGGACGGCGCGCTCTGTTTCGACGACACCCGCTCGGAGTACTGCGGCGGCGCGGTCGTTTCGCTGGGCGCGCGGAGCGACGCGGCCCAGGCTATGCGGAACTTCTTCGCGGCGCTCCGCTCCTTCGACGCTTCCGGCGTCAGATTGATATACGCCGAGACTCCGCCGGATACGCCGGATTTCGCCGCGCTGCGGGACCGGCTGTTCCGGGCCGCTATGCCGCTATGAATTTGCCGCTGAATTTGCCGCTGAATTTGCCGGGTTCAGGGCAAATTCGTTCAGGGCAAATTCCGTATTGAATTTGCCGGGGCGGGGCGCGGTTTCTACGCCCCCCCCCCAGAAAAAAGTTAGCGCCCAAGCCGTGCGCTTTACGCGGCGCAGGCGGGCGGCTTTGCGGCGTTTCAGCGCCGGGGTTTCGCTTCTGAAAACGATTAACGACGAAACAAATAGGGTTTGCCGCGGAAACGCCGCGAAGCTTGTGATGGGGGTGAAATAATGTGACGAAAGTATTATTCGTCTGCACGGGGAACACATGCCGCAGCGCCATGGCGAAAGCGATAGCCGACGACCGCTTTCGGAGGCTGGGTCTGCCCTATGGGGCGGATTCGCGCGGGATAAACGTGCTCGCGCCGAGCCGGGCCAGCGAAAACGCCGTGCGCGCGCTTTCCCTGCTGTACAAAATAGATCTGTCGCCGCATATATCGCGCCAGTTGAGCGAGGGCGACATGCGCGGAGCCGATCTGGTTCTGACGATGACGCGGAGCCAGAAAGACTACCTGACGATGGTCTACGGGCCGCGCGCCGAAAAAGCCCGCACTCTCGCGGAGTTCGCCGGGGCGGGGCGGGACGTCGCCGATCCCTACGGCGGCGATATCGCCGTATACCAGCGGTGCGCGTCCACTATAGCCGACATGATAGAGCGGGGGTTCAGGGAATGATCGCGATAGCCAGCGATACCGCCGGACTCGGGCTGAAAGCCGATATTATCGGCTTGCTCGGGGAACTCGGCGTTGAGTACAAGGATTTGGGCGTGTACGGGACCGATCCGCCCGGCGCCGATTACCCCGACTACGGTCAGAAGGCAGCGCGCGCGGTTCTCTCCGGCGAATGCGACCGCGGCGTAATCATATGCGGAACGGGAGTGGGCATATCGATCGCCGCGAACCGCTTCCCGGGGATACGCGCGGCGCTGTGCGGCGACGTGTTCACCGCGAAAGCCTGCCGTCAGCACAACGACGCAAACATACTGGCGCTGGGCGCGCGCGTGGTCGGACCCGGCCTGGCGCGGGAGATAACGTCGGCTTTCCTCGGAACGCCGTTCTCGGGCGAGGAGCGCCACGCGCGGCGCGTTAAAAAGATTGAGGTAAACGCCGATGACAGATGAGATCTCGCATAACTACCTGCTCTATATCGCCGCGTTCGCGTGCGCTTTCGCGGTTTCGCTGCTGCTTACGCCCGTTACGAAGCGTATAGCGGCGCACTTCGGCGCGATCGACTATCCGCGTTCGCGCGGGATGCACAAAGAACCCGTGCCGCGCATGGGCGGAATGGCTATCGTCGTCAGCTTCCTGCTGACCATGCTCGTGCTTACGCCGTTCGTTGAGGACCTGCGCACGCGGCAGTTCGCCGGGTTCGCGTGCGGCGCGGTCATAATCTTCCTGCTCGGCATGGCCGACGACGTTTATACGCTTGGCGCAAAGCCTAAACTGTGCGTTCAGGTGATCGCCGCGGTCGTCGCCGTCGCCAGCGGGATCAGGATCAACACGTCGTTCCTGCCGTTCTACGGAATACTGCAGCCGTTTGAGATACCGATAACCGTCGTCTGGATAGTGGGTCTGACGAATGCCGTCAACCTGATCGACGGCCTGGACGGTCTGGCGGCGGGTGTCAGCTCGATCGGCTCGCTGTGCATAATGGCGCTGTGCTTCCTCTCGGGCGGAGAGATGGCGCTGGTGTTCTCAGTTACGCTGACCGGGGCGACGCTGGGTTTCCTGCCACGCAACTTCAACCCCGCCGAGGTGATCATGGGAGACACCGGCTCGACGTTTCTCGGGTACGTGCTGGCGGTGTCTTCGATAATCGGGGTGTTTAAGTACTACACCCTGCTTTCCGTCGTTATCGCGCTGCTGGCGCTGGCGCTGCCGATCTTTGACACCGCCTTCGCGATGACGCGCCGCGCGATAAAGGGCAAGCCGATCATGTCTCCGGACAGGGGGCATCTGCACCACCGTCTGATCGACTCGGGCATGTCCCCGAAGACGGCGGTCGTGTTGCTGTGGGCGGTATCGGCGCTCTCCGCCGTAATCGCGATACTGATAGCGGCGCGGGACTACCGCGCGGTGATAATCGTCCTCGCGGCGCTCGCGCTCCTGTCTCTCATGGTCTTTTTGTATAGAAGGAGGTTATGACACGGTATATAAATCGGAATTCAGAATAGACTACGCCGGGACGGGTCCGGATTTGAGGGCCGGGGCGGCGCAGCTTATCGCCATAGCGCAGGAGGCGGGTATGCGGCATATGTCCGAAACACCGTACTCGATGAGCGCTCTGCTTTCGGCCGGATTCGGCTGGGTGATACTGGCCGGGCGGTACGTGTTCGGCCGGCGCCCCGCCTACGGCGAGACCGTAGCCGCCGAAACCAGCCAGTCCGAACCGAAAGGTTTCCTCACAAACCGCAATTACCGTATCACGGACGCTTTGGGCGGGACGGTCATGACGGGGATAGTGTCGTGCGTGTACACTGATCTGTCGGCCAGAAAACCCGTCCGCGTACCGCCGGAACAGCGCGAGGCGTTCGGTTCGGAGCCGCCGCTGATCCCCGCCGATTATAAAATACCGGATATGCCCGGCGAACGGACAGAGACGGAGTTCGCCGCCGCGCGGCGGGATACGGATACTAACGGCCACGTCAACAACATAAAGTATATCGAATGGGCGCTGGATCAAATACCCAAAGATGTCTATCTCTCCCGGAACGCGCGTGAATTGCGCGCGGTATATAAAAAGGAGTGCGCCGCGGGCGCCCCCGTCCGGATAGAGACGGGCCGTATCGAGGACGCGAAGGAATTTTGCGTGAACGAATTTCGCTTGAACCACGCGAAATTCCATCAAGCAACATTCTATGTCTCCGATATATACGCGGCCGGCGAGCTTTCGGCAAGGGTATACACGGAATGGGAATGACATGGAGATAGCCCCGGGAATGGTGGTTACGTCTAAAAAGCCGCATCCTTGCGGCTCGCGCGAGTGGCTGCTGCTGCGCGTCGGCGCGGACGTAAAGCTGCGCTGCGTCGTCTGCGGCCGCGAGGTCTGGACTACGCGCGTCAAATTTGAGAAGATGATAAAGGGTATAAAGGAGTGAGGCCGCGTGGATTATATGCGCAATTACAACGACTGGCTCACGGGAGAGCATTTCGACGACGACACAAGGCGCGAGCTTGCCGGCATAGCGGACGACGGCAAGGAGATCCGCGAGCGATTCTATAAGTCTCTGGAGTTCGGGACGGGCGGCCTGCGCGGCATAATCGGCGCAGGAACGAACCGCATGAACATCTATACCGTCCGCCGGGCCACGCAAGGGCTTTCCAACTACATACTGAAGAGCGGGTCGGAAAACGCGGCTAAAGGCGTCGTAATCGCGTTCGACTCGCGGCGCTATTCCGCCGAGTTCGCGAGGCAATCCGCGCTGGTGCTGGCCGGGAACGGCATAAAGGCGTATATCTTCCCGTCGCTGCGGCCCACGCCCGAGCTGTCGTTCGCGATACGTTCTCTGGGGTGCGTGTCGGGCATAGTCATAACAGCCAGCCACAACCCGCGGGAATACAACGGGTACAAGTGTTATTGGGAGGACGGCGCGCAGATACCGTTCCCGCGCGACGCCGAGGTGACGGCCGAGGTCGAGTCCGTCAAGGATTACAGCATGATCCGGCTCGCGGACGAGGATGAAGCCGCCGCCGCCGGTCTGTATAACGTCGTCGGCGAGGACGTGGACGACGCTTTCCTCGCCGAGGTCGCCGCCGCGTCCCTCAACCCGGACGCGATCCGCGAGGCCGCCCCGGATTTCCGCATTGTGTACACGCCGCTGTACGGCGCGGGTTCCGTACCCGTTCAGCGGGCTCTGCGGGGCGCGGGCTTCACGAACGTCTACGCCGTACCCGAGCAGGAGTTCCCCGACCCGGACTTCCCGACAGTCAGCTACCCCAACCCGGAGGATCCGAAAGCGTTCAGGCTGGCGCTGGCCTTGGCCGACGAGAAAAACGCCGATTTGGTGCTGGCGACCGATCCCGACTGCGACCGCGTCGGCGTCGTAACGCGCGGCGAGGGCGGGAAGTATTTTCTGCTTTCGGGCAATATGACGGGTGCGCTTCTGACCGAGTACATCCTGTCGCAAAAGGCCGCGCGAGGCGGGATAGACGGCGACTCCGTCGTAATCTCGACGATCGTCTCCACGAAGCTGACGCGGGCCATTGCCGAGTTCTACGGCGCCCAGTATATGGAGACGCTGACAGGCTTCAAATATATCGGCGAAAAAATCAAGGAGTTTGAGCGGGGCGGCGGCAAGCTGAAATTCGTTTTCGGCTTCGAGGAGTCCTACGGATATCTCCCCGGAACATACGCGCGCGACAAGGACGCCGTGGCGGCGTGCCTGCTCGTCGCGGAGATGGCCGCTTATTACAAGCTGCGCGGCATGACGCTGTTCGGCGCGCTGACCGCGCTGTACGAAAAGTACGGCTTCTACCGCGAAGCGATCGAGTCGGTAACCCTGCCGGGCATCGACGGCATCGATCGCATGAGGGCGATCATGGAGCGCCTTCGCGCGAACCCGCCCAGGGAAGCCGCCGGAATCGCCGTCGTCCGCGTGTCGGACTACAAAACGTCCTCGGCGGCGGATCTGCTTACCGGCGTGTCCGCGCCGACCGGGCTGCCCGTTTCGGACGTGTTGCTGTACGATCTGGCGGACGGCGGATGGTTCTGCGTGCGACCGTCGGGCACGGAGCCGAAGATCAAGATATATTGCGCCGTCAAAGGCGCGAGCGCCGAGGACGCCGAAACGAAACTGTCGGCGCTCGGTAAGGCGGCTTCTTCCATCGTAGGCGGCGAATAACGGAAAGGTGATATACCAGATGAAGAGACTACTCGCGATACTGCTCTGCCTGCTGCTGGCGGCGTGCGGGGCTGCCGCTCCGGACGCCGCGGCGACGACGGCGCCGGTCGTAACCGCCGCCCTGACGGCAGCCCCCGCCGAACCGACGGAGGAAACGCCCGAACCCGCCGAAATAACGATAAGCTGCTCCATCCTGCTGGATAATATGGACAAGCTCGACCCGGAAAAGGCCGAGCTTGTGCCGGACGACGGATACATTCTGCCGACAGTAATACTCGACATGACCGGGGACACGGTCTTCGACGCGCTCCGCGCCGTCACGATGCTTTCCGGGATACACCTGGATTTCAGCGAAACGGCGGGCATGGCCTACGTCAAAGGTATCGGCAACTTATACGAGTTTGACGCGGGCGAGCGCTCGGGATGGATATTCAAAGTGAACGGCGAGATGGCGGCGGTTTCGGCGTCGGACTATATAATCCAGCCCGGCGACATTATCGAGTGGTTCTATTCGCTCGATTGGGGCGATGATGTGTGACAGGAGCGGCTATGACTTTTTTCAGAACCGGGGCTGCGAGTTCTTTCCGTGTCACGCGGACGCGGCGGATATAAACTGTCTGTTCTGTTTCTGCCCGCTGTACTGCCTGGGCGAACGGTGCGGCGGGGATTTCGCGTACACCGCCGGCGGCGCGAAGGACTGCTCGGCCTGCGTAAAGCCGCACGCCGCGGACGGCTACGCGTTTGTTATGTCGAGGATTTACGAAGTAATGGGGATGGCGGCCAATACTAATTCCACATAAGATTTGCGCCGAATATTTTTCGAGTTCGCGTGTCGGAAGTTTGCTTGGACGAATTTTGCTTGGATGAATTTTGCTTGGTTCACGCAAAATTCTGTCACGCAAAATTCTAGGCGCGAACCGAAAAATATTCGGCGTCCTTTAGAGTGGAATTAGTATGAAAATCACTGACTGGAGGACAGCGGCGTGAATCGTCATATTCTTTCGATCCTGGTCGAGAATCAGCCCGGAGTCCTCAGCAGGGTGACCGGGCTTTTCAGCCGCCGGAGCTACAATATTGACTCGCTGTCCGTCAGCGTCGCGGAAAGCGACGATGTGTCGCGGGTTACGGTAGTCGTGACGGGCGACGACGGGATAATCGACCAGATAACGCGTCAATTGGAAAAACTGATCGACGTGCGCGACGTGACGGAGCTTACCGCCGATTCCAGTGTCTACCGCGAGCTGGCGCTTGTGAAAGTGTCCGCCGAGGCGAGCGTCCGCCCCGAAATTATGGTGCTGTCAAACATTTTCGCGGCAAAGGTAATCGACGTCGCCGGCGGCGCGATGACCGTGGAGATAACCGGGTCGCAGGGTAAGATAGACGCCTTTCTGGAGCAAGTGTCGCCGTACGGCGTGCTGGAAATGGCGCGGACGGGCCTTACCGGGCTGCCGCGCGGAGGGAAACGGGCGATTCGATGACCAAGCGCGTAGAAATCTATGATTCCACGCTCCGCGACGGCGCGCAGGCCGTCGGGATAAGCTTCTCGGCGGGGGACAAGCTGAAAATAGCTAAGGCGCTGGCCGGCTTCGGCGTGGACTACGTCGAGGGCGGCAATCCGTTCGCGTCCAAGGCCGACGCGGAGTTTTTTCGGGCCGCCCGAAGTCTCGAGCTTGGCCGGACACGGCTCGCGGCGTTCGGGGCGACGCGGAGGAGGGGCGTTTCCGCCGGGGAGGACCCGTCGGTCCGCGCGCTGCTGGACGCGGATACGCCGGTTTGCGCCGTATTCGGCAAGGCTTGGGATTTCCACGCCGTGGCCGTCCTCGGCGCGGGGCTGGATGAAAATCTGACGATGATCGCGGATACGGTCGCGTTCCTCAAGTCGCGGGGCAAAACCGTAGTATTCGACGCGGAGCATTTTTTCGACGGATACAAGGATAATCCGGAATACGCGCTCCGGACGGTCCGCTCGGCGGCGGGCGCCGGCGCGGACGTCGTCTGCCTGTGCGATACCAACGGCGGCGCTTTCCCGGACGAAACCGCGGAGATGACGGCGGCGGCCGTACGCGCGCTTCCGGGCGCGGTCGTCGGAATCCACGCGCACAACGACGGCGGCATGGCCGTCGCGAACTCGGTCATGGCGGTGGAAGCGGGGGCGCGTCAGGTTCAGGGTACGTTCACGGGCTTCGGCGAACGCTGCGGCAACGCGTCTCTGTCGCAGGTCATCGCGAATCTGCAGCTGAAGCGCGGCTGTCGGCTGGTTCCGGACGCCAGCCTGCCGCTTCTGACGCAGACGGCCCGTTTCGTGGCGGAGGTCGCGAACGTGGCGCTTTCGGGGCGCGAGCCGTTCGTGGGGAGGCACGCCTTTTCCCATAAAGCCGGTATGCATATCGACGGCGTGCGCAAGAATCCGCGCAGCTTCGAGCATGTCCCGCCGGAAGCCGTCGGCAACGAGCGGCGGCTTCTCACGAGCGAATCGTCCGGGCGCAGCGCCGTTCTGCCGCGCGTGCTCCGGGTATGCCCGTCCGCGACGCGCGAGTCTCCGGAAACCGAGGCTGTTCTTCGCCGCCTCAAGGAACTGACGGGCGACGGCTACCAATTCGAGGGCGCGGAAGCGACGTTCGAGCTGGTCGCGCGCAAGACGCTGGGACTGTACCGCCCGTTTTTTGAGGTGCGGAATTTCAAGGTGATTACGGAGCAGCTGCCGGACGGGCGCGGAGCCTCGGTCGCCACGATCAAGATAGCGGTTGATGGCCGCGAGGAAATCACCGCCGACGAGGGCGAGGGTCCCGTCAACGCGCTGGACAAGGCGCTCCGCAAAGCTCTCGGCGTGTTCTACCCGTCGCTGGGCGGTATGCGCCTTACGGATTACAAGGTGCGCGTTCTGGACGGCTCGGACGCGACGGCGGCGAAAGTCCGCGTATTGATAGAATCCGCCGACGGCGCGGACAGCTGGACTACGGTGGGCGTGTCGAAGGATATTATCGAGGCGAGCCTGATCGCGCTGGTGGATTCGGTCGAGTATAAATTGATGAAGGAGACGGGCGGGTAAAACGCGTCTAATTTGCCGGTTCGGATTCGCGCCGGCCGATCGGGGACGACGCGGGAACGGCCGCGGAGGCGGACGCAAAAATCCCCCGCTTCCCGGCGGAAGAGAGGGATTTTTATCATTAGCCCAGAAGCTTCAGAATCGACTGCGGAGCCTGGTTCGCCTGGGCGAGTATGCTTGTCGCGGCTTGCTGCAGTACGTTCGCTTTCGTCAGATTCATCATTTCTTTCGCCATGTCGGTGTCGCGGATACGCGATTCGGACGCGGAAAGATTCTCGCCGGAGGTTTGCAGATTGTTGATGGTATGCTCCAGCCGGTTCTGGACGGCGCCGAGCTTCGCGCGCTCGTTGGTGACGGTGGCGACGGCCTCGTCAACGGTGCTGAGAAGCGCGGATATGCTGCTGGACGTCGCGCCGGCGGAGCCGATCGCGGAGGCGAGACTGGCGATGCCAAGGCCCTCCGCGGTCAGCGTGCCTATCGAGAATCCTATCTGCTGCGACGCGTTCGCGCCTACCTGGAGGTGCAGCTCGTCGCCCCCGGTCCCGTAGGCGCCGGTCGCCAGCGTCTTGGTGTTAAACTGAGTGCGCGTCGCCATGTCGGTTATTTCGCTCGTCAGCTGGCTGATCTCGTTCGCTATCTTGCCGCGGTCCTCGGCGGTGTTGGTGTCGTTCGCCGCCTGCACGGTAAGCTCGCGGATACGCTGCGTCATCGAGCCGATCTCCTGCATGGATCCTTCGGCGGTCTGTATCAACGAAATGCCGTCCTGGGCGTTCTTCGCGGCCATGTCGAGACCGCGCACTTGGGCGCGCATTTTTTCGGAAATCGCGAGACCCGCCGCGTCGTCGGCGGCGGAATTGATCCTCATGCCGCTGGAAAGCCTCTGCGAAGCCTTCGACTGGGCGTTCCCGACCGCTCCGAGGTTGCGGTGGGCGTTAAGCGCCAGAATGTTGGTGTTAACAACCATGTTGGACATAATTATCTCCTCCCTGAGATAAGATCTTGAAATAAAGCCATACTGTTCCGGAATTCAGGTTGACGGCAGTATCAGCGGCGTATGCCGATAAATGTAGTATACGGAGGAAAACGCAATTTATTAAAAAAGTCGCGTCTCGGCGGGGCGTACCGGCGCCTTAAAAAAACCAACTTTATTCGCAAAAAAACTCATTGTATTTTGGAGCTGAACAGGCGAAAATATGGTCGTAAAAATACCCTTTCCAAAAAGGCGGCGCCAAGCGCCGGTTAAACGAGCCGGCCTGCTTTGCCAAACGATTCCGGCGGGTCGGGCAAGGTAATTTTCGCCTGAACCATGGAAGTTTGCGGATCCAAGCAAACTTCCGTTGCGAAAATTCTTGCGGAGCAAACCCCGGCGAGGGTCTTTCTTGCCGGGGTTTTTTCGGTTAGGCGTGAGCCGGAACGGAGGGCGCGCGGTGGGCGGCGTCAATATTGTCGAAAAGAGCCTGATACGCTCGATTTCCTTGCGCAGGCGGCTGATACTTGTTTTCGGCGCGGTTATCGCCGCGCTGCTTCTTTTCGTTTTCCTTCTCATCCTCACATTCTATAACTATTCGCGGCAGTACAACGATATAGTGCTCTCGGCGGCGCGCGCGAACAGTTACTCGAACGTGTTCAAGGTCGAGATGGACAGCCTGATGTACAATGTCGTGGCGGGGTACAGGGAATTCGGCGACGGCGAGCAGTACCGCATGATCGAGAACCTCGGGGGCGAACTGCGCGGTCTGATGGGCAGGTCCTCCGACGGCGCCGAGACGATCGAGCTGGACATAATCCTTCGCACGCTCGAGACGCTCCGCAAATATGTCGATCTGACGGGAGAGCAGATCGCCCGCGACGAGCCTGTCGCGGCGGAAATGGTGACGCTGGATCAGATTTCCTCGATCACTACGCTCATAAATCAGGAGATTCAGGATTATCTGGTTCTGAAAATCCACGCGATGGAAAAGGCGAATCAGGATTTGCAGCGCGGCCTGCTCTTCTGGGTCGTCGTAATCCTCGTTGTTACGGTCGCGCTGATCGCCGCGGCCGCGCTTCTCACGGTGTATATCTCCAACTCCGTGTCTGATCCGGTAAAGAAACTGATAGAGATGTCGATGGCGGTGTCGGCCGGGGATTTTTCCACGCGCGTGATCGACGGCAACCGCGACGAGATAGCCAGGCTGAGCGATTCTTTTAACGAGATGACAGAGCGCGTGTCCGAGCTTATCGACCGCGTGCGCGAAGAGCAGGCGAAACTTCGCGACGCCGAGTTCCGCCTGCTTTCCGCGCAAATAAACCCGCACTTCCTGTACAACACATTGGAGACGATCGTATGGATGGCCGAGTCGCGCCAGAACGACAAGGTCATCGCCGTCACGAAGGCGCTCTCTAATTTTTTCCGCAAGAGTCTCGCGGGCGGCCGGGACATCGCCACAGTCGCCGAGGAGATAGAGCAGGTGGAGAGCTACCTGCTGATCCAGCAAATGCGCTACAGCGACACGATGACGTACTCGATACGCGTGGACACGGCCGCGGCGGATTGTCTCGTGCCGAAGCTGACGCTTCAGCCGATCGTGGAGAACGCTCTGTATCATGGGCTGAAAAACAAGCGCGGCGGCGGGATTATTGAGATAACCGCCGAAGCCGGGGAAGACGCCGCGATTATAACCGTGCGCGACACCGGCGCCGGAATGACGCGGGAGCGTCTGGCGGCGCTGCGCAGGCGCGTGGACAGCCCGCCCGAATCGGCGGACGTGGACGGCATCGGTTTGGCTAATGTGAGCGGCCGGCTGCGGCTGGGATTCGGCGAGGGGTACGGCGTCGCCGTGGACAGCGAGTACGGGGCGGGAACCACGGTGAGAATCAGGGTTCCGAGGAAAGGTTGATGCCCGAAAGCGTCATACTAATTCCACTTAGCTTGTGCCAAATACTTTTTCGAGCTTGCCGTGTCCGCGCGGTTCTGAATTTTGCTTGGATGAATTTTGCTTGGATGAATTTTGCTTGGTTTACGCAAAATTCTGTCACGCAAAATTCCAGGCGCGGACCGAAAAAATATTCGGCGTCCTTTTGAGTGGAATTAGTATCAGATTGCCGCCGCGATCTTCTCGAACAGCGACCGCACCTGATCCGCCGTCGCGATACGTTTGCCGTCGATAACGTCCTGCCACAGGCCCGGGCTGTTCAGGCCGATCTTCTCGGCGACAAGCTCCACCAGCGGCTTCGGTTTCACGACGCGCGCTATGATTTTATCCTTGAGCGCTGTCCACGCCGCCGGATTCTTGACGTAATACAGAGGGCAGCTCTTGCCGCTCACGTCGTAATGGCGCAGGACGGCCGCGCGCGGATCGAATCCCCGGCGGACGCATATATCGCTGACAAGCCATATGAGCGATTCCATCGTTATGTCGCTGAACTTGCCCGTGGCGTCCGGATGGCATGTCTCGACGCCTATGTAGCGATGGTTGTTCGTCTTTGCCATGGCGTCCCACTGCGCGCCGTAACTCTTGCCCGCGTGATTCGCCAGCTCGGTCTCCGGGATACAGCGCAGTATCTCGCCTTTCAGTCCGACTATGTAGTGCGCGGACGCGCGTCCGCCTGCCGCGCCGGCCTCAAAGTAGTTGCGGTTCGCCTCCGCGCTGCTGCCCGGATTACCCACATAATGGATCACCACTCCAACGGGCTTGATCGCGGTGCCCGGCCGGCCGTGCGCCGCCCCCGGAGTCAGCAGTCTGTCGGTGATTGTCATCGTTCTCATCCTTTCGCTATTTACCGGCGAGGCTCAAAACCGCCGACACGATCCAATTGAGGATATGCGGTCCGGCCCAGCCGCTCAGCCCCGCGAGCACGAAAGCCGTGCCGGTCTCCCAGAAAAATATGTCGGCCAGTAACTGCGTCAGCGGACCGACCGCCGCCGCCACGGCGATCTCCATAAAGAATTTGAACGCGCCGGCCGGTTTCGCAAACAGCTTGCTTGCCACTATTATCCACCCTCTCCTTTGTCAAAGTTGCCTTCTCTCCGCTTCAATACCACCGCCAGGACCCAATCGAGCGACAGCGGCGCCGACCATCCGGCCAGGCACGCGATTACGAAGCCCAGCGTCGGCTCCCATCGGAGCCATTCGGCCAACGCGCGCGTGAAGAGGGCAAAGAGTGCCGCCGCGGTGATATCAGCGACGAGCGTCAAGTCTTGTTTTCTGCTCATTTGTCACTCCCATCCTCCCCGCCGTCCGCTTTCGCGTCTTCCTTTTTGCGGTTGTCAAGGTCGATGCCCGTGTGCTTCGCGATAACTTTTGTAATCAGGTTAAGCGAGTGCGGCCCGGCCCATCCGCTCAATCCGGCGAACAAGTAGGCCAAGTTGCTGTCCCATTGAAAGTATTTTGCGAGAAACCTCATCAGTAAGCCTACAAACACGGCAATTATGATCTCTCCCGCGACGTACCCCATATTGAACGGTTCACCGTTCTTATGGTTGATAACGCGCGCCAGAGCGCCCATCGCCGCGGTAACAACAGTGATACACCACTCCGACAACTCGACTGGCATTATTTGCCGCCTCCGCTATTAAGTCAAGTACTCGACTTGCATTAACAGGATATGCGGGGTTCGGGAAAATGACACGGCGGGGAACGGAACTTTGCATGAACCAAGCAAAATCCCCGGAACGCCGCGCCGCGGCGCTAAACAATTTGACACAAGACGCCGGAGGGTATATTATATAAGGAAAGCGTACACTGGGAGGATAACGCGAGTGGGATACAAAATTCTGGAGCTTGACCCTTGGCTCTCGTCTTTCGAGGGGGATATTAACCTGCGGATGGACCGGCTAGACCGCCTCAAATCGCGCCTGATCCCCCGGGGCGGCGGCATAACCGGCTTCGCCAACGGACATCTGTATTACGGGTTTTTCCGCGACGGCGAGAACGGATATATTTACCGCGAGTGGGCGCCCTCGGCTCACCAGCTCTGGCTGATCGGCGATTTCAACAATTGGGACAGACGCGCGACGCCGCTCTCCAAAATCGACGGCGAAACATGGGAGGTACGCTTTACGTCCGAGAGGGACCTGCACGGGTCGCTCGTTAAAGTCGTCGTGAAGGGCGACAACGGAACGCGCGAACGCGTGCCGCTGTTTATCCGCCGCGCGGTATACGATAAGGCGATAAACGGCTACAACGGCCAGATCTGGCTGCCGAGGAAAGATTTCGAGTGGACGGACTCCGCGTTCGATCCCGCCGCAACCGAGCCGCCGCTGATCTACGAGGCGCATGTAGGCATGGCTACCGAGGAATACCGCGTAGGTACTTACGCCGAGTTCGCCGGGCGCGCGCTGCCGTGGATTAAGGATCTGGGTTACAACACCGTTCAGCTGATGGCGATCGCCGAGCACCCGTACTACGGTTCGTTCGGATATCACGTCTCCAACTTTTTCGCGCCGTCGTCGCGCTTCGGCACGCCCGAAGAACTGAAAGCGATGATCAACACGGCGCACGGCATGGGTATCCGCGTGCTGATGGACATAGTGCACTCGCACGCCGTCAGGAACTTCGACGACGGGATCAACGAGTTCGACGGCACCGTGTGGCAGTTCTTCCATTCCGGCGGCAAGGGCGAGCACCCCGCGTGGGATTCCAAGGTGTTCGACTACGGCAAGCCCGGCGTTCTGCACTTCCTGCTCTCAAACGTCAAGTACTGGCTCGAGGAGTTCCATTTCGACGGTTTCCGCTGCGACGGCGTGACGAGTATGCTCTACCACCACCACGGCTTGGGCGAAAATTTTGATAACTACAGTAAATATTTCAGCATGGCGACCGACCTGGACGCCGTAAACTACCTCCAGCTGGCGAGCGAGCTGGCGAAGGCGGTCCGCCCGGGAGCGGTCATGATCGCGGAGGACATGAGCGGCATGCCCGGCATGTGCCTGCCCGTCGAGTACGGCGGCATCGGTTTTGACTACCGTCTGGCGATGGGTATGCCCGACTATTTCATCCGAACGCTGAAGGAGCGGCGCGACGAGGACTGGGACATAACGAAGCTCTGGTGGGAGCTGACCACGCGCCGTCCGGGCGAAAAAGCCGTCGGCTACTGCGAGTCGCACGATCAGGCGCTGGTCGGCGACAAGACGATCATGTTCTGGCTGGCCGATCAGGAGATGTACTGGCATATGGACGCCGGCGGCCAGTCTCTGGCGATCGACCGCGCCATAGCGCTGCACAAGATGATCCGGTTTATAACGCTTACCGCGGCGGGCGAGGGGTACCTCAATTTCATGGGCAACGAGTTCGGTCATCCCGAGTGGATCGATTTCCCGCGCGAGGGCAACGGCTGGAACTATCATTACGCGCGCCGCCAATGGAGCCTGGCCGTTAACCCGAATCTCCGCTACAAGCAGCTACTGGACTTCGACAGGGCGATGATAGCGCTCGCCAAGGCGGGGCGTATACTGGAGCGCGACTGCGCGCGTCTCGTCTATCAGAACAACGACGAGAAGATACTCTCTTATGTCAAGGGGGAATACCTCTTTGTGTTTAACTTCCACCCGATCGCCAGTTATCCGAAGCTGCGGATCGCCATGGGCGAGCGCGGCGCTTACGCGCCGGTTTTTACGACCGACGCGCCTGAGTTCGGCGGGTTTGGCCGCGTGCTGACGACGGGAGAATACAGGACTATCGACTTCAACGGCGCGGACTGCCTGTCTCTGTACGTGCCCGCGAGGACGGCTGTCGCGCTTAAAAAGACGCGGTGATATTGTTTCCATAATAATGGAAACAGCAGACGGGAGGCTTAAGCTGGGAATGAAAAAATACGTCATCCACATCCCCGACGAAAAGGCGGCGGAGTTCGCCCTTATCCCTATCCTCGGCTCGCCCGCCGCAGCGTTCTTCGCTGGAGCGCTGGGCGCGGGGGACATAGTAGGCTTCTACGCGCCCGCCGCCGCCGCGGGAGACGCGATCGCCAGGGACACAAACCTGCGGCCGCTCGGCAAGGATGAATTCGAGGCTCTCTGCGGCGAGGCCGAAGTTATCGTGCCGCGGGGCTATATCCCGGGGTCGTCCGAAACCGCCCGGCTGAACTATGTAAGCGCGGCTGACCGGGCGCGAACGGCTATGGCGCTGAAGCGCTCGATCAACGCGGGACACATGTCGCGCGGCGTATTCATCGTGGACCCCGAGTCCGCGTACATAGGCCCTTTAGTCACGATAGAGTCCGGAGCGGCGGTCTGGCCGGGCAATATCCTCGAGGGCCGGACGTCCGTCGGCGCGGAGACGGAGCTGGGCGCGGGCAACCGTATTAAAGACAGCGTGATCGGCGCCGGTTGCTTCATACAGTATACCGTCATAACGGATTCGCGCGTCGGCGACGGCGTCAGAATCGGGCCGTTCTGCCATATCCGCCCCGGCTCGGACATATCGGGCGGCGTTAAAATCGGCGATTTTGTAGAGGTGAAGAACTCCGCGCTCGGGCGGGGTACGAAGGTGCCGCACCTGTCCTATGTCGGCGATTCGGACGTGGGCGAGCGCGTCAACTTTGGCTGCGGCTGCGTCACGGTCAACTACGACGGGAAGAACAAGGAGCGCACAAAAGTCGGCGACGGCGTATTCATCGGCTGCAACGCGAACCTGATCGCGCCGGTCCGCGTCGGCGACGGCGGGTACATCGCCGCCGGATCGACGATAACCGACGACGTTCCGGGCGGCGGCTTCGCGATAGCGCGGGCGCGTCAGCGCAATAAAGAGGGATGGACGCCGCCGTGGGAGAGATGAGCGGCCGGGCGGAGCGGGTCGCGCGGCGGCTCGCGGAGATGTATCCGTACGACGGCAAGTGCTTCCTGAGCTTCGGCTCGCCGTGGCAGCTGATGGCGGCGACGATCCTCTCCGCGCAATGCACCGACGCTCGCGTAAACGCCGTCACCGCCGAACTGTTCGCCAAGTACCCGACGGCGGACGCGCTGCTCGCCGCCGAACTCGCCGACGTGGAGCGGATCGTCCGCCCGGCGGGATTCTACCACGCGAAGGCGCGTAACCTGATAGCGTCCGCGCGAAGGCTTGCCGAGGACTTCGGCGGCGAGATGCCCTCCGACGTAGAGACGCTCACCACTTTTCCCGGGGTAGGCCGCAAAACCGCGAACGTCGTGCGCTCGCATGTTTTCGCGCTGCCGTCCATCGTCGTTGATACGCACGTGAAGCGCGTATCATACCGTCTTGGTCTCACGGACAGCGACGACCCGGCGCGGATCGAGCGCGACCTGTCGCTCATCCTCCCCGAGGAGCTGTGGTGTTCGTTTAACCCGCTCGTGATAACGCACGGGCGGGCTGTTTGCCGCGCCATCCGGGCGGATTGCGCGGGATGCGGGCTGTCGGATCTGTGCGGGAAGCGCGTCGCGGTTCCTCGGCATACTAGCTTAATCCGCCGATAGCCGCCTGACCTCCGCCCGCTGACGCCGATACGCGCGCGGAGGACGCTTCCGGGGCGACTGTAACGGACGGATACATACAGTTCCTCGGGCGCGCTGGTCAACCAGACGGAGAGCCATAACGTACTAACAATAAGCATAGCATGCGAACTGCGCTTCTAGCGGCGCGTTCAACACCTCAGAGTTCTTTCTGGGCGCGGCGGCCGACACCGCCGTCAATTTCCCGAAGGGACCGCGTCCTTCTCGGCCCGGAGAACCTGAGCGACCGCGTCATGGCGGTTATGACAAACGCCGTCAATACGACGGTCCGCGGGGGTTACGAATGAATTTTCGCGGATTCACGCGAAAATTACCCCAGAGAGCGCCCCGTTCTTCGATTTTTATGGATCGCGCGTTCTATTCCGCGTCCTATAGTAAATATGACGAAAATATAATGCTCGGCAAGAGGGTTTCTGTGAAAAAGATAACATATAAAAAAATTAAAAGAAACACTTGATTATCTATAGTCACATATGTTATTATATAAGGGAAGGAAATTTGTGAAAATAGGCTGGATTTCAGAAGCGGCGGTTGCGGCCCATTATGGATTCTGCGTGAATCTCACAAAATCCGGATGTGCCGGAAGATTTATACCGTTAAGTTTTCTGGTTGCCTGACGGAATTTTGCGGCATCAGGCAAAATTTATTTTCGGCAATTTCCTCCTTGCGGGCCGTCGGGATTATTCGGCGGCGATTGGACGATCGATTCTTGGCGGGCACACTCGGGGCGCGTTGCGCTTTTCGGCGTTTGCCGCGGCGAGACCCCCCCTTGGCGTGGAAAACCCCAAGGCGCAGGCTAGTGCGGTCGGCGTGTCAGCGGGAGAAGCGATTTGTCCGTGACAGTTTTCTTGCGATTATGCTTTTCGCGGTTACGCTTCTTGTGGTTATGTTCTTTGCGGTTATGCTTCTTGCGGTTTCAGGCAAGAAGCTAAAGGCAAGAAACAAGAAGCAAAAGGCGAAAAGCGGTGAACCTTGGGCGCCACGGTGTCCGGCCGATCGGTTTGTCCTTCGGCGGGTTCTGTCGTCTGCGCGGAAAACGCGCGGACATGAATCAAGCCCGGTTGCGTTGGTTAGATTTTCCGGAGCGCGGCGGCGGGCTAATACATCTAAAGGAGTGATAGGCTGATCGGTTAGCAAGGGAACTGTTACATAAACGTCGTAAAACTGAATAGAGACAAAAGTATTGGCAATTCCGCCGCGTTAGTTCGCGGAGGACCGACCGCCGGGTTAGGCGGCCTTGCCGTCTGATCCGGAAAATCAATTTTTTCAGGAAGGCGAGGAAATACAATGAAAAAACGCGTTTTGGCGCTGTTGACCCTGGTGTTCGCTTTCTCCATGGCCATCGGCGTTGCAACCGTTTGTGCCGCACCCAGTTTGCAAGACGCGGTCGGCAAAGGTAGCCTCACCATCAACTACACGCCGAGCGATACGTTCTACAAAACGGGTGTGGAGGACATTGGGTGGGAGTTGTACGAAGCTCTTCCCAAGACCGACTTCGGTTACGGCCTGACCGCGTACCTCAACGACACCGTGAGTAGCGGTGAAGGTCTAGTATACGGCGAGCTTGACGCAAACCGGATAACGTGGATTGGACAGGAAGACCTGAGCACTCTCACGGGAGACACGTTTCCGCTGGGCGAGATACCCGACGGCGTCGAAGGTGTCCCGGCGGATGGCGACGTCATCACGCTCTGGGCGGGCAAGCCCGGCACCCCCGCCGATAAATTCATCGGCGGTGCCAAGGTATCCTACCCACAGAGGCCGACACTGACCGGCGCAGAGGTTTCTGGCTCCGCAACAGCGAGCAGTGTGACGCTGAGCGTGGAGGCGATACTCCCGAACGCAGAAGAAATTGAGGTATACAACTCCACTACAAAGCTCTCCTCAGATATAACCGGATCCGACGGCGACTACACCGTGAAGGTTAGCGGCACATTCGCCCATGGCGATGTGCTGACCGTTAAGGTGAAGGACAAGGATGGCGCGAGTGACCTGGATGGGTACGAGGATCAAGAGGTGACTCTTGAGATTAAGTACACCGCCACCGTAAACGCGACTCTTGACGGCGATCCTTACACCGTCCCGGTATTCACCATCGGCGACGATAAACTGCCGAACGGCAGCAAGTTCGTCAAAGATAGGAAGAGATCAATACT
>JAISCI010000066.1 GCA_031265685.1 Clostridiales bacterium
TGTCCACCCGGAGAGAATTGTGGTCGGGGTCGCGGCGGTAATAGGCGCTCCCGACGCGCCTCCAATTACCGCCCTCATGGGCGAGCAGATAATCAAGCAATGGAACGGCTTTCGCCCGCCTCGCGAAAATTCGTCGGCCTTTTTAATTGCTGGAATTGCCGCCGGGCGGACAGGCTCGACGGCGTTTTTTTCGTCGGAAATCGGCCCGCCCGGACTCCGTTTTTTTAATAAATTCGAGGGTTTTTTTTGAGCGAAAATCGGAGTGGTTTTTCTCCGGGAGCCAAAAATACATTAGATGGAGAAACAGTTTATGCAATGTCCGCAATCGGAAAATTTATCTACAATTCTGTGTGTGCTATTTGATGAAAAGATGGCGTAAATAAGGGATTGTCGATTGAGGACATCGAAAATCAATTGTACTGATCAGTTCGCCAACATTTTGCCTCCCGGAAGCGCTACGATTCAATGTGTATATGTGCTAATAATTCATCAATCTTTTCAATTGACAAATACAGACGAACAGCCCCCGACGACCCGAGGGGCTGTTCTTGAAGCTTTCTTATACTACTCTCGATCAAGATGATAGATTGAATTTGCCGTCCAGCGCGGATACTCTTCGTCCGGACAATACCAATCTTGAAGTCAAATTGAGAATAGTATTACCGGAATCTCCTGCCAGAGAGCAGCAGAAGCAGCAGGAGACTGTTACCCTCAAGCAGCCCCGGGTCGAGCAGCGACAGAAGGAGCACACTGCCGAGGTGATTTCCATGGCAATGCGGACGCTCCGGCGCGGCGATGGTCCAGCTACCAATCATAGCGATCACTCCTTTCGTGAAAATCGGCGATACGGCCGCCGCCCAGACAGGGCCGCGAAAGTTTTGCCGCATTGTCATTATATGGACGCGCGCGCGAAGTGTGCGCAAGCTTCTTCACGCTGATCCCGCTTAAAAAGAACGGCCGCGCGAACGGCCGTCCCAGAGTTACAATAATACTGTTTCAGAATTAAAGTTGATATTTGCGGTGACTACTTATATGAAATAATCGGCAGAGCCAGCGAGTTTTTGTCGGCGTAGGGCGTGGGGCTTGGCTCCGGCGAGGACTCGGCCTCATAAATCAGCGTCGCCAGCTTAGCCTTGACGTTGCCCATGATGAGCCAAAGATCCTCCCCGTCGCGGACTATATAAGTGTCCGGAGACACGCTTAGGCGCTCGCAGCTGCCGACGCTTGAGGACGATCCCCTCGTATCACGCGCGCTGTCAAAATAACCGCCATAGTAGGGTTCGCCCACATCGCCCGCCGTCCCGGAAGACCGCGAATCCCGCGGCGACGCGTAAGGCGTGGTCGTCTGGTCGTCTTGGCCGGGCGCGGTCATCGAGTCCGCAGCTCCGCCGCCTGTTTGAGTATTCGGCGCGGGAAGCGTCGCCGCGGACGGAGTATAGCCGGAGCCGCCGTTATTGCTATAACCGCTGCCAGTACCGTAACCAGTTCCAGTACCATAACCGCCAGCGCCATAACCCCCGCCGCTGGTACCGTAACCAGCGCCATTGCCGATAGCGAAAGCCGTCGTGGGATGCAGAGCCATGGCCGCCACAATCGCGGCGAACAAAAATTTTTTCACGAGTATGTACCTCCCTTGCGAAATTTTTGATACTGAATCGCCGTTCGCGTGTTTGAGAATTGACTCCGAGCTTGGATCTTATCATTCTCAAACATACTCACTATATTAAGCCTGCCCCGGATAGTAGGCGCTATTCATGGAATGAATTGCTTAAAAAAACAAAAAATTTTGGCGGACCGCTAAAAATACCCCCCCCCTTCAAAAAACCTCTTAGACTCACCCTGCGCAAAACGCCATGCCAAAGCCCCAAAGAATATGGTACAATTGGTTTGTCGAAAGAATCTGCGGGAGGGCGGAAACAATGGCGTATACACATGGAGAATATCGTGAGCAACTGACGCTCGAACCGCGGTGTCTTAGATTACATTGGCGGGAACAGCGTATAGAGGGCTTTGCCCCCGAGGCTGAGGCCGCCTCGGAATTTTGCTGGACAGAAGTTTGCATCGCATTTTTGCATCGCGTTTTCGCGTGAACCAAGCGAAAATGCTTCAAACCAATCAAAAATGCTTCGATCCACGCAAACTTCGGCAGAGGAAATTCCGTACCACGAGTACGACAGCTTTGAATACAACGGCAAGGCATATACGGAATACGTTGCCGATCAGCGCCTAAAAAGCCTGAAACGAGATGAGACCCGGACAAAGCGGCGCTGAAGTTCGCGGCGCATTTTCGCACGAATGAATTTTGCGTGAACCAGGCAAAATTCAAAAGAAAGTGAGGCGCTAGCCGTGAATGAGCCGGACACGGCGCGATTCGCGCTTGAATCACGCGCGAATCTTAGCCGCGACCAAGCCGCGCTGCAAAGGACAAGGCCAAAAAATACCAGATAGAGCGCAAGCAGTTCGCCCTCTGCGTCGGAGAACGAAAAGCGGCGCGTATCACACCATCACCGTCGCCATATTTCCGCCGCTTTCCCTGAAAATGTTAAAGACGCGCCGGAAGATAAATTTTGCTTGAATCACGCAAAATTCATTGGCTAGAGGTCCGCTGTGCCGTTCAAACGTCCGGGCGACGTCCGCGCTTGCCTTCTTGGTTGGCGAATGCCGTACATCGAGGAACTCGCGGAGACGTACTGGGGGACGAGCGAGATTGAACACGTGTTCGCGGAGATTAAGAAGTACGACAACACCAGTTACAACATCGCGAACCTTGTATTTCAGGCAAACCTCAGCGTGTTCAAAATGGACGGCTTTGAGCAGCTTGGCAACGCTCCGACGAGCGTGATAAACGACTTGTACAACACGCTGTCAATGCAGAACCGGATGAATTCGAACCAGTCAATGCAGATCATCGGCAAGGACGACAACGTGGAGCGGCACCAGTACGCGTTCGCCGGGCTGTCGGACATATACGAGAGGTTTATGCTCGACGCGTCGGGCGCGTCCGCGATTCCCGTTACCAAACTGTTCGGCAGAAGTCCGGCGGAATGAACGCGACATTAATTTCGCATCGCATTTTCGCGTGACAAAAGTTTGCGGCTTTAGGCAAAATCCGTTCACGCGAAAATGCGATGCAAACTTCGTCCAAGCGAAAATGCTTCGGTTCACGCAAAATTACCTTAGTCGAGAGCGATATGATGAACTACTATGGAATTTTACTTGACCCAAGCAAAATTCATCGACGGCATTGAGGAACAGCAGCAAGCGATACTGCGCCCGATACTTGATAAACGGCTCCCCATTATGTGCCTGTCGGAGTTCGGCGCGATACCCGACGACCTCGATTTTGAGTTCGAGCATGTTCGCCGACCGAGTGAGGAGGAATGCGAGAATATCCTCACACAAACGTCAACGGCGATAATCGGTGCGGTCAACGAGGATATCGAAAAGGCCGACGGCGACTTCGGGATTGGTGGCGAGCCGCCGGAGGTGATGGGGGTTGTGAGCGAAACGAACGCGGAAAGGAGCGTAGCGGAGTATGAGGAACAATCCGAACAAAAATAACGACAGAGTATTGACGCTTACGTTAAAATCGGTTATGATAGCAACGAGGTGATTATTATGACCCACGCGAAATCTAACGTGAACGTCAAGATAGACGCGGATGTGAAGACGCTCGCCACGCAGATGTTTGCGCGTATGGGCTTAGACCAGACGACGGCGATAGAGGTGATAAATGTTCTATCGGCATTGGAAAGCAGGCTTCCCTTTCAGCCAGTCGCCGGCCTTACGCTCGACGAGAAGATAGTCGCGGCGGCTCTGAAAAGAAACCCGAAGCGCGTGACGCTCGAAACGGACGAGAACGGCGGTGTGATAATCGACAAGGAGAAGCACCCGGACATCTACGACTGGGCGGCGAACGACTGATGATCCTTTCGATTTATTCATTACTATATGTCGTGGGGCGACGGCGGTAAGACGCGCCCGGTGTAAGCGTTCAGAAAGAATGTCAAACATCTCTATGTAAGATGACAACTTTTTTCTCTGTCAAACAAACGAAAAATGTTCCATATGTACAGTAAATCATCGCACACATAGAACGTTTTTATACACAACAAGAATCCAATTATACAGCACAAACAGAATCAAAATAACGTTAATAGTCAGCTAAAACTTATCAAAAGTAGCGAGTATATCTACATCGCTATTATATTAGCAGCCCAGCACCCGCTTTTCTGCCGTGAAAGATTCGATTTTCTCCGCAAAATTCCCACGTATTTGATATTTCATAATGCCTCCGCTTCCTCCGTGATAAACGGCAACGCGCAATTTTCCAACTCTTGGTCGTGCAAAGCTAAAGGCGTAATCCGTGAAATCCTTTACTTGATACCATCTGCCCGTCAGGCGTTGTCAATGAAAAATACCGCCTTATCAAGCTATTCGGAGCGGTCAATTTTTCGTATGGGATTCGATGCCGCAAAAATATATATGGCGACGAACTTCGGGGGCGTCCGTTCAAAATATAATCAGCAATAGCGTTGCCCGTACTTGCCGTGAGTGCGATTTTCACAGGATTGACTATTTTTTGTTGAATAACATTAATTTCCTTCAGCTTCCAGTCGATATCCGAGTATTTTCAACGACAACATCGATCCCCGTAATCCGGTGGTCTGTGCAAGAAGCATCGCTGCATAGTCACGTTTTCCTAAAGGTGTTTCTCGATTTACTGAGTTCAACAAAGCATCAATCTCGCCCCCGGAATAACCTTCTTTGATATGACGCTTAGGCGAATAATTCCGTGGGACTACTATGCTTAAATCCTGTGCCGTAACCTTGTTACCGTAAAGAAATTTCAAAAAGTCACGAATCGGATACAGCATATGCGTTTTGCCGCTCCCCAACTGCAAATACTCCATCATACTTCGTTTAGCATCCGGCAGAGTCATTTCCATTAAGTCATTGTGTCCCAATCGTTCCGCCGCAAGTAAATATCTGCGGATTGTGTTTCGTCGGTTCATTAAAGAACCGGCGGAATAATTCATTTCGCTGCGTCCAAAATCCAGATATTCTTCCAATAACTCTATTGCGCCAATGCCAGGATTTGGCGTTTCGCGTGGTATTAATTGCGATGGCGTGATTGCGCCTGTATTGTAATATTCCTCAAGCAGTGGCGCGGCTTTACGGGGAAGATATAGTTTTACCTTGTGCGCGTTTTCTTTTACGTCACGCTCATAAGCCGAATGTAACAAATCTCTCTATCAAATCTTTGTCGTAAACGCTAATGCCCTTCGAACCCCTGACAGTTAGAAGTTCGCGTGGTTCAAGCGGACTTCCATCACGCGAAAATGCGATCAAACTTCTGTCACGCGAAAATCCGTGGCGACGCGAGAAAAGGCGAAGCGGCCAGAACGCGGCTGTTCGACGAGGTGCTTCCATCTATCTATCCGCAGGACCGGCGGCGACAAATCGACGACCGACGGCCCGACCGCGCAGCTTCCGGCGGTAATCGCGGCGGCGGCGATCAAGGCAATCGGCAGACAGGGCGAGCGCTGCAGGTTCCGGCTGGATATGCCGGACGCCTGCACGGACGCCGGGTGGCGAAAGAAGCATTTTTGCTTGGTGCACGCAAAATCCATCGCGCGTCATCATCGTGAACGAATTCCAGCATTTGACAGTCAAGACAATCGGCGGGCGGAGCAAGCGGCGTGAGTTCCGGCTGGATACGCCGCAAGCTACACGGACGCCGAACGTCGAGAGAAGGAATTGCGCGGGACGGAAGTTTGCATCGCATTTTCGCGTGACAGAAGTTTGCGTGAACCAAGCAAACTTCGTCCAAGCGAAAATGCGATGCAAACTTCGACACGCGAAATTACCTGGATGCACGCACTTTATTTTTATAGTTATTTTCTGATACTAACAAACGCGTCTTTCCCGGGATACTCGGCGGCCTCGCCCAATTCCTCCTCGATGCGCAGCAACTGATTGTACTTAGCCACGCGGTCGCTGCGGCAAGGGGCGCCGGTCTTGATCTGCCCGGCGTTGACGGCCACCACTATATCGGCTATCGTCGAATCCTCGGTCTCGCCGGAGCGGTGGCTCACGACGGCGGTGTAGTTGTTCTTCCGCGCAAGGTCTATGGCCGCGAACGTCTCGGTCAGGGTGCCGATCTGGTTGACTTTGATGAGGATAGAATTCGCCTGACCGCCCGCGAGTCCCCTTGCCAGCCGTTCTGTGTTCGTCACGAACAGATCGTCGCCGACAAGCTGCACCTTGTTCCCGATTCGTTCGGTCAGCAGTTTCCAGCCATCCCAGTCTTCCTCGGCAAGGCCGTCCTCGATAGATATGATCGGGTACTTATCGGCGAGCGCGGCGTACAGCTCGACCATCTCTTCAGACGAGCGCGCGACGTCGGTTCCTTTCATTTTACTCTCGCCCGGGAAGTGATATTTTCCGTCCTCGCCGAAAAGCTCGGTGGAAGCCGGGTCCAGCGCTATCATGACGTCCTCGCCGGGCTTGTAACCCGCCTTGCCGACAGCCTCGACAATAATATCAAGCACGTCGTCCGGCGTGGCCAGGTTCGGGGCGAAGCCGCCCTCGTCGCCGACGGCGGTATCCAGTCCGCGGCCTTTCAGCACCTTCTTAAGCGTATGGTAAATCTCGGCGCAGTAGCGCAGCGCTTCCTTAAAATTCGGAGCGCCTACAGGCATAATCATGAATTCCTGGAAATCAACGGTATTATCGGCGTGCTTGCCGCCGTTGAGGATGTTCATCATCGGCACCGGCAGCGTTTTCGCGTTGAACCCGCCCAGATACTGATACAGCGGCAGATCGGCGGCGGCGGCGGCGGCCTTGGCCACGGCCATCGATACGCCGAGTATCGCGTTGGCGCCGAGCTTAGCCTTATTCTCCGTACCGTCCAGCTCGATCATGGCCTTATCAACGGCGATCTGATCGAAAGCGTTCATGCCGATGATCTCCTCGGAGATCTGCTCGTTCACGTTGGCGACGGCGGTCTCGACGCCCAAGCCGTTATACCGCTTGCCGCCGTCGCGAAGCTCGACCGCCTCGAAAGCTCCGGTTGAGGCGCCCGACGGCACGGCGGCGCGCCCTACAAACTCGCCGCCGTCCAGCTCGACGGTGACATCCACCTCGACGGTGGGATTCCCGCGCGAATCCAGTACCTCGCGCGCGGTCACTTCCACTATATCCGCGTAACCCTTCAATTAAATTACCCCTTTCGCGCCTTGTAATTCGTTATATTTACAAAGTCTTCCTTAAGACTCGCCCCGCCGACCAGTCCGCCGTCAATGTCGGGCTGTCCGAACAGCTCCGCCGCGTTATCACGGGCGACCGAGCCGCCGTACTGCACGCGGACGGAATCGGCAACGCCCGAGCCGTACAACTCGCCGATTACGGTGCGTATCGCGGCGCATACATCCTGCGCCTGCTCCGCCGTGGCGACGCGCCCGGTGCCGATAGCCCAGATCGGCTCGTAGGCGATTATCGTTTTCGCGGCGTCTTCCGCCGATACGCCGCCGAAGGCGGTCTTGACCTGCGAGCGCACAAGCTCTATCGTTACGCCCCGCTCCCGCTGACCAAGGCTCTCGCCGACGCATACGATCGGGATCAGCCCGCCCGCCAGCGCCGCCGCAAGACGCAGGTTCACCGTCTCGTCGGTCTCGCCGAAATACTGCCGCCGCTCCGAGTGCCCGATAATGACATACCGCGCGCCCGCGTCCGTCAGCATATCGGCGGAAATCTCCCCGGTATAGGCGCCGGACGGTTTAAAATGGACGTTCTGCCCGCCTACCGCGACACCCGTCCCCTTGACGGCCCCCACGACGGCGGGTATATCTATCGCCGGAACGCAGAACACAACATCAGCGTAATCCGATTCCACGCCCGCCTCTATCAGCCTCTTCGCCAGCGCGGTCGCTTCCGTCGGGTTCGCATTCATCTTCCAGTTGCCGGCAATAATCTTCTTGCGCAAGCCATCACCTCCTGTCTTTCGCCGCTTTTGATCTTGCCTTTAGCTCTTTCTGGTTTCTGGTTTCTAGTTTCTAGCCTCTATAACCTCTACCCCGGGCAGCGCCTTGCCTTCCAGGAATTCCAGGCTCGCTCCGCCGCCGGTGGAGATATGGCTCATCTTTTCGCCGAAGCCCAGTTGATTGACGGCCGCCGCCGAATCGCCGCCGCCTATGATCGTCGTGGCGTCGATGCCGGAGAGCGCCCGAGCTACGGCGATCGTCCCTTTCGCGAACTCGGGGAACTCGAACACGCCCATCGGGCCGTTCCAGACTACCGTCTTCGCGTCCTTGACGGCTTCCGCGAAGAGGACGCGCGACTTCTCGCCGATGTCGAGACCCATCCAGCCGTCCTCAATCTTATCGGAATCGACGGTCTTGTGGGGCGCGTCGGCGCTGAACGTCTCCACTACTACCGTATCCACGGGCAGCAGGAACTTTACGCCTTTTTCCTCGGCCTTTTTGATGACGGCCAGCGCGTCCGGAACGCGGTCTTCCTCGAGCAGGGACGTGCCGACGCCGAACCCTTTCGCCTTGAAGAATGTGTACGCCATGCCGCCGCCGACGATCAGCGTGTCCACCTTATCAAGGAGGGCGGATATCACGAGTATCTTGTCGCTGACCTTGGCGCCGCCGAGAATAGCCGCGAAGGGGCGTTTCGGGTTGCTTACGGCGTTGCCGAGATATTCTATCTCTTTCTCCATCAGGTATCCGACGGCGGATTCCGGAACAAACCCGGCCACGCCTACGGTGGAGGCGTGCGCCCGGTGGCTTGAGCCGAACGCGTCGTCCACATAAATATCCGCGAGCGACGCGAGCGCCTTGGAGAATTCCTCGTCGTTCTTCGTCTCGCCTTTGTTGAAGCGCGTGTTCTCGAGCAGAACCACCTCGCCGTTTCTCATATCGGCGACGGCCTTCTGCGCGTTCAGCCCGACCACGTTGTCGTCCGCCGCGAACGCGACGGGTACGCCGAGTATCTCCGAAAGCCGCGTGGCGACAGGCTCCAGCGTGAATTTGGGATCCGGTCCCTTCGGCTTGCCCAAATGGGAGCAGAGGATAACCTTCGCGCCGCCCGCTATCAATTTTCGGATAGTCGGCAGCGCTGCCTTTATGCGGTTTTCGTCCGTTATGACTCCATTCTGGATCGGCACGTTGAAATCGACCCGTACGAGGACGCGCTTACCGGCAACGTTAAGTTCGTCCACGTTCTTCTTGTTCAGCATTCCACTTCTCCTTCCGAGCGCTGATTCATAATGAATTTTCGCGCCAAATTCCGTCACGCGAAAATCACCTTCCCAAACGTCTCTATAATACCTTCTGACCGTCGAGTTTGCAAGTAAAATATTTTTCGGCTCACGTTCGTTTCACAAACGCGCGAAACCTGCGCAATCGTATCCGCTCATCGCCCTGCCCGGACACCTGGCCACCGGATGATAGGAGAAGCGGAATGGTGTATTTGTCAACCGAAAAATCCACCACTCATTATAATTGAAAAACCCACCAGCCAAACAAAAAACGCCGTGATCAGGCGAACTGTGAGTAGCGGCTGGCGGATCTTAATTATAA
>JAISCI010000067.1 GCA_031265685.1 Clostridiales bacterium
TTATAATTAAGATCCGCCAGCCGCTACTCACAGTTCGCCTGATCACGGCGTTTTTTGTTTGGCTGGTGGGTTTTTCAATTATAATGAGTGGTGGATTTTTCGGTTGACAAATACACCAGTTACTAGGACAAGCGAAACAAATGGTTATCGACCAAAAAGAATGGGCGTCTTCAAACTCGTCCTCATCAAAAGAAAAAGGCGCGGTACGCCGAAAGAAGGTCAAACGCCAGACAAACCTTAACGTGGGCGGCGACGAACTCGCCTTCGAGATCGCCCCGCAGCCGCCTCGAGCCAGCTCGGGGTGAGCGGCCCTGCCGGGTAATTTTCGCGTCGCATTTTTGCGTGAACGAAGTTTGCCTGGCGAATTTCGCGTGGTTCAAAGCATTATCGCGTGGACGAAGTTTGCATCGCATTATCGTTTGACAGAAGTTTGCTTGGTTCACGCAAACTTCGTCCACGCGATAATGCTTCGATTCACGCAAACTTCTGTCAAGCAATAATGCGATGCGAAATTCCTTCCCGTAAAATTCTGCCAGGCGATAATGCTTCGAACCAAGCGAAAATTCGCCAAGCGATAATGCGATGCAAAATTCGTCCACGCGATAATTACCTTGGTGATAGTCATGAGATCTTATGAAGAAACGGTTTTCAAGGTCCCTATGGCCGGTCGCGTGGTCAAGTCCTAGACTCGACTTCCTGTTTCACCCCGGCGCCGTACACCTGAATGACTACATCGTTTTCATACGCGGCGATCATTATGGCGCCGCCCGCTTCGCTTCGGAAAGCGAAGTGCCCGACATCGCTGAGATTAGGGAGAATAGGGGAAACGTCATAGCCGTGTTCATGCTTCAACGAATACCCAAGCCACAGAGCTATTGTATCCCAAATTGAACCAGAGCCGCATTCCTCTATTTCGTAACCAAAACCGCCCAAGTCCTGGATATACGCCGACAAACGCTCCCATTTATCCTCGGCGGCGCTGCGATAGTAGTACGTGTTTACTTCTCCGGTTACCTGATCGTACAACTCGAAACCGCCGCCGTACCGACCGAAATCCGGGATTTGTTCGGCTTCGTACCCGCTGTAAAACGCGGTATCGCCCGTTTCTGTTTTCTCGTCAAAATCCACCGCGTAATAGGCGGTTACTTCACCAACGATCTCAAACGATATGTATCCGAATCCGCCGATTCCCCACGCGGTTCCCCAAGAATTTATAAATTTGAAAGCGCCGAGGCTGTCGTCCCATCCGACAAGACATATAGCGTGACCGCCGTCGTTTACGCCCGACGTGTCGTCATAAACGGGATTCTCCGGATTAATTATGAAAATTTCCGGATAGCAGGGCACGCCCACAACCACGCCGCCATAGGCGATTATCGCCTTTTTTATGCCCGTGACGCCCTGTACCGCGTTCCAATCCTCTATTCTATGAGGATAAGCGATTTCCGCTAGCCCGTCCGGCGGAATAGACGTGTAATCCGCCGGGTCATACGGCATGTCGGCTAAAAAGACGGACCCAGTATCTTTCAGGATTTGAAGCGCCCTGACGATAGACATCCCGTTGTCCGCGCCGTCGTTTCCCTGGTTGTAAACGTAACTTGGGCTGCAGAGGGTAGTTTCGTCATACTCCCACGAGTGGTCGAGTTTTTCCTGCGCGCTGTGAAGGGAATAGGCGGTCGCCCAAGCCGCGCAGCTGCCTTGCGCGCCCTGATTGCCGGGCGCCGGGTATTCGCCGGAGAGGTCGAGTTTTTCCGGCAGCGTTTCATTGGACGAACTCAAGACCTTGGTCTTTTCGGACGTTTGCGCCAGCTCGTCGGGCGACGGTTCCTTAAGCCCCAGCGAATAAGTCAGCTTATCGCCGCCAACCGGCGTGTCGGCGCCGACCGAACAGGCGGCGAGGGCGAGCACCGTCAGCAGCGCCAGCGCGAGAACGCGTTTTTTCATTTCAGTTTCCTCCTTTGGACGTATTGGTTTGCCCGGGATACCCGTCGGGCAGACCGGGCTGGTCCAGCCACTCCTCAAAAAACTCGGACGCGATTACCCCGCGCCGTTTCGCCGCGTTCGACGCGATCTCGATAAAAACATCCGCGTCGGCGAAGCGCGTGTAGCTGCTCTCGTACATCTCGCGCAGTACGCCGCGGAAAGCTTCCGCGCCCAGCTTTTCCTCCAGCGCGATCATCATCAGCATGGATTTCGTTTCGCAGCCGTCCTCAAAGTCCTGGCTTGCGCGGTAGCTGGAGAGCGGGTCGCGCAAGGAGCCGCGCGCCTGAACAAGCCGCTCCGAGAGCGACTCGCGCCAGCCGCGCGGCCACGATTCGCTCTCGTGCGTCAGCAGCTCGGCCAGCGCTCCCCGGATGCCCTCGCCCAGCCAAGGATCCCGGGCTGGGTCGAACCCCACGCCTCCCCCGAACCAACACGCAGCCACGGCGCGCGCGATCTGATAGTCGTAATCCCCGGAGGCCGCCAGGTCGCGGTCCACGAAAACCAATCCGGAGAACGCCTCCGCCGTGGCGCCGTCCAACCCAACCTCGACGACGCCGAGGGATTGCAGCGGGAACGGCGCGATGGTTTCAGACATGTAATCCACACTTTCGGAGGCGGCGCGGACCAGATCCGCCGCGTCGGTCCCCGCTCCCGCGCGGGTGTACGCGCTGACCTGTACTCCGGAATCCGACTGGCCGTCCGTCCGGACATATCCGCGCAGGACGGCGAACGGGAAGTCCCGAACCATGCGCGCGCGGAAAACGGCCTCGCGCTCGCCGTAATCGGCGGTTTCGGACGCCTGCCCCGCGCCGACGACCGTTACTCCGTCGGGCACTTTTATGCGCACGTTATAATTGGCGGCGTCGCTGAAATACGAACCCGACTTCGGATAGACCGGCTCGGTGCGCCACGCGCCGTCGAAAACGGCCGCCACGGGAAACACGCTCGCGAACCACATCGACGAGCCGTCCGAACCGACGCGCGTGTTCGCCAGCGGCGGGCGCGCCGTGAACTTCATCGTTATCTGAACCGATTCGCCCGGGGAGAGCGCTTCCGGCAGGACTACCTCCATCACCGTCCCGGAAACGGTGTAGCGGAGTTCCTCGCTCGCCCGCGTCACCGTCTCGACGACGATATACCCGAATCGACCGTCGGGCAGGGCGGATAGGTCCCAGTCGCCGAGCGCGCCGATTCCGAACACTTTCGGCGCCTGGTCGTCAAAATAGGGCCGCACGGCGGAACCCCGGCGCAGTCCGTTGGCGCGCAAATTAAAGAAAACGCTGCTCAGGCTTATGTCCGAACGATTCCTGTAATCCACGCGGACAGCCCCCGATATGATCCGGTTATCCGGATCGTCGATACGCGCCGTAATCTCGTATTCGTTCACATCCGCGGGCGCGGGCACCGCGGCGGCAGCCGACGACGGCACGGGAGGACGCTTCGGCAGCAGTTCCACCACCGTGGACGGCGTCCCCGAAGGCGCGGAGACGCCGTTTGACGCGCAGGAAACGAGGAACAGCGAGACAAGCGCGGCCAGCGCGCGGCGGATTCTCATGACGCCGACTCCGGTACGCGCCGCCGGATAAGCCGCGCGAGCGACAGCCGCAGAGCTTCCGTCGCCAGCGACGCGGTCAGCCCAAAGGCCGTCTTAACCAGCACAAGCGGGAACAGCGGCGGGTTTATGCCCCAGTCGCTCAAAAGAAGCATCGCGAGGTACACGTAGAATATATGGACGACATACCCTCCGTAGGTGAGCGCGGCGATCCTGTTCACGAAAGCGCTCTTTATATCCAGCTTCGTGAGGAACGCGAACGCCGTGACCGATTGGACGACGGTGAGAAGATTGCGCGAATCGACGAAAGGATTGGCGTACTTGTCGAACGGGTACGAGCGGTCCGGATGGATGAATATGAGCGGGCTTATTCTGTAGCAATATGCCGTGGTGACGGCCACGGCGAGAATGGCCGCAGAGACGGCAATAATCCCCAGCGTCCGCGCGGACAGTCCGACAGGATACTTTCTGATATACGCCCCGATGAAATACATCATCACGAACGTGGACAGCTCGTTGCTGTAAAGTCCGTACTGGAACACGCCCATATCCAGCGCGTAATTGACGGTTGGCAGAATTGAGAAGAAGAGCAGCATGGCGCCGGCGGCGAGGAGATGCGCGCGGCGCTCAAGCCCGTCGATGGCGGCCCGCAGCGGCGCCGCGAACACCATCACGACGACAAGACACTGCACATACCACAGATGGCCGAGCATATCGCCGTTTTTTGGCAGAAACGTGAGGAGATCCCGAGCGGGGGAGAGCCAGTTGTTCCCTCCGTAGACCGCGAACACCCGATACAGATAATAGAAAGGCAGGTAGAACGCGATGGGTCCCAGAAGCTTTCGGAGCCGCAGCTTCGCGCTGTCGTAGAAATATCCCGATATGAGCATAAAAATACCGACGGAACTGATGCCTACCGTCGTGACGGCGTTGGTCGGAATCCAGTTCACATCTCCGACGGACGTGTTCACATGGAGGTACCACCCCACGGAATGCAGCGCGACCACGAACACAAAAGCGACGATCCGCGCAAGCTCGATATTCGATTTGCGTGGCATGTCTTGGATTTTCAAACATATCACCATGATAATTGTAGCATATCGGGGCGGGATTCGTCAATAGAGTTTAGGTTGTATTTGTCACACTAACTCCCCCGCCTATCGCGATTGAAAGGTTTTGAGAGAAATTTGATTTCCGACGCATTGCCGCGCGTTCGTTTCATAAACTCTGTGTAATGCTAACCGAACAGCCCGCCGCCCCTTATATGCTTAAGCCCTCACTACAGATCGCGAACTGCGCTTAATATCGCCGCTTGTTTCTTGGGCGGCGGCCTTTTAGATTGACGCACAGACGTTTGCTTGAATAAACTTTTTAATAGCCATAAAGCGAAAAAAGCGCGTATAAGCCCGTGTAAGTGCGTATAAGTCCCCTCGTGGAACCCGCATAAACACGGGCTTTTCACGTTTTCCCGCGTATCGCGTCATAACTTCTGTATAAGATGTTTTTGGAAGCTCAGGCGCCATTTTAGCACCACAAACCAATCAAAATTCAAGGAGGACGTTATGACAAACGCACTGATCGACAAGGGTATTATACTCCCATCCGGCCAAATCCGCAAAGATAAAATCAACCTTGTGTCCGGAGCCGTTACCCTGCCGTTCGCTGAAATGGTATGGGAAACCACAAACGGCGATATGGACACCATAAACCGCCTGACGGAAATTCTCGTCGCCATGAACACGCCCAAAGACCGGGGGAAGCTGTTCAAAATCATTCAAATGATCTACGGGCTTATGGGCTTGCGGTTCTCCGACGCGGACGCGCTCGAATACTTCATCTTTTCGTTCATACTGGACTTTGG
>JAISCI010000070.1 GCA_031265685.1 Clostridiales bacterium
GATTCGCGCGGCTCGGAATTTTGCCTGGTTCCGCAAAATTCCTTGTGCAACAAGGAGGACGCCGACCGCGCCTTTATCGCGAAGTTCAACGATGAGCATACCGGGCGCCGCGTCAGCCGCAGCACCGCCGCAAGTGGAAGAATTGGCGCAACGTAGGCGACAGAGCGCTGCTTGATACGCGCGGGCGGCACGACAACCAACTAAAAGGCGAACTGTGAGCGGCGTCTGGCGGAACTTAATTATAATGGATGGCGGATTTTTCAATTAGTAAATACCACATATCCAAATAATGTTTAATATCGACCCTCATATTACTGCGGCCAAAGATTCGCGGGTAGACGCAAACAAGCTCGTTTGCGGCAAACACGCGGATCTCATTGTGGTATTTTTTTACCCCCCCCCCCCTCCCCTCCCACGAGATGTTCCGGTACTGAGCAATGGCATGTATCCACGCAAACCATGCTGACGGAATTAACTTTTATACCCTCGGCCATGCCGCCGTGCTGTTCACAAGCTACAAGGCGATGGATATGGGATGGAAGCGGATCATGGTTCGGCATTTACAGCTCCCGCTGTTGTGCTTGGATGAGAGCGGCGTCCGCGAGATTGAAAATTTCAATCAATCGGGCAACGGCGTCCTCTTTGCCGCAGACGCAAGGAAAACAGGGTCGCGGCCGGATCATATGGCTGGAAACCGACACATTCCGTATCGCGTTGCCTGACAGCCCGGTCAAACGATACGGCCTATACAAGACGCCGGTTCTCGGCGCTTTTCCAGACTGCCGCGTAACGGACAAAACCGCCGGCGCCGTGGGCTTCACACGGGCGACGAACCGCCTTAATACTTATGGCTGGCCGCGGCGCGTTTATGAAACGAACGAGGCGAGCAAGACAAAAAGATTGAAATTAATCCAGATACATGTTATACTGAATACGTTACGGATTCTGGAGACGCTTATTATATTTATATGACGAAAGCGGTGACATCCATGTTCGAAGGACTTTCCGGGCTTATTATCGGAGCGGCAGCTGGAATTGTTTTTACCGAGCTTTTCGTCTTTATCAAAGGCATATGTAAATTTTTGTCTCTGAAATTCAATAATGATCTGGACAAGGGTCTGTTAGGCGACTGGTACATACACACCTGCATACGTGACGAAAACGGAAAATTTGTCATGAAACACGGCGAGATAACTTTGCGCTTGAGTCTTTTGGGCGATTTTACGGCTAAGTCCGCCACTGGCAATCTTCGGTATTCCGGCACGGCGATACGCGCGGCCAACGACTTGGTAATTGTGCTACGGCCAAGGGATCGCGTTTATTTTGATTACACATGCCATAGATTGTCGATGGTGACGCTGGAGGGAAATACTGTGATGATCGGCGCTTTTGTATCCGCTGACTACAATAATCAAGTCTGCTGCGGTATTTCTATTTTGAGCAGAACCGAAATAAATGACGACAGACTGTCGAGGATCATATCGAAGCATTACGAAACGGGTTTGGGCGCGATAAGCGTCGCGTAAATATCCCGCGCGACCGCGGAGACCGCGCGGGATACCATCCGCCTAGCCCCGCTTATTCCCCGAGGCGACCTCAACCGATACGTTCGACCCCGCGAGACCCTCGCGCATCTTCGTGTCGGCTTGGGTATTCTGCAGCCGATAATAATCCATCACACCCAGATTGCCGCTCTGGAGCGCCTCGGCGATGGCGAGCGGCACACGCGACTCCGACTCGACCACTTTCGCGCGCATCTCTTGGGTGTAGGCCTTCATCTCCTGCTCCTGGGCGATGGCTGTGGCGCGGCGTTCCTCGGCTTTCGCCTGCGCGATCTGCTTGTCGGCCTCGGCCTGCTCCAGCTGCAACTGCGCGCCCACGTTGCGCCCGATGTCTATATCGGCGATGTCGATCGAGAGGATCTCGAAAGACGTCCCCTGATCCAACCCCTTGTTAAGCACCGTCTGCGATATGCGGTCCGGGTTCTCCAGCACTTCCTTGTGGCTCTGGCTGGAACCAACCGTCGTGACGATGCCTTCGCCGACGCGGGCTATGATCGTCTCCTCGCCCGCGCCGCCGACGAGCCTGCCCAAGTTTGTCCGAACCGTTACCTTAGCGATGACCTTGACCTCGATGCCGTTTATCGCGACGGCGGATATCCACGGCGTATTGATGACGCGCGGAGTAACGCTCATGCGGACGGCCTCGAAAACGTCGCGCCCGGCCAGATCAATGGCCGTAGCCCTGCTCCAGTCGAGATCGAGCGCGGCGCGGCGCGCGGCTATCAGCGCGTCCACAACGTTATCCACGCGCCCCCCGGACAGCAGATGCGATTCCAGCTGATTCGCCGTAATCTCGTTAAGCCCGGCTTTGTGCGCCTTTATCATCGGCTTTATGATGCGATGAGCCTGGACGCGCCGCAGACGCATACCGATCAGCGAGAATATGCTGACGCGCACGCCGGCGGCCAGAGCGCTGATCCAAAGCCCGACGGGGATGAACGACAGCAGGATACTGAGAAAGATAATAATTAAAACTACCGCGAGTGTTGCCGCGAATACGGGATGCATAATAGTCCCCTTTCGTTATGAATTTTCGCGTGGACGAATTCCGCAGACAGAAATTCGCGTGAATCGAAGCGTTTTCGCTTGGGCGAATTTTGCTTGGTCCGAAGCATTATCGCCTGGACGAATTTTGCCTAAACCCGCAAAATTCCATCACGCTAAAACGCGGCGCCAGATTCCGTCACGCTAAAATTACCCTTTAATTAGTTTTCACCCGCTTTGCGCACCACGACCATCGAACCATCGACGCCCGTCACGAGAACCGGCGTGTTTTCGGCCAGATATCCCGATTCGGACCGCGCGTCCACGACGGAGCCGTTAAAATCCACCGCGCCTTGCGGTCGCAGCGACGTCTTCGAGCGTCCCACCCGTCCGATAAGCCCGGAAAAATCGAACGCTTCCCGGGGCGCCTCGGCCAGCGACTCGCTCAGGATCAGGCCGCCGTGGAGCTGTTTGCGCCGGACATACCGAATCACGAAGAACAGCATAGCCCCGGCCGCCGCCAGTTCCCCCGCGACAATGAACCCTCCCCAGCTGGTTGTGACTACCATCATAACGGCGTAGACTGCGGCGCAGATAAGCCCCAGCGCGCCGCAGACGCCGAAACCGGGGATAAAGCACTCCGCGATCAGAAGCGCCATGCCGATCACCAGAAAAATATGCGCAACCACGGCAAGAGGCATAACAATTCCCCCCATTCATTTAAGAAGGCGGCTTGAATTTGCCGGTTCTTGAGAAAATTCAAACGCCGGTCAGCTTTGCGTCAGACTTTGACCAATTAACTTTGATCGATACTATTCCGATTCTATATACGCGCCCCGAAAGGAATAGTATGACGCAACCTTACTTTATAGTATATCGCGCGGAAGAGCGGATTTCAATAGCCAATACTAATCCCGTTTAGATTTGTGGATAAAAATTTTTCAAGCGTCGGCGTGTTCGCGCGGGATTAGTAAGAAAAAATTGCCGCCGACCTATCGGTCAGCGGCTTGCAATCCTATCTATATTCGCGCCCAGTCCCCGCAGCTTACGGTCGATCCCGCCGTAGCCGCGGTCAATGTGATACACGTCGCTCACGCGCGTCTCGCCGCCGGCGATCAGCCCCGCCAGAATCAGCCCGGCGCCCGCGCGCAGATCGGTCGCGCGCACCTCGGCCCCGGAGAGCGCCGGAACTCCCTCGACCACGCCGACGCGCCCCTCGACCACGATGTTCGCGCCCATGCGCTTCAGCTCGCCCGCGTGCATGAACCGATTCTCGAACACCGTTTCCGTTACGATACTTGTCCCCGGCACGACGGACAGAAGCGCCATAAACTGTGCCTGCATGTCCGTCGGGAATCCGGGATACGGCAGCGTTTTTATGTCGATCGCCTTAAGCTCGTCCGCGCGCACCCGCACCGCGCCGTCGGACTCGGTTACGTCCGCTCCGGCTTCGCGCAGCTTCGCGACGACAGGTTTAAGGTGATCCACAACTACGTTTCCGACGGTCACGTCGCCGCCGGTTATCGCCGCCGCCGTCATGTACGTGCCCGCCTCGACACGATCCGGGATGACGGTATGGTCGCATCCCGAAAGGCTCGGCACGCCCTTTACGCGGATCGTGTCGGTGCCGCTGCCGCGCACGTCCGCGCCCGCAGCTACGAGGAAGCTGGCCAAATCGACAATCTCCGGCTCGACGGCGCAGTTTTGAATCGTGGTGGTTCCGTCGGCCAGCGCCGCCGCCATCATAATGTTCTCCGTCGCGCCGACGCTTGGGAAATCCAGGTAAACGCTCGCGCCGCGCAGATTTTTGGCTGAACATTCCACATACCCCGCGACGACCTCTATCTCGGCGCCCAGCGCCGCGAAGCCTTTCAAGTGCAATTCTACGGGGCGTTCCCCGATGCGGCACCCGCCCGGCAGCGGGATCCGCGCGCGTCCCGTCCGCGCCAGCAGCGGCCCGGCCAGCAGGAACGACGCCCTCATCCGTCCGGCCAATTCGTGCGGCGCCGTGGTCTCGGTCAGCCTGTTCGCGTCAATACGCGTTACGCCGCCTTCCGAGCGCACGTCCGCGCCGAGTTTTGAGAGCAGTTCCGCCATAACTTCCACGTCGGACAATTCCGGCACGTCACGGATCGCGCATTCGCCGTCCGAGAGCAGCGACGCCGCCATGATCGGCAGTACCGAATTTTTAGATCCGTCAACCCGGACCGCCCCTCTAAGCGGCGGACTTTTCCTTATTACAATTTGATCCTCACTTATCTCGCTCACCCCGCTTTTTTATTATTATTGACAGATAGTCTTATACGGAAACGTGGAAGTTTGTAAACAATATGTAAACAAAATGATAAGAAAATTGATTCGCGCGGGATAGTTGTAAAAACACAAATATTTCTCCAACGCAAAAAGTCCCGCAAGCGACTATTTCACGGCGAGAGATGGGATTTTTTCATTAGAGGAGAAAAACGCAAAAAATCATACTAAATGGGAGAATTTACGGCAGATCAGCGAAGCGGCATCTATAAATATCAATTGAGATAATGTCTCTTCAATCAGAGCGTGATACGGTTTTGGCGAAGTTGTAAATGTCAACTGAAAAATCACCCACCCAATATAATTGAAAAATCACCCACCCCCAAAACAAAGCGCGAATTTAAGCGGTCTTCGTTTTGGGGGTGGGTGATTTTAATTATATC
>JAISCI010000102.1 GCA_031265685.1 Clostridiales bacterium
AAGCTGCTCGATGAATTTTGCGTGAACCAAGTAAAATTCCATGGGTGCGCCACGCGCTTTTCAATCAGGTTCTCGGCAAAAACCTGATCCGGGCGGGGAATTTTGCGTGGTTCGAAGCAAGCAAACTTCTGCCACTCAAAAATGCGATGCAAGATTCTGTCACGCAAAAATTGGCTTGCCTTTTCAAATGACTGGTTTCTAATTGCTTCCATAACCACTCCGATCGGGCGACGGATAACCAACGTCGCGCCCTCATCCAGACCCGTTGGAGACATATTAATAAGCGCGAGATGATTTCCCCGGAAATATCTGACCAGACCCGCCGCCGGATAAACCTCATGTTTGTGCCGCCGACTATCAGAGCGTCCGCGCAATCTCGCGGATCGACCCGGCGATAACCTCCTATCCCGCTCTTCGCCGTAAAGGACGACGTCCGGGCGGACGATCCCGCCGCAGACGCGGCACACCCGATACACCATTGCCGCGCGTCGAAAAGGCGTGTGCAAATCCCGCCGCCAAGAGGTTGTCGAAAGTAAGAAAGTGCGTGTCTTTTACTTCACGCTTCGTTGTGTTCTCACCAAAAAGCCCCAATAATGTGATTCACCGCGCATTCGCCGTGCAACTCGTCGAGCACCTCAATCACATCGAAACGATACGGCTGCTCTGACGGCAGATCGGTTGCGTACACCAGCGCCGCGCGCTTGATCCGCGCGGTCTGCGCCGGGGTAAGGCATTCGCGCGGCAGGCCGAACGCGCCGTTTTTGCGGCGTTTAACCTCTACAAATACGATGTATTCGCCGTCTCGCGCGATTATATCGATCTCGCCGCCCCGGACGGCGTAGTTTCGCGCGAGAATCGCGTATCCGCGCCGCTCCAAGTGGAACGCCGCGACATCCTCGCCGACGCGCCCAGTTGCGTTCAACGAACCGACGCCCGATCCAGCCTGTCGATGTAAACCAGCACTTGCGCGACCACTTCATACAATTCTTTCGGAATATACCGCTCCAAGTCGATTTTTTCGAGCGACTCGGCCAGCGCGGCGTCCTCGTGGATGGGTACGCCGGAAGACGCGGCGTTTTCCAATATTTTTTCCGCTATATTACCCGCGCCTTTGGCTATCACCTTCGGCGCGGCTTCCTCCGGGTTGTAGCGCAGCGCCACGGCCTTCTTCATAATAAACCTCCAATGCGGCTGACGCCGGCACAAATAGTTGATGAAAGTCGTGCCGGCCAGCCTATTTATTGTCGATAATCTCCGCAAGGGAGGAGATTATACTACAAAGAATGGGGCAGGTCAGTTGCGGATTGCCTCCGGGGTAAGAAACAGTATGTAAACCAGAATCACTCCCACCCCACGACCGACGTTTTAACGGCTCGTTAACTTGCTGACGATTCAGTCCATATCGTCCCCGATTTTTGGATGGATTTTGCGTCAACCTCGCAAAACTTGTCCAAGTGATAACGCGACGCGAACTTCGCCCACACAAAATTCATCAATACAGCCGGAATGTTTTGCGGTGTATCGGGCACGGCCCCATACTGCGGATCGCGGCGTAGTGCGCGGCGGTGGGGTATCCCTTGTGCGCGGCGAAACCGTAGCCCGGATATACCGCGTCATATTCTTCCATAATCCTGTCGCGCGTCACTTTCGCGATGATCGAGGCCGCCGCGATAGAGAGACACTTGGCGTCGCCCTTCACAATCCCCTCTCCCGGCGCGGCTAACCCTGGAATGGCGAAACCGTCCGAAAGCACCGCTCCGGGGGCTGGGCAAAGTCCCGCTACGGCCCGGCGCATCGCCTCAAACGAGGCTTGTCTTATATTTATTTCGTCAATAACGTCCTCCGGCACAACACCCACGGCATACTCCGCCGCGCGGGTTATCTCGGCGAAGAGCGCGGATCGGACCTTCGGCGAGAGCTTCTTCGAGTCGTTGATTCCGGTTATTTCCAAGTCGGCGGGCAGCACGACCGCCGCCGCCACGACCGGGCCGGCCAGCGGCCCGCGCCCCGCTTCGTCCACCCCGGCTATACGCGCGAATCCCAGCCTCCGCCATTTCTCCTCGTACGCCCTGTCCATCAGCCTTGCCCCCGCAGGCGCTCGAGCCGTTCCTTGATCGCTTTTTCCGCGCCGTTTTCAGTTGGATTGTAATAGATCCGGCCCGCTAATTCATCCGGCAGGTACTGCTGCGGCACATAATTGCCGGGATAATCGTGCGCGTATTTGTAGCCGATTCCGTTGCCGAGCCGGACGCTTCCGGGATAGTGCGCGTCGCGGAGGTGACGCGGCACGCCGGAGATATTAACGCCCACGACGTCGCTCCGCGCGGACGTCACTGCCATGACCGCGCAGTTCGACTTCGGCGCGGACGCGACATAGAGTACGGCCTGCGAAAGCGGTATCTGCGCTTCGGGGAATCCGACAAACCGCGCCGCCTCCGCCGCCGAAGCCGCGACGACGAGCGCCATGGGGTCGGCGTTGCCGACGTCTTCGGCGGCGCATATCACGATACGCCGCGCGATAAACTCGGGATCCTCCCCGGCGTAGATCATACGCGCGAGATAATACACGGCGGCGTCGGGGTCGGAGCCGCGCATGGACTTGATGAACGCGGAGACGACGTCATAATGGCTGTCGCCGGAGTCGTACACAACATGCTTTTTCTGGATACATTCGGAAGCCTCGTCAAGGCCGACGCGTATAACCCCCGCGTCGTCGGGCCGGGTGGTCAGCACGGCCAGCTCAAGCGCGTTGTAGGCGTTCCGAGCGTCGCCGCCCGCCGCCTCCGCGAGAAACGCGAGCGCCTCCGCCGATATTTCCAGAGGCAATTTGCCGAAGCCGCCGCGCTCGTCCGTTACGGCGCGCTCGAGCAACGCGCGGATCGCTTCGGCGGAGAGCGGGTGGAGCTCGAATATGATCGAGCGCGATACGAGCGCTTTGTTCACCTCAAAAAACGGGTTCTCGGTCGTCGCGCCGATCAGGACGAGCGTGCCGTCCTCGACATGCGGGAGCAGGGCGTCCTGCTGCGCCTTGTTGAAACGGTGGATCTCGTCGATAAAAAGGGTCGTCCGGCGCCCGCCCAACGCCAAAAGACCGTTCGCCTCGTCCGCGACGGCCTTGATGTCTTTCACGCCGGCCGTCGTCGCGTTCAGGCGCACAAACGCCGACTTGGTGGCGTTCGCGATGATGGCGGCCAGCGTCGTCTTGCCCGTTCCGGGCGGTCCGTAGAATACCGCGCTCGTCAGCTTGTCCGCCTTGATCGCGCGCCAAAGCAGCTTGCCGGGCGCCACGATGTGCTCCTGACCGACAAACTCTTCCAGCGTCTTCGGACGCATCCGCGCCGCCAGCGGCGATCCGGTCTCGAGCGCCCGGTCGCGAGCCATATCATACAGGTTCATATCGCGCCGATCCGCGCCGCCAGCCGATTCAGCTCATCTCCGGGGACCTCCGCCGGACGCCAGCCGAATCTGTAGCTGTCACCGTCGAAGCGCGGAACAACGTGCAGGTGATAATGCATGACGCTCTGGCCGACAGCGGCGCCATTATTCTGCAGAATGTTGATACCGACCGGCGCAAGCGCCTTGTCGAGCGCGGCGGCGACGCGCTTCGCCAGCGGGAGAACGCCCGCCGCCGTCTCGTCCGGCAGGTCCAGCAGGTTCTCGGCGTGTTCTTTCGGGATGACAAGCGCGTGGCCCGGATTGCCCGGAAATTTGTCCAAGATAACTACAAACTTGCCGTCCTCGTAGAGCTTGCGCGACGGGATCTCCCCGCGGATTATTTTGCAGAAAACGCAATCCCTCATCAGATAAGCCCCTCCATCAAATAACCTCCGTCAGATAAGCGTTTCCATCTCGTCCACCAGCCCGGCGAACACCGACAACGCGGCGCGGATCGGCTCGGGCGAGGACATATCTACGCCCGCTCGCGCGAGCTGCGCTATCGGGTAGTCCGACGACCCGCCGGCAAGAAATTCCAAGTATCGCGCCCGGGCGGATTCGCCCTCGGTAAGCAGCGCTCGCGCGATAGCGATAGCCGCCGAGTAGCCCGTGGCGTATTTATAAACATAGTACGCGTTGTAGAAATGCGGTATCCGCGCCCACTCGTCCGCGATACGCGCGTCGGTTTCGGCTCCGCCGCCGTAATACTTGCGGTTTAGCCCGGCGTACATCTCGGACAGGACGTCGGCGGTCAGAGGCTTGTCGTTTTGCGCGGCTTCGTGCGCCAGCAACTCGAATTCGGCGAACTGTGTCTGCCGGAATAGCGTTCCGCGGAACTCCTCGAGGTAGTAATTGATGAAATAGGCCCGTTTCGCCTTGTCGGAGGTGTCGGCGAGCAAGCGCTCGATCAGCAGCGCCTCGTTGACGGTGCTGGCGACTTCCGCGAGGAAGATCGGGTAGTCGGCGTAAGTGAACGGCTGGCGCCCCCACGTCAGCAGGCTGTGCATGGCGTGTCCCATCTCGTGCGCCAGCGTGAACATATCCTTCACGCGCCCCTCGTAGTTGAGGCTGACGAACGGGTGGCAGCCATACGCGCCCCACTGAAACGCGCCGGAGCGCTTGTTCTCGTTCTCGTAAACGTCGATCCAGCCGCCGTCCATACCGCGCCGCGTCTTCTCGGCGTAATCCGCGCCGAGCGGCTCAAGGCTCGCCAGAAACAGCCGCTTCGCTTCGTCATAACTGACGCGGGCGTCCGCTTCCGGCACGATCGGAACATACATGTCGTACATCTCAAGCTTATCGACGCCCAGCGCTTTTTTGCGGATAGCCATATATTTATGCAGCGCGGGCAGGAAATCCCCCGCCGCCGCGATCAAATTGCGATACACCTCATCCGGCACGTTGTCGCCGGAGAGAGCCATCTCAAGCGCGGACGCGTAGCCGCGGGTTTCGGCGTAGAAATTATCGCCGGTAACGCTGGCCTGATACAATCCGGCGTATGTGTTGCGGAACCGCCCGATCGTATCGTACATCGCCTCGTAAGCGCGGCGGCGGACATCCCTGTCGCGCGACTCCATGAACGATGTGTAGTTGCCGAGCGTCAGCCGGGCGAGCGAGCCGTCCTCGCCGATTATCTCCGGGAATTTGGTGTCGGCTTCGTGGAGTATGTCGAAAACAGCTTCCGGAGTACGCGCCAAATCCGCCGTCCGCGCCAGAAGCGCCTCGCGCGGAGCGTCGAGGACATGCTCGCTCCTGCGCAGAAGGTCGTCAAGCAGATGCGCGTAGACCGTCAAGTCCGCGCTCTCCCGCGTGAAGCGCGCGATAGTGTCCTTGCCCAGCGCGATTATCTCGGGCGACAGGAAACTCTCCGCCGCCGCCAGCTTCGCGGCCATCGCGTCGGCGCGGTCGGCCATCGCTTTGTAGCGTTGGTTCCCTGTATCCTCGTAATAACGCAAGTGCGCGTATACATACAATCTCGTGAACCGCTCGCCGACCTCGTCGGACAGGCGGAGCGCGGAGACGAGCCGCTCGGCGGACTCGCCCAGGCTGCCGGCGTATTCGGCGAACCGCGCCATATCCGCGGGCACCGCCGCGAAACCCCTCTCCCAGTCGCCGTCCGTCGCGAACAGATCCTCTGTCTTCCATTTATACCGCGGGTCGGCCTCCGCGCGTTTCGGTATTTCTTTCATCGGCACACATCCTGTCTATTGATTTAAGCGGGATTAGTATAAACTAATTCCATTCTAAAGGACGGATAAAAATCTAAATGGAATTAGTATAAACCCCATATGTTAGCATATGGGGTTTTCGGATAGTTATTCAGCGGCGGCCGCTTCCGTCGGTTCATCCGTAACCGCGGACTCGCTCGGGATCGCGCCTTCGGGTACGTCCAGCGGCGGCGTCGGAGAGGGCGACGGCTTGATCTCGGCCACGCCCGGTATCGAGGCGAACTGATAGGCGACGGGGTTTGACCAGACGTCGGCGCTTTCGCTCAGAGAACTCAGAACGCCGTCGAAAGCCTCGTCCCGCGTCTGCGTCTTGAACGCCTCGAGCTGCTCGGCGCGGAGAACGTCTTTGTCCGCCGGGATCTTCGACGCTATTTTAATGATATAATACCACGTTGTGCCGGATCCGTCCTCGTCCTCGACGGCGATAACGTCCGACGTCTCGCCGACGGCCAGTTCATAGGCCGCGTCGATGATCTCCTGGCTGGACCCGGCGTCGATGAGCTGTGGTTCCTCGTAGCCCATGCCCTCCTCGAATGTCTCCTGCTCCCTGATCAGCTGAACAAAGTCCGTACCGGCGTCAAGAAGCGCCTTCGCCTGATTCGCGGCGTCCTCGCTCCCCTCGAACCGGAGCATATAGACCTCGGTCTCGTCGAGAGTCTTCTCATTCTCGGTCAGGTAATTAGCCATATACTCCTCGAACCTGGCGTCGAAATCCGCGCCCGATACCTGCGTGTCCTTCAGCTTGACGACGTCCTCAAGCAGGGAGTAATATTTATCGTCGAGCGCTTGCTGGCGAACCCACTTCTCGTTTATGCCGTATGTTTTCTTTTCCTCGTCGGTGAAATCCGCCATTCGCTCGGCCACCTCTTTGCCGATCTCATCGTAATCGGAATCGACGAGCCGGATGCCTCGGCGCGCGGCTTCCTGACGAACCATCGCGGATGTGATAAGGCCGTTGAGCACGGAACTCTTGACGGAATCAAGCGTCGCCGCGGACGTGCCGTCCTCGCCGTACCATACGTCCTCGCCGCCGTAAGCCTCGTACATCAGTTTCATGTTGACAAGCTGGAAATCAAAATACTGCCGGCTTACGCCCTCGCCGTTCACGGTCGCGATATTGGGCGACAGCGCGTACGCCGCGTTGACCCAGCCATTCCATCCAAGTACCACCAGGGCGCCAATAATGACGGCGATCGTTACAATCACGGTCGCCCAATCGGTTTTTCGCGCGGCTTGCTTCTTTGCCATTCCATCCACCCAATCCGTTTAATTTATACACCCGAATATTATACAACAGAACCCCGGCGTTTTTCAACAGAAATTTTTAGTCTCCGCCTTTTTGGGAAGGTTCGCGCCCGAACGTTATGATGATCGCGGCCGCCGCCGTGATCGCCGTAAACGGCACAGCGTAATAAAACACCGTGAGCTGGGGTACCATGCCGCGAAACGCCCCCGGCGACACCGTGTCCCAGATGAAGACTCCCACGGGCGACACCCAGAAACTTATCGGCAGCAGCGCGATCCTGTCCAGCCGGAACCGGGCGAAAATATACGCGTACAGCGCGGACAGCAGGTATATGAACCCAAGCAGCGCCAGCGGCGTAACCGCCGGGCTGTTCGACGACATGCCCTCGAGGGCCGCCCCTACGACAAACATCAGGAACGCGAACACGGACGGCGCCGCCAGAAACAACGCGCTCTTATACCATCTTTTCATGACGATCCCCCTTATACCAATCCCATTTAGATTTTTATCCGTCATTTGGAATGGAATTAGCATTGTCCCCGCTCCACGGCGACCCCTCGGTAAAACTCTTCTCTCCGGCGGCATCCGCCAGTATACATATAGTACAGATCCGACGCGCGCAGCTCGGTTTCGAGCGTATCCGAGAAACCGCGCCTCCCCACGACGACGGGAACGGTCGCCCGCCGCGACATCTCCCCGACAAGCCGCTCCGCTCCGCTCCGGAAGCCCAATACGCGGATGTAATCCGGCTCTCTGCGGCACTCGTCCGGACCGATCCCAATCAGCGCCCGCAGCATCGCCCGGCGCACCGCCCCCTCGGACTGTGTACGGGATTTGGCGGCGCTCACGATACCGTCTGCGTCGCGCGCGAAAGCCGCCGCGCTGATACGCCTCTCCAGTCCGCCGTCCGGCTCGGACCTTGTCAGGGCGTAGCGTATCGCGTCCGAGAACAGCGACAGCCGCCCCAATACCTTCGCACCCCCGATCGCCGCGAAGCTCTCCGCGGGGACCATTTCCCGGTACTGGGCTCCGGACAGCGCCGCGCGGCGCACGTCCGACGCGCTAGCGAAATCCCCGCGCCTGAGGGCGAACGGCTCCAGTTGACGCGCGCAAAATTCGCTGACCCGCCGGATAGCTTTCAGGTACTCCACGCCCAGCGTGTCGTTGGGATGGCCTCGCGGGGGAAACCGGCTTCCGTGGAATTTGGCTTGACTCGAAGCGTTATCGAGTGAGCCGCGCGGTAACGCGGCGCAAAACTCATCGCAGACTTCTCCGTAGGCGGCGGCGTATGGTATGCCCTCGCGGATCAGCCGCCGGAGCTTCTCGGGTAAACCGGGGTCGGCTTCGGCCCGGAGCGCCGCGTCCGCCGCCTCGGCTATCGGCTCGATCGCGCCCGTCTCGCTGCCGAAAGCGAACACGTCGCAGACGCCCGTGGCCGCGACGACCGACACGGACCCCCGCGCGAAAAACTCGGCGGAAGAGAGCGCGTACCGCGCCGGAAGCTCCAGCAGAACGTCCGCGCCAAGGCGCAGCGCGGTCTGGGCGCGGCTGAACTTGTCGATAAGCGCCGGTTCTCCGCGCTGGACGAAATTGCCGCTCATAACCGCGACAAGCGGCTTGCCCGGGAACCGGTCTCGGAGCGTATCCAGAAAATACTTGTGCCCGTTATGGAACGGATTGAACTCCGCCGCGAAGCCGACCGCGCCGGTCATTCCGCGGCCAGCGCGGCTACCGCCCGCCCCTTGTCGCTGTCCGCGTCAAACCCGCCTATGGCGTCACTTCCCATCAGCAGTACCTGATATTGGGCGGATAAGAGCGTCGCCTCGCCCGTTTCGGGATCGAAAGCGCGGCGCGTGAGCAGCTTGAGGCAGCCGTCGGCGGAGTCCGACAAAGAGGGCAGGTCGCCGATGCCGGGCACGACCGCGGTCAGGTCGGCGCGCGTAACCGTATCCGGGAAGTCCACCCACCGCGACACGGCGTCCTCAAACAGAACGAGTTCGCCGCCGGCGTACTCGAACCGCTCGTATATATCCGCGCCCGCTTCCTCGCGGTAGGCTGATACGCTTTTGTTCTCGGCGTCAAAGTCGCAATGCAGGTAGGCCGAGAGCGCGGCGTCAAACTCGAAGACGCCACTGGCGTTCTTCCAGACATAATACGCGTAGTGCGGTTGGCTCGAGCTGATCATCCTGTCACACACGCGCAAATCGTTATAACCGTCGAAGTTTACGTCCAGCGCGCCCGCGTTGAACACCTCCGCCTCGATACGGTTTCCGTCCGCGGTCAGCGCCAGCAGGTCGATACGGTTGACGACGGAGCCGTCCGCCGCGGCGACGACCAGCGTGTCGAAGCCAAAACCTTTCCCGTCGGCGGGCGGTTCCGCGCCGTAAACGTATTCGCGGCCTGTCGCCGTCAGCGTGACCGTCCCGACGTCGCCGCCGACGGACATGGTTCTATCGACCGATACGGCGGACGCGTCGTCCGTGGGCGCCGGCGGTAAAGACGGCTCTGTCGCCGTCTCTTCCGGGGCGGGGCTAGCCGCGCAACCGGCCAGCGCCAGGCAAATGAACAATATTATCCACAACCGCATATATCGAGCCTCCGTTAATTCTCAATGGGATACGGCGTCGCGCCCATACGCTCCAGTATCTGGATCCAGCGCTCCGGACTGTCAACTTTCTCCATCTCGTCTTGGGTTATGCCGTGGTTTGCCGGGCTGTATTTGCTCGTGATCGTCCTCCACACCTCGCCTTTCCAGCTCTCCATAACCGACGGAGCCGGAACGGTCGAATCATCTTCCACGAACACGAAGCGCCGCGCGGAGGGGTCATATCTGTAGACCGCGCGGTCCGCGCCGCGTAGTACGGGTCTATAGTCAAGATTAAAATCCGTCCAGTATGTCACCACGACGGAGACACCGTCCGGTGAGTTGCCGAGCGACGAGCGCGACTGAATATCCATATCCGCCCAGATCGGCGTTTCCCCACCGCCCGACGCGAAGATTGTGGAGTAACCGCCGGACTCGTACTGCAACGCCTGACTTCCGTCCACATTATACCATATCTCTCCGTCGACGCTGACTCCCGAGCCGTGCGCCAACTCTCCCTCAACGACAAGCCAGCACGCCTCGCCGTAGTCTCCGGAGCGAACGTCGTAGCGCGGCTTATCGCGCTCGCTTCGGATCACCAGACCGGACAGGTTCCAATCTTCGCCGTAGCCGCGCTCATATATAAGGAAGGTATACGCGTGGCCGCGAGCGATGAACACGACCGATACGTTCTTGCGCCAGAAAGCGTAGTCGCGCCGCTCCAATTCATGGAACGCCGCGCTCTCACCCAACTCCGCTTCCGGGAACCGCTTCGCGAATTCGTCCGTGAACTGGCCGGGGAAATAAAACAGCGCGTCCAGCCCGCCTATCGCCGACATGAGCGCATCCATGACGCTGTCCGGCGTGCCGAGAATCGGAGGGGCGGAAGGTTCCGGAACCGGCGCGCAGCCAGCCAGCGCCAGACACAAAACGACGATTATCAGCGGACGCAACTCAGTCACCCCAACAAATTTTCGCGTAACAAAAGCTCGCTTCGCGTTATCGCGTGACGGAATTTTGCTTGGGCGAAGTTTGTTTAGGTTCACGCGAAATTCGCCCAAGCAGACTTCCGTAGATGTTCAGTAATCATTATAATCCCTTTCGGTTCGGAACGCAACGCAAAATTCATTTATCTATTTTATAAACGTGTTTCATTGCGGCCGCCTGGAATCCATATTATTAGTATAAAGCGGTCATAACGGAGGTTTTCCTATATATCGTCCTGTATTGAGGGGAGGTTCGCGGGTCGGGCTGGCGGAGTGAAATATTGTAAATTATATCTTTTCACAGCTTCGTTATCTCGAATATACTGCTTATTATGCCATCACCTTCCCCGCGCCGATTGGCGCGCTTTTTAATTACAGCGTGTTTGGATGTATCTGGCAATACGCCGAGGTTTCCGCCTCCCTTTCCCTGTTAAGACTTGCTTCAATCTTGCAGATACTCCGAATCAAGTGAAGATAAAAACTTTTTAACAATCCCTTGCAGCCGCTTGAATATTGCGGGCTGTCTGTGGTAAGATGGTTTAAGACGGATTAGCGCCTAAAACCATTGCAATACCTGTTTGGGTATTTATCAATGACCTGAACACGAATTATTTTTGTTGGGGGGGGGGCATGTCCATCAACAGCAGAATAATTGATGGGTTGGAATCCCGCAACCTGAAGCAAAGAGAACTCTGTGCGGCTATCGGCATAGCTGCGTCCGCTCTGAACAACTGGCTTAAGCTCGGAAGGAGTATTCCATCCGAATATATAATCCCTATATCCAAATTTATAGAGGTGAACATCCACTGGATGCTGACCGGCGAAGGCGAGATGAGCCGGAACGCCGCCGCGCGGCCTGTTATTGATGCGCCATCCCCCGAAGAATCCGCCGAACTGCGCCGCTATTTCGACCGTCTGCCCGCTTTCAGCGTGGCAAAGGGTGGCTTATGCCCAATTGCTGGCTGATGAGGCCACGGAGTGAAGCGCGCCTCACCCGCGTTTCCGTTTTGGCTCCCAGTTGCTCGAAAGATACCGCTCGTTGCCTTTGCGCCCTTCGCGCCATTGTGCAGCAAGGGATTTTGCGTGACAGAATTTTGCGTAAATCGAAGCATTATCATGTGGTTCAAATGAAAATGCTATGCAAACTTCAGTCACGCAAACTTCAGTGGCGCAAGCCCCACGCCGAGGCTTGCTGCGGTTATGGTCTTACCCACGCCGCCTTTTCCCATGTCAATAAAGATTGTTTTGCCCATTATGGTTTCCTCCTTCATTTTCGGGGCAAAACTTTTAGCGTTTCAGCCCCATTTTGGTTCGGGAATAGAATGGAAAAAGAATAATGCCAAACCCGCAAACCCTTGATATTGCTGGGTTCTTGGATTTAGCGTTATTATGCCATAAGGGCGGCCAAAAAGCGCGGCGGTCAGGCAAGTGGCGGAAATGTCGAGCGGCAAATGCATCTGTCTGTATTGCGTAAACGGATTTATGTTGTCTATGAGAGCGTTCCGTATGTATGATTGTTAATCGCGCATATGGAACGTTTTTTCATTCATCCGACAGCGAAAAAAGTTGTTACTACGCGTAAAAATTTTTGAAGCTCTTGATAAACGTTTACGGCGACTCCCCATTAACTTGACAAATTCCCGGAAACCATATAAGATATACAATAATATCGGCAAAAGGGGCGGTAAATATGCGTATTTCGGCAAAAGCGCGGTACGCGCTCGCCTGCGCGGTGACGTTGGCGCGAAAATTCGATACCGGGGATTTCGTCACTGCGGTCAGCTTGGCGGACGACCTCCAAATATCCAAGATATACTTGGAGCAGGTTTTCGCCCTTCTCAAACGCGCCGGGGTAGTCGTCTCCAGCAAGGGCGCCGGCGGCGGGTACCGGCTTTCGGATCGGCCTGCCGCGCTCACGGCTCTCGACGTGCTCTCCGCGACGGACGCTCTTCTGACCGAGAGCGCCGAGGAGACCGTGGCGCGGACGGCGCCGGGGATTGAGACCGTCATGCGCGGTATGGTGTTCGACGCGATGGACCGCGCGATCGCCGAGGCGTTAGGCGGCGTGACGCTGCAAGCGCTGGCGGAGACGGCCGCCGGGCTTGACGGCGAGTATATGTACTATTTATAGTGGGTGATGAAATGACGCGTATTTTCGACGGCGCTTTCGGGACGTATTTCGCGGAGATCGGCGGGGACTGCCTGCCATGCGAGGCGGCAAACCTGTCCGCGCCCGAGTCCGTCCGCGCCGTCCACCGGGAGTACCGGGCGGCGGGGGCGGATTGCCTTCTTACCAACACGTTCGCGGCTAATCCCGACGTGTTTCCGAACGCGGACGAGCTGTCCGCCGTGATTCGCGCGGGATACGCGCTGGCGCGGGAAGAATCCGCCGGAGCGCGGGTGTTCGCGAGTATCGGGCCGATAGCCGGCGACGGGGAGTATGCCCGCGTCGCGTTTTATTTTTTGTCCGCCGGAGCGGACGCGTTCATGTTCGAGACCCTGCCGGATTTGACGGGTATCGCCGAAGCCGCGCGGCAAATAAAGTCCGTGCGGCCCGACGCGACGGTCTCCGTGTCATTCGCGGTCGGCCCGGACGGCACATCGCGGACGGGAGCGGATTTTCGGCAGCTCGTCCTCGCCGCCGCCGACTGCCCTCACGTGGACATAGTCGGCCTGAACTGCGTCTGCGGCCCGACGCACATGCTGAAAATGGCTCCGGCGCTCGCTGGCGTCCGAAAGCCGCTGTGCCTCCGCCCGAACGCCGGTTATTCCGCGGCGCGCGGCGGGGCGACCGGCTTCACGCAGAACGCGGACTACTTCGCGGCGCGCCTGGCCGAGCTGGCCGCCCTGCCCGTCATGAAAAACGGATATGTCGGCGGTTGCTGCGGCACGACGCCCGCGCACATCCGCGGCGTTGTCCGCGCGATAGCAGCGGGCGCGGGTTCGCCGGGATGGCGCCGGACGGGGCGGGTTCGAGCGCCGGGCGCGGCGCGTCTGCCGTCCAAACCGATCGCCGTTGAGCTTGATCCGCCCTCGGACGCGGACATATCCCCGCTGATTTCCGGCGCGAACCGACTGAAAGCGTGCGGCGCCACGACGATAACTCTGTCGGACTCGCCGCTGGCGCGGTCCCGCGCGGACAGCTTCCTGACGGCGGTAAAGCTGAAGGCCGAGACGTCCATGGACGTACTGCCGCACATCACGTGCCGCGACCGCAATCTTAACGCCGTGCGCGGCGCGGTGCTGGGCGCGTCGTTCTTCGGCGTCAACAAGGTGCTGTGTGTGACGGGCGACCCGTCGTCCTTCGCCGACGCGAGAAACCTGCGCGACGTGTACCATTTCTCGTCCGCAGACATGATCCGGTTCGTCGGCGAGCTTAACGCCGGGGCGCTTTCGCGCCGGCCCGTCACGATAGGCGCGGCACTCAACGTCAACGCGGCGAACTTCGACGCGGAGCTTCGGCGCGCGAAGCGCAAAGCCGACGGCGGCGCGACTATGTTTTTCACGCAGCCGATTTTCTCGGAGCGCGGCGCGGCTAACCTTCGGGCGGCGAAGGAAGAGCTTGGCGTTATGATCTTCGCCGGCATAATGCCTGTCGCGGGGTATCGCAACGCGCTGTTTCTCGCGAACGAGGTGCCGGGGATAGAGATACCCGATCGGCTGATCGCGTCGCTTGAAGGGCTTAGCCGCGACGCCGCGCTGGACATATCCCTGGCTTACGCCGCCGAGACCGTCGCCGAATGCTGCGACGACGCCTCCGGCTTCTATCTGATGACGCCGATACGGCGCGTCGATCTGATCGAGGGCCTGATCGGAAGGTGTTTCGATGTTTGATCCGTCGGACAATTCGGATATTGAATCGTATATAAGAAAGTTAGATAAAATATTAACGTTAAAATCGGTGTGGCGCGAGTCGGCGGTCCGGCTGTCGGACTCGGGGGTATATGCGGACGGGCTGTTTCTGCCGGGGCGGGACATCGCCCGCTTCCTCGCGAGAGACGAAAGATGTATCCTCGCCGCCGTCACGCTGGGCGCGGAAGCCGACAGGCTCATCGAGTCGGCGCGGATCGTTTCCGTCTACGAGGGCTACATGACCGACGCGGCGGCTTCCGTTCTTGCCGAGCGGCGGTTAGACGCCTCCGTTCTCGCGGGTTCAGGCGAGAACGCGGCGGGTTCAGGAAAAAACCGGCCCAGGTTCTCCCCCGGATACGGCGACTTGCCGCTGTCGGTTCAGACGGAGTTTCTCAGCTTCCTCGACGCCGGCCGGCGGATCGGGCTGTTCGCGTCCCAGGACGGCCTTCTGACCCCGAGGAAATCCATAACGGCGGTTATCGCGAAAAACGCCGCTCCGCCCGGCTGCGAAACGTGCCGCCTGTCCGGGGATTGCGAACGGAAGAAGAGGGGGATGACCTGTGGATCTTAGGGAGTACGCTCGCGGGAACATACTGCTGCTCGACGGCGGGATGGGCACGGAGCTTCAGAAGCTGGGCGCGGCGCCCGGCCAGAACCTGGAAGCCCTCAGCGTCGCGAACCCGGATATGATTTTCGGTGTGCACAAGGCCTACGCCGACGCCGGGGCGGACGTAATCCTGACAAACACATTCGGGGCGAACCGGCTTAAGCTCGCGCGGACGGGTCTGAATCCCGCCGAGGTGATAGCCGCCGGCGTCGCTCTGGCGAAGAGAGCGTCGGAGGGCCGCGCGTTCGTCGCCTTGGACGTCGGGCCGCTGGGCGAGCTGCTCTCGCCGAACGGCACGCTCGGCTTCGGCGAGGCTTACGGGCTGTTCGCGGAGCAGGCGCGGCTGGGCGCGGAAAACGGCGCGGACGCGATATTCGTCGAGACGATGACCGACCTTGGCGAGGTACGCTGCGCAGTCCTCGCCGCCAAGGAGAACACGGACTTGCCCGTGTTCGCGTCCATGTCGTTCGAGGCCGACGGCAGGACGTTCATGGGGACGCCGATCTCCGCCGCCGCGCTGACGCTGTCCGGACTGGGTGCGGACTTCGTCGGTCTCAACTGTTCGGTCGGCCCCGCGGAGGCCGCCGCTTTCGCCGAGGAATTCGCGAGGTGGACCGACACGCCGGTTACGGTAAAGCCGAACGCGGGGCTTCCGCGCCAGCTGGACGGCAGGACGTTCTACGACGCCACGCCGGAGGAATTCGCGCGGAACATGGAGCGTATCGCGCGCGCGGGCGCGGCGGCGGTCGGCGGTTGCTGCGGCACGACGCCCGAATACATCGCTCGGCTGGCCGCCCTTATTAAGGGGCTGAAGCCCGCGCGCGTACCGCGGACGTTTCCGGCGGCGGTATGCTCGGCCCTCAAAACGGTCGTTATCGACGGGCCGCGGATGGTCGGCGAGAGGATAAACCCGACGGGCAAGCCCCGGCTGCGCGAGGCGCTGGCGGCGGGGGACGCCGATGCCGCCGCGCGCGTCGCGCTGCTGCAAATCGGCGCTGGCGCGGATATTCTCGATGTAAACGTATCCGGCGCGGGCATAGACGAACGGGTGATGATGGCGAAGGTGGCGGCAAAGCTGGCTTCCGTCGCCCCGGCCCCGCTCATGCTCGATTCCTCCGCCGCCGCCGCGCTTGAGTCGGGACTGCGCGCGTATCCCGGCAAAGCCATAATCAACTCGGTGAACGGGGACGCCGCCAGTCTGTCGTCCGTACTGCCGCTGGCGCGGAAGTACGGCGGCGCGGTAATCGGCCTGACGCTGAGCGCGGGCGGCATACCAAAGACAGCCGCCGAGCGCGTCGCCATAGCCGCGCGGATCGTGTCCGCGTGCGACGAGTACGGCATACCCCGCCGCGACATATTTATCGACTGCCTGACGCTGACGGCGGGCGCGGAGCCGGGTTCGTCCCGGGAGACGCTGGCCGCGCTGCGCGCGGTCAAGGAGCGATTCGGCGTGGGCGCGGCGCTGGGCGTCTCCAACGTGTCGTTCGGGCTTCCGGCGCGGGGCAGGCTGAACCAGGCGTTCCTGACGCTGGCGCTCGGCGCGGGGCTGGATCTCGCCATCGTCAACCCGAACGCGCCCGGTACCGCCGAGACTTTCAGCTGCCACAACCTGCTGATGGGGCGCGCCGGGGCTTCGGAAGAATACGTAGCGCTCTTCGGCGGAGCGCCGAAAGAATCTCCCAGGGAATTGCCCGAGAGCAAGTCCGCGCCGTCGCTGGCGGAGTGCGTTTCGCTGGGGCTGCGCGGGGAGGCCGCCGCCGCCGCCCGGCGCGAACTTGAGACGCGCGGCGCTATGGAGCTTATCGACGATGCCGTTATTCCGGCGCTTAACGCTGTCGGGGAGCGGTTCGAGCGCGGGGAGGCGTTTCTGCCGCAGCTTATCGCCGCCGCCGAAGCCGCCGAGCTTGCCTTCGGGGAGATCCGCGGCAGGCTGTCCGCGGCGGGCGCGCAAAAGGGCGAACCCATCGTGCTGGCGACGGTCAAAGGTGATATTCACGACATAGGCAAGAATATCGTCCGCACTATCCTTGGCAACTACGGCTATGACGTGGTGGATCTGGGACGCGACGTGCCGAAGGAGGACGTAGCCGCCGCCGTGGAGCGGACGGGCGCGCGGCTCGTCGGTCTGTCCGCGCTGATGACGACGACGGTCCGCAACATGGCCGAGACGATCGCGCACCTGCGGTCGATGTGCCCAGGCGTAAAGGTTATGGTCGGCGGCGCGGTACTGACGGAGGACTATGCCGCCGCGATCGGCGCCGACTATTACGCGAAGGACGCGGTGGCCGGGGTAGGCATAGCCGAAGCCGCTTTGAGAACGGGAGGTCGGAAATAACGAAAAAGAGAATCTTCATTATAATAGGCGCCGTCGCGGCCATAGCCGTGACGCTCGCGGCGCTCAGGTCTTGTTCCGCCGGCGCGGAGACCGACGTGGAGTACCGGTCCGTAACGCTCGCCAAAACGACGCTGACCGACATAGTGTCGGCTTCGGGCGCCGTGCGCAGCGGCGAGACGACCAACGTATACGCCCGGCAGAACTATCCCGTGGCCGCGCTGCTCTATGACGTCGGCGACGAGGTGCGGGAGGGCGATATCCTCGCTCTGCTTGACACGGGTACGCTTGAGATCGACATCGAGATCGCCGAGAACTCGCTTAGGCAGTCCGAGGACGGCATAACCGACGAGGAGCGCGCTTCGGCGTCGTCGTCCGAGAGCGCGCGGATTCAGCTGGAATCGGCCAAGGTTCAGCTTGATAAGGCGCGGACGTCCTACGAGACGCAGCAATCGGAACTCGACGCCAGGACGGCGGGCCAGCTGGTTTCGTCGAAGAACGCGGTTGATTCGGCGTCGGACGCGGTACAGAGCGCGCGGTCGGCGCTGTCGGTCGCGAAGATCGCGCTGGATTCGGCGGATCGCTCGCTGGCGAACGCCAAAACGGAGCTGACAAACCGCGAGGGCGACTATTCGGTGAGCCAGACGCTGTTCGGGGCGGGTGTGATCTCAAAAAACGAGCTGGACAACGCAGATAAAGCCCTGACGCAAGCGGGCGACGCGGTAAAAAGCGCCGAGGACGCCCTGGAGCGCGAGCGCTCGAACTACGATAAGGCGCAATCCGCGCTGTCGCAGGCCGAACGGAGCCTTGCGAACGCCGAGGAAAATTATAACAGCACCGAATCCCAGCTCAGCAATTCGCTCGCGAGCGCCCGCAAGGACGTGACGAACGCCGAGCTTTCCGTCGCGAACGCCCAGAACGCTTATGACACGGCGCTCTCAAAGCGCCCGCCGTCCATGATCGGCATAGAGAATCAGAAGCTGCAGCTCGAGAAACTCCGCGAGACTTTCGCCGACCGCGAGGTCAGGGCCGCTGCCAGCGGCGTCGTTACCCAGCGCGGCGCCACGGTCGGCGCGCCGGCCAGCGGGGCGATGTTCGTGATAGAGTCGCGGGACGACTTGTATGTGTCCGTCCGCGTGAAGGAGTACAACCTGCCGCGTCTCTCCGTCGGGCAGAAGGCCGTGATTGGTCTGGACGCGGCGGGCGACCGCGCGCTTGACGGGGAATTGACCTATATAGCGCCCAAGGCCGCGACGGAGGCGGGATCCGCCGCCGTGGAGTTTGACGCGAAGATCCGTATAATCGACGACGACCCCGCCGTCCGTATCGGCATGACCGCCTTCGTCAGCATTGTCACCGACGAGCTGAAGGATGTTTACGCCGTGCCGTATGACGCCGTATCCTACGATGACGACGGCGGCTTTGTATACAGGCTCGCGGACGGAGCGCCGGAGCGCGTTTCCGTCAAGACGGGGCTGCAGACGGCGCAGCTGGTGGAAATAACGGGGGACGGGCTGTCCGAGGGCATGGAGATCGCGCTGAGCGCTGAGGAAGTGACCGGAGCCGGCGACGCTGCCTCGGGCCTTCGGATTGTGGGGGGCGTTCGCCAGTGATCGACGCCGAGAACATAACGAAAAGCTATTTCACCGGAACGCCTAACGAACTTACCGTTCTCAAAAACGTCAACTTCCATGTGGAAAAGGGCGAGTTCGTCGCCGTGGTCGGGGCGTCGGGATCCGGCAAATCGACGCTCATGAATATCCTGGGGGCGCTTGATAAACCCACGAGCGGCGGGTACGCGCTGGACGGCGAACCGCTTGAGAAGCTGAGCGACAACCAGCTCTCCGCGATCCGGAACCGCAAGATCGGCTTTGTGTTCCAGAATTTCAACCTGATTCCGCGCGTTACGGCGCTCAAGAATGTCGAGTTGCCGCTGTTCTATATGGGCGTAGGCGGGGCGGAGCGGGAGAGGAAGTCGCGTGAGCTGCTCGAGCTTGTCGAGATGGCGGACCGCGCGAAGCATGTGCCGAACGAGCTTTCCGGCGGGCAGAAGCAGCGCGTGGCGATCGCGCGGTCCCTCGCCAATGATCCCGCGATAATACTCGCGGACGAGCCGACCGGAGCGCTTGACTCGAAGACGGGGCTGATGGTGATGGATATATTCACCAGAATCAACCGTGACGGTCGTACGATCGTCCTCATCACCCACAACCCGGAGCTGGCCCGGATGGCCGGGCGCGTCATAACGCTCTCGGACGGGGAGATCATCTCCGACGAGCGTGTGAAAGGAGGCGCCATCGCGTGATATTTGAGAACATACTGCTCGCGATAGGATCTCTGCGCGCGAACAAGATGCGGTCGCTTCTGACAATGCTGGGTATTATCATCGGCATAACGAGCGTAATCGCGATCATGACCGTCGGCAACTCGATGTCCGCGTCGGTGTCCGACCAGCTGTCCGTGTTCGGCACGGGCAATATATCCGTATATATCCAGGAGAAGAGCGAGGATACGGGCAATACGCCGCTGTTCATGCGATCCGCGACTCTTAGCGAATCGGGCGGGATAGTCCCCGATTCGAGAAGCTCGTCCAAAGCGCCCGATTCCGAGGATCTTATGACGCAGGATATGATAGACGCATTCGCGGAAGCCTTCCGCGGCAGGATCGACGGCGTGAGCCAGGCGCGGCCCGTCGCGGATTCGGCTCAGGCGCGCGACGGAGAGCTGTACGCTAACGTCTCGGTATACGGCGTAAACGCGGCGTTCGAGAACGCCAACCGCATAGAACTTGTCGCCGGCAGGTTCATCAACGCTTCCGACGTGGCCGGAAACCGAGGCGTTGCGGTCGTTTCCGAAAAAGCGATTCAGAACATGTTCGCGGGAGAAACCCCCGAGGGGGCGCTCGGGCGGCAGCTCAAGACATACGCCAACGGCGGGATAAACGTATACACGATCGTCGGCGTATACAAATATACGCGTTCAGTATTGTCGGTCTCCTCCGTCGCCGAGAAGGACATACGCACAAATCTGTACATCCCGGTATCCGTAGCGATGATGGATTCGGTCGAGAAGAATTTCTCGTCCGTGACCGCCGTCGCGGCGAAAGGCGTGAACGTCGTGTCGCTGACGAGCGAGATCGAGAATTATTTCCGGTCGGTCTACGCGCGCAACGAGGACTTCGGCGTCGCGGCTAACAACATGGAGTCCGAGCTTTCCGCGATTACCAACGCGCTGGATCAAATCTCCATGGCGATAGCGCTGATCGCGGCCATATCGCTGCTGGTCGGCGGGATCGGCGTCATGAACATTATGCTGGTCTCCGTCACGGAGCGCACGCGGGAGATCGGCACGCGTAAGGCGCTGGGCGCGCGCAATTCCCACATCCGTCTGCAATTCGTCACCGAGGCGGCGATAATCGCCGTAATCGGCGGGGTAATCGGGATTATCCTGGGCGTTTCCGGCGGAACGGCGCTGGTGTCGTTCCTCGACGTGCCCATGATAATCGACCCGCTGACCGTGTTCGGCACGATTGTTTTCTCGATGTGCATCGGGATATTCTTTGGATACTATCCCGCGAACAAGGCCGCGAAGCTGAACCCGATCGACGCGCTGAGGTATGAGTGATACCAATTCCATTTTGATTTGTGGATAAAAAATTTTCAAGCTTCAGCGCGTCCGCGCGGTTCTGAATTTTGCTTGGTTCGAAGCATTATCGCGTGAACCAAGCGATAATGCGACGCAAAATTCTAGGCGCGGGTCGTTTAGACTGAAAATTTTTATCCAATGGAATTAGTATGAAAATCTTGGGGCTCCGCCCCAAACCCCGGCAGGGCTTTGCCCCGCACCCGCGCTGTGGATGGATTGAAAAAGCCGCGCAACGGAAGTTTGCGTGGTTTGGAGCATTATTGATTGAACCACTCAATAATGCGGAGCAAACTTCCGTTGCGCGGCTTTGGGTCAGTCCAGGCCGGACAGAAGGCTGTCGGCGCTGTTTTTCGCCGCTCCCACCGACTCGGCGGGGCGGCGGGGCGACTCTCCGATTGAACCGGCGGGCGCGCCGTCCGGTACCGCTCCGCGCTGACGCTGCGCGGCTGCCAGCAGACGGTTGCGGCTCGTGTCGCTCTCCTGCGGACGGCGGATTGGGCGCGGCTGACCGCCGACCGCTCCCGCCGTCTGCTTGGGCGCGGGCCGCGGCGGAGCGGCAGCCTCTTTCGGCGGCTCGGCGAAACGGTCGAAGAACGCTTCCAGCTCGTTTATCTTTTTGAGAACTACGTCGAAGTCCTCCGACCTTACCCTGTGCATATATTTGTCCAGCAGCTGCGTGTATTCGCGGTGAAACTCGTTGAGGAGGGCGCGCTGAGTCGAAACGGACGCGCGTATCTCGTTTACGTGCTGCAACGCGTTTTCGCGGATCGCCCGCGACTCGTTCTTGGCGTTCAGGATGATGCTGTCGGCGGCGATCTGCGCGTTGAGGATCGCGTTGCGAATAGAGTTGTCTTTTTCTTTATAGCTTTTCAGCTCGCGCTCCAGCGTCTCGATATAGAGATCGGTTTCCTCGGGGTCGTATCCCCGCTTGACATAGCTGAACCTGTCCGTCATAAACACTCACCTTCCGACTAGTTTGACGCGCAAACAAAAAATATACGTTCCCACTGATATATATTAGCACGGCTTTACGACAAGCGCAAGCATAAATTAGGGAGAAAACCGAAAATGCGTGATAAATTTTTCATGTCTCTCGCTTTGGCCGAGGCGCGGGCCGCCGCCGCCGCCGGCGAGACGCCCATTGGCTGCGCGATAGCCTTCCGGGGGCAGCTGATCGCCCTGGGGCGCAACACGCGCAACGCCGCGAAGAACGCCCTGGGACACGCCGAGATAGCCGCTATCGGCGCGGCGTGCGCCTTTATGGGCGACTGGCGACTCGAGGGGTGCGAGCTGTTCGTGACGGCAGAGCCTTGCCCGATGTGCGCCGGGGCGATCATTCAGGCGCGGATACCGCGCGTCGTATTCGGCGCGGCGAATAAAAAAGCCGGCTGTGCCGGCTCCGTGATCAATATCCTCGACTGCCCCGGGTTTAACCACCGCTGCGCGGTCGCGGGCGGAGTGCTGGAGTCGGAGTGCTCCGCGCTGATGACGGGATTTTTCACTGACTTCCGCCGCCGAGCGAGCCTTCAAGCTCCGCGATGAGCGCGGTCAGCTCGTCCTCGGACATGTCTCTGGTCAGTTCATCCCAGTATTTGTCAGCGTCGCTGTCGCTCATATTATCCCAGTCCATGCCGCCGAGAGGGGGTATCGCGGCGGGTTCCGCAACCAAGCTGTCCGTCAGGCCGGACGCGGGATCCTCGCGGTACCGATCGGCGGAGAAATCCTCCGATAAGTCTTCCGCGCCGCCGGAGAGAGCGTCCGTCCAATCGCCGCCGAAGCTCTCGTCCGGCATGTCCGCCTGAAACCCGTCATAGACGCCGGGCGCTTCCGGCTCGGGCGGGGCGGCGGGTTCCGCTTCGGTATACAGCGCTTTTGGGTCATAATCATCATAATCGTCGTAACTCTGATAGCCGTAGTCGTCGAGCGGGGCTGTATCGTCCTCCGGGGCGGCGCTTATCGGCTCGTCCCAGTCGAGAAGAGGACGCCCGACGCCGGAGAGCGGCGGTTCCGCCGGAGGAGACGCCTCGAGCCGGGCGGATGGCGGCTCGTCCCAGTCGAGCGACAGGCCGGACACGGCGGCCACCGCTCTCGCCGCGGGTTTCGGCGTCGCGGGCGGGCGGCTCAGATCCAGATTACTCAAGCCGTCCGAATTATCCAGATTATACAGATCGCCGAACCGACCGCTCTCGCGGGACGCGCCGCGCGGAACTATATCGTCCTCCGGGGCGGCGCTTATCGGCTCGTCCCAGTCGAGAAGAGAACGCCCGACGCCGGAGAGCGGCGATTCCGCCGGAGGAGACGCCTCGAGCCGGGCGGATGGCGGCTCGTCCCAGTCGAGCGACAGACCGGACACGGCGGCCACCGCCCTCGCCGCGGGTTTCGGCGTCGCGGGCGGACGGCTCAGATCCAGATTATTCAAGCCGTCCGAATTATCCGGATTATACAGATCGCCGAACCGACCGCTCTCGCGGGCCGCGCCGCGCGAAACTTTCCGATGGCCAGTCTCATCCTTCTGCGCTTGGGAGCGCCCTGTGGAACCTTTCGCGCCGACGCGTTTCACCACGCCCTTGATCGTCAGCCCGCCCGTCGCGATCAGCATAAGGTTGAACGCCGGAAACGCGAATACGGATATCGCGAAGATGGCGGGCAGCGCCGCCGCCGTCCGGATCGCGTTATCCGCGATGACAATCCCCGCCTGGCCCAGCGCCGAGCCGAGCGCCGGGATTTGCAGCAGGTACGACAGCCCGTAAACCAGAGCCAGCAGCACGCCCGACGACACCGCCAATGTCAGCGACATCAGTATATATGAACCCAGTCCCATACGTTTTATAGAAAATTTCCCCTTCATCGCTCAATCCCCTAATCCAGATGCTCGATTATTTTTACCGCCAGAAAATAAAACGGGTACATAAGCAGCGCGGCGGCGGCGGAGACGAGCGTGAAGCCGACCGGAAACATAACCACGTTGATCAAGCCGCCGATTATCCCGTCAAAGGTCGAGTTGCCGATCAGCCCCTGCGTCGATTCGCCGAGGGAACCGAGAGTGAGCTGCATAAGGCCGAAGAACACCCCCGCCGGAAACCCCGACATAACAAACACCTTGACATAGTCCTTGAAGCCGAGCTTGACGAACCCCAAGACCTTACGCATAGCCGCGCTCCCAGTCATACTAATTCCATTAGATTTGCGCCGAATATTTTTTCGAGCTTGCGTGTCCGCAAGGTTTCAATCGCGGAACCAGAAAATATTCGGCGTCTTTTAGAATGGAATCAGTATCAAAAGATACTACATTATTAATCGGCTGAACAGCCGTCTGATTTGATACAAAAAGAGCATACACTATCGTTATAAGAAAATCAATTAAAAACCGTAGCAAAAAAGCAGGCCTTATACTAATCTCCGTCTAATTGAGAGAAAAGATTTTTCAAGACGATCCGCGCGGGCTTGAAAAATCTTTTCATACCTATAAACGGAGATTAGTACCGCGGCCCGCCTATAACCGGATCAGCTCCGCTATGCTCATAGCAATACTATCCAATATATCATAAAACTTATCATTCAGATCGTAATACTTCCCGTCGGGCTTCGTCAGCGGGTCGTAGGATTCGATCGACTCGCGATCCTTCCGCGCGACTACGTAGCACGTCACGCCGTTTTCGCGCAACATATCGCGGATATCCTCGACCGAGCGGCCCGAGCGCGTCGGCACGTGCGGCGGCGCGTCGGTTATCAGTATAAATATCGCGCGTTCGCCCGGGGCGCTCTCCGACGAGCGCAGCAGACCGACCGCCGTCTCCAGCGCATCCAGCGACGATTCGGGGATGTCGCCGCCGTATGTGCGCGGGATGTTTTTCACCTGTTTCTGGAACTTTTCCACGTCCGACGTGAAGCTGTATACCGAGGGCTTCTCCTTCTCGTACAAGTCGCCGAAACCGATCAGCCCCAGACTGGCGCCCGCTCCCTTGCCGCGCACTATCTCCGAGAACTCGATCGCGCGCTCCTTGACGCCGTTAATATATGTGTCCATGCTGCCCGTCGTGTCGATGACGAACACGATCCTGACGCTGCCGATGCCGGACGGTCGGCGCGGCGGCGCGGACGTCTTCGAGCGGTCAAACATCGCCCGTTCGCTCCGCCCGGTGGAAAGGTCGCGCACGTATACCTCGAACAGGTTGTCGGCGGAGATGGCGTAGGTTATCTCCAACTGCGTCGTGCCGCGCAGACCGCCGAACTCGACGCTGCCGATATACTTGCGCTCGGCCTCGGCGCCCGCCGCCCACTGGTACACGTCCACGCTGACGGTCGTAGCCCCGGACATAGACGCGAAGTTGGAGTCCGAAAAACTGGACGGGATCTGGCTGCCCATCGGGATGATCGGTATCAGCGACTTCTCGCGCGTTGCGATATTGGTTACGGCCTCGGTGCCGAATATCTGCCGCGTTATCTGACCGACGGACACCTTGCGCTCGGGCAGGTGGATCAGGTAATTGTATATCGCCGCGCCCATCGCGACGCTCTTCGCCGGGTCGGTCGCGCGGTAGGGATCCTTCAAAAGCCCGGCCACCATACGTCTCACCATCGGGATGAGCGTCGATCCGCCGACGAGTATAACCTTCGATATATCGTCCGCGTCGCGCCCCGAACGCTTAAGCGCTTCCGTGACAATCTCTCGGCTGCGGTCGATATACTTGCGTATCATGGACTCGAATTCCTCGCGGGTTATCTCCAGCGAAAGGCTCTTCGGCTCGCCGCCCACGATGACGAGCGGGCTTACGCGCACCACGGCCTTGCTCGTTCCGGAAAGCTTCTTCTTCGTCTCCTCGGCGACTGCCTTTAGTTTCTGGAGGACGCGCCGCGCGTCGGCTCCGGGCAGATCGCTTAAGTCGATGCCTTCGGATTCCATGAACTTCGTCTTGAAGTGGCGTATCAGCTCGGAATCGAAATCGTCGCCGCCCAGTTCCATATCTCCGACGTCGGACAGTTCCTGGAAAATTTCCTGTCCGCTTTCGTCCTTCGATACTTTGAGCACGCACGCGTCGAACGTTCCGCCGCCAAGATCGTAAACGAGTAACGTCTGCGCCAGCCCCTGCCGGTAGCCATACTCGATCGCGGCGGCCAGCGGCTCGGAAAGCAGGTGGACGGTCGCGAACCCTGCCAGCAGCCCCGCCTGCCGCGTCGCGTATATCTGTCGGTCGTTGAAATACGCCGGGTGCGTTATAACTACCTCGCCGAAGGCCTCGCCGGACGCTTCCTCGGCGGCGGCCTTGAGCCGGCGCAGTATGTCCGCGCTAACTTCCTCGGGGGTTTTGCGGACCGCTCCCAGTTCCAGCGCCTCGCCCGAACCCATCCGCCGCTTGACGGATATGACCGTCGATTCGGGGTAGATGATCGCGCCGGACTTCGCCTCCTCGCCGACGATAACGGATCCGTCCTCGGCGTAATGGACGACGGACGGAAGTATCTCCGAGCCGTCGATGGGAACGGCGGCGACGCCGTCCGTCCGGTCGCTGTAGATAACGGCGCACGAGTTTGTCGTGCCCAGGTCGATGCCCAAGTATCCCATACCAATTCTCCTGTCTGTTAAAGCTCCGCGCCAATCTCCATTTAAGAATATAGAAAAGATTTTCAAGTCCGCGCCTGAAGCAGGGTAATTTTCGCGTGATGAATTTTGCGCGGCTTACGCAAAATTCCATCACGCGAAAATGCGATCGAAACTCGTCCATACAAAAATTTACTTCCGCCAATCTAACGGAGATCAGTATTACACCCGCGTCTTCTTCCCCCGCTGGGGCGTGAAGTTTCGCTTATAGCCGCCGCCGGCGTCCTCAACCATGCCGGAGACTACCCCGCCCTCCTCGGCGGCGGACAGCGTGATTCGCAGCCTTGTCCCGCCGCTGGGGCGCGGAGGAAGTCCCGTTACCTCTATGTCGCCGATCAGCCGGCAGTCCTCCACGGGATCGTCCCGGTTGATCCGCTCCAGAACGCGCAGATCGAAACGCGTCATGTCTTCGGGGCGGCTTCCGGAGAGCGTGAACACGGCGTCTTTGCGCGCCAGAGCGTAAGGCGTGCCGCGCCGGATCAGCGTATAGAAAACCTTTTTCGCGCCGTTTGTCACCTCCAGCCCGATGTCGTGCGGAACGCTGCCGGAGAACGCAACGGCGCGGCGCTCGGCGGAGAACTCCCGCCCGGCGAGAAGCCCCATCTTCATCGCCGCGTAGTACGCCGCGCCGACCGATATGTCCAGCGCGGGGCGCTCGGACTGATATATCTTCGATTCGTCGCCGAACACGCCGTTCAACATATCCCGCACCCAGGGCGCGGCCGACGATCCGCCCTCCAACAGCACGCGGCTGATGTCCCCGGGAGCCAGAGCGCCCTTGTACGCGCCGCGCAGCGCCTTTTGCGTAAGCTGACGCGTCTTCTCGATAAACGCCGCCGCCAGTCCCTCATAGCGCTCGCGCGTCAGGTTCTCGATAAACGGCGGTATCATAAACGTGAACGGCACGCGGAACGACTTCGCGCCCGAGAGCCGTTCCTTCGCCTCGCGCGCGCGGATCTCCACTTCGGCGCGGTTTTCCGGGACGATCGATTCGCGGGTCTGGCCGGTTTTCGCCTCTATCCAGTCGTAGCACTGTTCGGTAAGAATAGCGTCGAGCGCGTCTCCGCCGTGGGCCGCGTCTCCGCCCTCGGATATGACCGTCAGCCGCGTCAGTCCCGGCGGTTCCTCCGTCACGCTGAAAACGGTTATATCGAGCGTGCCGCCGCCGAAGTCGAACACCAGCACGCGCTCGCCGTCCTCAAGCTCGCGCTTGAAATTCATAGCGAGCGCGGCGGCCTTCGGCTCCTCGATCAGGCAGATCAGGCCGCCGCCCAGCCCCGCCAGCTCGCAGGCGCGGATTGTCGCCTTCTTCGCGGCGTCGTCGAACCCATAAGGCACTGATACGACCAGTCCGGCTATCTCGGCTTTCGGGTTTATCGCTCGCGCGCGCGACGCCAGTTCTTCCAATATCTTCGCGGATATTTCCTCCGGCGCGTAGTCCTTGCCGCCCAGCCGGAACGTCTTGTCCGTGCCCATATACCGCTTCGCCGAACGCACCGTGGAATCGGGGTACAGCTTTATCGAGCGGTAGGCCTCCTCGCCGACGACCCACTCGCCGCCGTCGCGCCACTGCACAACGGAAGGCAGCGGTATCTTGCCGAACCCGTCCGAAACGTCGATGGTTTCGGGCGCGCCGGACGACGGCGAATAATAACTGACGACGGAGTTGGTCGTGCCTAAGTCTATGCCGAGCACGAACCAGTCCTCGGGCAGGGACCCGCGCCGGTCTATATCTTTTTTGCAATCTTCCCACTTCATATTATATTGTCTCCAGTTTTACTTTTGTCCGCGCCGACCCGCCGGCGGACGGAAACTGCTCGCCGAACCCGACGTCCCGGACGGCGACGTCCAGCGTGTCGGCCGCCGAAAAAGCCAGCGACACGCCAACGACAGTCGTCCCCGCGGGACGTCTCGGAAGGCCGGTCAGCGTCAGATCAGTCAGTTTCACGCCGTCCCGCCCGCCCGAATAAATCTCGACGACCGGCGGCGCGTCTGTCGGCTCGGTCAGCAGAAATGTTCCTTCCGGGAATTTATCCCACCAATACGCCCCTTCCGGCGCTATCGGGAAGAACCGCGCCGCGTTCCCCGCGCGCACGCGCACGCCCACTCCGCGAGAAAGGCGGTTAACGTCTCGCAGTTTCGGAAAGGCGGGCGCCAGACCCAGCCCAGCCGCCGCTATCAGACACGCACCCTCGGCCAGAGCGACGGCGGGAACCTTCGGGCAGATAAGCTCCGCGCGCGGGAACGCCTTTGCCGCGGCCGCCCTCGCGAACGGGTACTCAAACCCGCCGCCCATAAGACATACCGCCGAGACCGCGGCGCGCTCCCCCGCCGCCGTGACCGCCGCTCTGATCCCCTCGGCGAAAGGTTTTGTCACGGCACGGATATCGGCGTCGCGGGCGGTCATCGCGAAAGGCGGGTACGCGAAAGATACGTAGAGTTTCACGTCCTTGGCGGACTGCCTCCCCAGAAGCAGCCGCCGGTGCGAACGGCAGAACCGCTCAAGCTGACGGACGTCCCGCGCGGAAGGCTCCCCGGCGGACTTCTCGTATAGTCCGGCCACAAAAGAGTCGGCCGCCCTGCCCAGAGCGTCCGCACCCAGATCGGGGTACGACACGCTCGACAGGCAATCCACAAACCCGCCGCGCCTCTCGTACAGCCCGACGCGAAACGCCCCGGCTCCGAAGTCCGCGATAATGGTCGGCTGGCCATCACGCCCCGCGAGCAGCCGGGCGGCTGCGCATTCCCGAGCGTCGCGTATGTCCGCGAGCGCGGAGCCGTATCCGGCGTGGACGAACGCCGCGCGAAGATCCTCGGCGGCGGCGGCCGGCCAATCGGCGGGGGACGCCGCCACTATCGCCTCGACGCCGGCTTTCGGATCCGCGCCTTTCACGAAAGCGATCATGTCGCGGATATATTCGCCGGTTATCTCGCGTATCGGCGTAGGGCGGCCCCCGGCGCTTGCGTACTCTCCCTTGCCCAGTCGCTCGGGAAGACGCGTAAAAACCGCGCCGTCTTCTCCGCCGGAGAGCGCGTATTCCCCGAACACCCATTCGCCGTTCGCGTATTCGACCACCGTCGGAGAGGACGGCACACCGTACCCTCCGGATATGTCCACCGCGGCGGCCTCGCCGCGGACGGCGTCGTAATACGCCACGGCGGATGAATCCGCTCCGATGTCGATCCCGAGAACGAACCCGCTCATCTTGCCGCTATGACGTTCGCGCGGACCAGCGCCTTATCGCCCTCGCGCCAGCCGCGCCCGCATACCGCGATTATCTCGCCGCGCTTTCGCTCCGGGTGCGGCTCGGCGGCCAGCGCCACGTGCCAGCGTCCGGAGAACATCTCTCCCGGCTGCGGCTCGACTGGGAATATACCCGCTTCGGCCAGCAGTCTCTCGATTCCAAGCGACGTGCCCGCGCAAAGGCCCGCTAGCTTCCGGGCGGCGGGATCGCCGGACTGCGCCAGGCGCGGAACGGAGTAGTACATCATCTCGTCGAAGGTGGACACCTCGAACAGCAGCGCGTCTTTCAGGAAAGCCGCGCGGGATTTTTCCGCCGCCGCGAGTACGCGCGCTCGCTCGGCAGCGCGTTTCTCACGGATCAGCTTCGCGGAGCGCCCGTCCGGCGAGGTTATGGGCGAAACGCCTTCCAGCGTCTTTTCGGAAGCTTCGCGCGCACCCTCGGCGGACTGGCGCAGACTGTCCGCCTTGATGGCTATGGCCTCCGCGACGCCCCGCGCGATTGTTTCGGTCTCGTTGGTGAATTCGGCGGACGACACGAAAGCCGAAACGCCGTCGAGCAGTTCCGCGAAAGCCAGCGCCATGTCGGCGGGCTTCGCGAGCAATCGCGCCGCGTCGGCGAGCGTCCGGCGATAGTCCGCGTCCCAGCGGGAGAAGGCGGATTCCCTCGCGCGGAACCTGCGGGCTTCCTCCGCCGCGCGCCGGTTCTGGTAATGGAGTTTTAAGCGCTCATGTTTTTCTCTGGATGGCATTTTATCCCTCAATACAGATCGTCCACAGTCAGTTCCGTGACCAGCCCGCCCGCCGACAGCGATTCCGCCATGACGCGCAGCATGTTGTCCTGCCCGACACTGAACACGACGCGCACGCGCTCTTGCCCCTTCGGTCCCTGCGGTATCCCGCGGAGGCTCGTGCCCGAGAGCCGCTTCATGCCGTCGCGGTAGACGTAATCCGGCGAGCCGTCCGTCGCGGGCGCGGTGTTTTCGTATACGACTATCGCCATGCTGGACAGGTTGTCGAAACCGGTCGTCAGCGTCTCGGGGCATTCCACCGTGAGGCCCTCGGGCGGGATGTCCATGCCGGAATCCACTATTTTAAGGAATCGTCGCCCATGAAGCTCCAGCCCCAGCGGGTGAATCGTTCTCTCTTTGACCTTGACGATGGGTTCCGCTATGTCGGGCATCATGATCATTTCGCAATAAACGGCCGCCCCGCGCGAGATAGAGAGGGCGGGGCTGACCTTGGACTTATACGGCGCCCTGCCGAACTTCTCCTCGACGCGATTGGCCGCGAGCGGTATCGCCGAGCTTCCCCCGACGAGGAACACCTCGTCGATGTCCCCGGCGGAAAGCCCTGCCGCCTCGAGACATTTATCAACGCATGCCAGCGTGGAATCCACCATGTCCGACAGAGTCTTTCCCTCAAACTTCCCAAACGAAACGTCGTCCTGACCCAGGCGGTTGACGCGCGCGTGCGTCTCGAGCTGTTCGCGGGTTATTTCCATATTTATGCTGACGACGATTGGTTCCTGCAGGAACGGGCTGAGCGTGACCTTGGCGCTCTTCGCCTGACTGAGCCGTTCCTTGGCGACGTTCGCGGCCTGGCGCAGACGCGCCTGAGCCGTCTTTTTCTGACGCCTCGACACGCCGTCGTCCACTTGCTCGTCGAAGATGTCTATTTCGCCGTTTGTAAGGTTCTTGAACTCTTCGTAAATAATATCCATGACCAGCGCGTCCGCGTCGTCGCCGCCCAGCCGGTTGTCGCCGTAGGTGGACGCTACCGAGATGACCGGCTCGTCGCCGGGTTTCGCGTCTATATCGAGTATGCAGGCGTCGAACGTTCCGCCGCCAAAGTCGTATATGAGGACCTTCTTGGCGGAGGATTCGCCGATGGCGTAGCTGATCGCGGCGGCGGCGGGTTCAAGCCGAAGATACACGCTGTCCTCGTCGAATCCGGCGAGCACGGCGGCCTCTTTCGTCACGCGCTTCTGCTTGTCCGTGGAATTGGCGGGCACGGTTATAACGCAGCCCGAAAACTCGCCCGGTATGCCCAGTTCTTCCCGCGCGTACTCGTCGGCTTTGCGCTTCAGGCAGCCGAGTATCTCCCCGGCGATCTGCGCCGGCGTGAAGGCGTGTTCCTCGCCGCCCGCCTCGACTACGATTTTTTCGTCCGAACCCAGCAGTCGCTTCACCGAAAGCACCGTGGACGCCGGGAATATCGCGGCGGCTTCCTTCGCTTCCGCGCCGAACACTCGGGAGAGCTTGCCCGGCTCGTCCGGGTCCGGCTCGAACTGAACCGCCGTCGGGAAGATATTGGCGCCGTCGATAGGGATAGTCTGCGCCTCCCCATCCTTAAAGTTAAATATGCTGACGACGGAGTTGGTTGTGCCGAAGTCCACGCCGAGATACAGCCCCCGCGCCGTGTCGAGACCGATTGTTCCCATAATTTATCCTCCTTAGAGTAGTATCGCCCTGGCCCGCGGGACAGGCGAGAGAGCCTTTTCGGCGGAGCGTTCGGCAAGCTCCTCCCGCCCGCGCGCGAGATGAACCGCGGCGTCGTTGACGGCCTGCCAGCCGCCCTCGCCAAGCCCAAGCTCCGCCTTCGCGACGGCAAGCGTCCGGCTGGCGGTCTCGGTTTCCCCGCCCGCACCGCGCTCGACGAACCGATACCTGATCCTGTCGCCGTGGAACGCGCGGATATTCGCGGCATACACGCCGAAGCGGACGTATTTCGCCGGGACGCCGCGTTCGGGGCCGCCCGCCGAATACACCAGGGAGACGTTCCTCCCGCGCCGCCCTCTGTGCTCAAGCGGCTGGTTTTCCTCTATATACGGCGTCCGCGCGGATTTGTCTTTGATCGTTTCCAGTGCCGGCGGGATAACGCCCAGTTTTTCGGCAGTGGCCGCCGCGCGCGCGACGACCTCGCCGGACGGCTTGACACCTCTGGCGTATACCGCGCAGAGAGCGAAAACGGTCGTATCTTCCGGATCCGCCCCGGACAGGCAAAGGCCCTCCAGCGCCGCTACCGCTTCCAGCGCGGGTTCCAGACCGTCAAGCTCAATCCCCCTGCACAGCGCCGCCGCGTATGCCCGGACATGAGCCGATTTCGCCGCCCGCGGCGCTTCCCGCGCGAACGCCGCCTGAGCCGCCCCGGACATATCACGCGTCAGCGCCGCCGAATCCAGTATCTCCCTGTCGAGCGCGGCGGAGCCGCCGCCAGCGCGGATCGCGGCCTCGGCCAGCCGAGCCATGTCCGCGACACTGCCCGCGCTGCCGGCGGCGGCTTTCGCCACGCCCGCGTCATACCATCCGCCCAGCGTCAGCTCGCGGCAGACCGGCCCTATCACGGCGCGATCCGCCGCCGACCCCGACCCGGCGACAGCTCTCGCCGCCGCGAACTTCGTCTCGTCGTCAATCGCCGGAGATTTGGACGCGAGCAGCTTCGCGAGGCGCTCCATGTCGCCCGCCGCCGCCAGCGCCGCGGCTATAGGCGCCGCGAACACCGCCGGAACGCTTCTCGCGTCCGTCCCGGCGTATCTCTCCGCCGCTTCCGCCGTCAGTCCCGTTTTGGCGAGCAAGCCCGCCGCCGCCGCCGAAACCGCCCGCAACAGTTCGGGCGAGAGCGAGGGTTCTCGCAGAGCTTTCGTCAGCATCGACAGTTTATTGGCGGCCGATATGCCGCGCGTCCGGGGATCGTCGTCTATGATCCCCTTGGAGAGCGCCGCGAGCAGTCTCGGCGACGGGTTGCCGTCCAGAAAAAACCGCGTGTACAGACGTATCCCAGCGTTCTCGATCATGCGGACAGCCGTGAATCCGCCGCCGGCGGCCGCGCCCGCGCCGTCCAGAAACGCCGCCGAAAACCCGTGCCCCGCGGCTTCCGCGACACATGACGTGCCCGAGAAGGAGTAGTTTTCGGGAGCCGCCATCAGCGGGTCAAATACGCGAACCTGCCGAGCGGACTGATCCGCCGGCGACAGGCGGAAGCGGAACAGGTTGTCGCGCACAAGCCGTTCGGCCTTCTTATACAGCGGCGACGACCTGTCCGCGACGTCGAGGTAGAACGCGTACGCGCTCAGGAAGTATCGTCCCGTTTCGCCCGCCGTCAGCGACCGCTCGGCGAATTCCGCGATCCGGCGCGTCAGCGGGCCGACCGCCTGCTGGTTCTCGGGGCGGGTCAGCATCAGATGGAACACGAAAGCGTCGTCCGCTCCCTCGGCGTACTCGCGCAGGGCGGCTGGCGGTACGTCCGGAACGGCCCGCCGCCGCGCCGACGTTATGACGGCGGCCGAAAGACCGGGTATGCTCAGGCCGGCGTTCAGCGCCGTGACATAATACCGGTAGGCCCGCTCGGAATAATCCGCCCGCGTGAGCGCCGACGAGCACAGCGCCGCCAGCAGCGACCGCTCCGGATACCGCCGGTAGACGCTGTCGGCGGCGGCCGGAGTCATGCGCGCCGCTATCGCCGCGCCATACATTCGGACGGCCCTCGAAATGTCCCGCCCCTTGGCCGCGCCCCACGCGACGGCTCCGAGAAAGAGCGAACGTCCCGGCGCGCCCGATATGTCCGTGTCCGGATCGGCGGCGCAAAGACAGTCGCACGCGCAATCAAGGAGCCGCCTCGAACGCTCCCCCAGCGCGAACGCTTCCGCGAGCGCCGCGAAGCCGCGAGCCGCGCCAAACGCCGTGAACGCCGCCATTCCCGCGTATGACGATTCGGACGAGCGAGCGAGCCGCCCCGCCTCGCGCCGCGCGGTGAACATCGAACCGCCGTCGGCCGCCGCGCGGCACCGCAGATATACGTACCGCGCCCATTCCTCCGGCGCCGTCTTTCTAAGCCGCCGGTCGCGCTTCGCGGCGGATTTGAGCTGCAGCCGGGCGCTCTCAAGTAGCCCGGCGGATATGTCGCGTTCTATCGTGTCGAGCGTGTCGGGCGGGATCGGGCTTTTGAGCTTAATCGACACGGCGACGCGCGTTACCCCAGCCGGGGTGATCAGATCGACGGCAGCTTCGGCCTCGGTCGTCTTACGCCCAAGTTCCGGCGCGACGGTGAACGGTATGCCCGCCTTGTCCGCGATGAGGTATCGCCGCGCCGAGAACCTCGTGAGCCGGTCCCTCGGCGCCGCCTCGACGAGCATGTCGCGGCGCGTCGAGTTGACGACGATTATCGAGCCGGATTCGCCGGGCGCGTATGTCTCGCGGTCCGTCCGCGCGGAGAGCGACCGGCGCCGCGCCGCCATGATCGTAACGCCCGAGCCGTCCGACAGATTGACGCGGGCGGCGGCGAAGCGCGATTTAAGCAGCCCGGGATATATGATGAAGCGTTTTTCGGCAAAGCCGTCTTTCGAGAAATCCGACGGCGAGACGACCGGTTCCAGCAACTTGAGCCACGGCGCGTCCGCGGTCAGCTTATCCGACGCGACGCCCCAGCCATTGAGACGCAACGGAATAACCCCAGTCGCCGAATCGGTCTCACCGGGATTGAACTCGAAACGCAGCAGCCGTTCCGTGGGCGCGACGGCGGCGCGTTCCTTAAACCCCGACGTCACAAGGAAGCTGTCCAGTCCCTCGGCGCCGCCCCGCCGGAACCGCTCGTACAGATCCATATGCCTGAAACCAATCTTTTGCAGCCACTCGCGGAACGTTTCCGCGCCGAACACCCTGGCAGCCCCGGCAAAGTCCGACCGGGCGTAATCGGCGAACTCGCCGACGGAACGGCAGCGCGTACCAGTCAAGACCGCGGAAGGGTCCCCCAAGACGCGCACGCGGCCCTCGCCGCCGCTCGTGATCAGCGACACCGAAGCGGTCTCCGCCCCGGAACCGCCCCGATACGTCACGGCGACGCGGCAGTCTCCGTCGAACTCCGCCGGGGAGACGGTTATCCCGGGCGAATCGGCGGCGATCCCGCCAAACAACCGCCCTGTTCCGGCGTTTGTGATAGAAAAGAAGGCGGTGTCGCCCGCCCCTGACAGCCTGACTTCGCGGAGAGACAGCCGCAATTCCGGCTTGCCGTCCTCCAGGACGTCTATAACGCGCTCATATTCGGCTTCGGTCGTCTAGATCACTCCGTTTCTAGAGGCTAGAAGCAAGAAAAACCTTTCAGCGAGGGCCTATGAATTCACGCAGTATGGAGTTTGCGGGCACCTCCGACGACGGCACGTTAAGGAAGCTGTCGAGAAACTTAATCAGGCGCTTCGCTTCCATATACTCGGGCACTTTCGGGCTTATGCCGAAAAGCAGCGGCTCGGCGTACTGTTTCAGCGCGCACAGCTCGTATACGAGCGCCGAATTGAAGATGGCGTCCGCGCCCTCTTCGTATGGGAACACGTGTTTCTGCTCGCCGCGCCCGACTGACGGCCATATGCGGATCGTCGTCAACGCGCCGAAGTTCCGCGACTGATGGTCGCGGACGATCCGGCGGATCAGACGCGCGTCGGTCGTCGCGATGCGGTTGTGATCGTCGATGTTCAGCTGTGTAAATACGCTTATGAATATTTTGAATTTATCGTTGTCGGATATACCCACGGCCAGCCGGTCATTCAGCGCGTGCAACCCCTCGACTATGAGGACGTCGTTCTTGCCCATCGCGAACGGCAGCGCCTTCGGACTCCTCATGCCGGTCGTGAAGTCGAACTCCGGCACTTCGACCGTATCCCCCGCCAGCAGCGCGCGGATATCGGCGTTAACGCGATCCATCTCTATGGCGTCGGGACTCTCATAGTCCGGCTCGCCGAACTCGTCTACGGGCAGCGTTTCCCGCGAGACAAAATAATCGTCGAGCGAGATGATGTGCGCGTGATAACCCGAGACGCGCAGCTGTATCGCGAGCCGCTTCGCGAACGTCGTCTTGCCCGACGACGACGGACCCGATACGAGCGCGAGCCGCCGCCCCCGCGACACGATCATGTCCGCGATCTGGGCGACGCGCTTCTCATGCAGCGCTTCGTTAGTCTGGATGAACTCGCCGGCGCGCCCGGCGCAGATAATGTCGTTCAGCGCGCCGACGCTGCCCGCCGAAAGGATGTCGCCCCAGCGCTTGGCCTCGCGGAACACGACGGCCACTTTCGTGGCCACGGCGGGTTCGGAAGGCTCCGACGGGTCGGAAGCCATCGGGAAACGCAGCAGCAACCCCCCGGCCGGCGTCCGCGACAGCCCGAACACCGTTACGGCGCCCGTCGAGCGCGCCATCGGGCCGTAGAAATAATCATAGTACCCATTGAGCCTATAGAAATTAACTCCGCTGGTACGGCGGTATTTCAGCATATCCACTCTGTCCCACGCGCCCATCTCCTCGCAAAGGCGCACGCCCTCGTCGAGCGTCATGGAAAGCTTATCGATTACAATATCGTCGTCCACGATCTCGCGCATCCGAGACTCGATCCGCGCGAGAAGCGCCGCCGTAACGCGGATCTGATCGCCCTCGGCCGTGAGCAGTTCGCACACATAGTTATTGTTTATAGAATGCCGTATGACTACCCGCGCCGTACCGCCCAGCGCGTCGCGAGCGGCGCATATCATGACGAACGACGCCGTCCGTTGATACACTAGAAACCCGGCGCGGCTCGTAATGTCCAAGAACTCGGCCTCGCAGTCGCGGATAAGCCGGGCGTTTAATTCCAACAGTTCATTGTTGACACGTGCCACCAGTATCGGAAAGCTCAATAGTTCCGGATACGCCCGCGCGATTTCGTACAGCCTGATACCGTAATCGGCTTTTATCTCGTCGCCGCCGGACACCCGGATGTTGATCATTTCCTGCATTTGGAGCCCTCCTATACCAGTAATTGGGGATCTGAAATCATAAAAACCTGACCGTCCGCTGCGGACTCGATAAACTCGGCGTCCGGAACCAGCTCGCGGAGTCTTGCCGCCAGCGGCGGGATCACAATGTTTTCCGTGGCGTAGTGCGTCGCGTCGATCAGGCATAGCCCCATGTCGATAGCGTCCTGCGCCTCGTGGTATCGGACGTCGCCGGTTATGAATACGTCCGCGCCCTGAGAGAGCGCCCGCCGGAACAGTTTGCGGTCGGAACCCGAACCCGTAACCACGGCGGCGCGTTTTACAATCCGCCTCGGATCGCCCGTGAAGCGCAACGCGTCCGTCCCGAGCGCCCGTGAGGCCGCGCCGGCGAAGCCCCGGAGCGGCAGCGGTTCCGGAATGTTCCCCACGCGCCCCATCGCGGGCGGATCGCCGAGCGAGTCGATAGCCGTAAGCCCCAGAAGCCGGGCAAGCGTGTCGTTTGTGCCGCCATCCGCCGCGTCGAGATTCGTGTGCATGGCATAGACCGCTATACCGTTCTCGATCAGAAACAGCAGTTTATCACCGAGGGCGTCACAGTCGGCGACGCGCTGTATCGGTTTGAATATCGGCGGGTGGTGCGTCACGATAAGACCCGCGCCGACCGCCGCCGCCTCGCGGCAGACCTCCCGCGTCGCGTCCAGCGCCACGAGTACGCGCCCGGCGTCCGCGCCCGCGCGTCCGACGATAAGACCCGAATTATCCCATTCGGCGGATAGCTCCGGAGGAGCTATCGTCTCGGCGGCGCGGATTATGTCCGCCGCTTTCGGCATTTGCCCATCTCCTTACTTTATTTATTGGATACTATTCTCTATTCTTAAAATATTATATATTTTCTTGCCTTCAATAACCCGCGCCGCCGCCGTTACGATTCGGCCGTTCACCGCCGCCCATTCCGCCACTCTATCCCAGTCGCGGTGCGGCACGAGCACGATCCCACTGAACGCCCGCGCAGTCTCGGGAGCGGCTTCCAGAATTTCAATAATATTCAGTCCGCCCATTCCCGCGATTACACATTCCTCGAACTCTCCCGGAGCCACGGCGCGAAGCCCGTTGCCCAAGCGCGTCTCCACGACGCCGCCAAGGCTCCACGCGTCAATCTTGCGCCGCGCCGCGGCGAGCGGCCCGGGGGCTATGTCGCAGGCCGCCGCGCGGTCGATCCGCCCTGTCGCGGCCAACCATACCGGCAGCATAGCGTGATCGCAGCCGACGTCGCACATCGACCGCGCACGCAGCATGTCCGCGACCGCGCGCAGCCGCGGCGCCAGCGCGAAGAGCCGCTTCATACTAATCTCCACACCAAAGGATACCGAATATTTTTTCGATCCGCGACTGATAAGTTTGCGTGGTTCATGCAAACTTCAGAAGCCGCGCGGATGCGCAAGCTCGAAAAAATATTCGGCACAAATCTAAGTGGAATTAGTATCATCAGAACATATCCCTTTCCATCAGACCTACGGCCATCTCGGCGTTGCGCCGCGCGGCCACCCGCGACCGCTCGGCGTAGCTCATCAGAGCCGACGAGATCGCCGCGCGGTTGAAGATAATGTAATCGGCGCAGGCGCGCAGCTTCTCGCCGTCGATCGCGCGCGCGTCCACGCAATAGGGCTGATTCGCGCCCTCCATCACCGCGCGGACTTTCGGGTCGTAAACCACGCCGATTGGCGGCGTACCGACGCTGATAGCGTAGATAACGGAGTGCAGCCGCATCCCGACCACGAACGCCGCGCCGCGGATCAACTCGAGCGTCTCCCCGACGGATCGCGCGCCAAGGTACGCCCCGCCGCCCCGGACTCTCGCCGCCACGCGCCGTGAGACGGTCTCGTCGTTCTCAGGCTGCATCGGGATAAATAACGGAGCGAGGCCGTGCTTGAGTTTGCAATATTCGCAGAATTCCGATATCTCACGCTCGAAAGTTTCCGCTTCGACGCCTTTCAGGTATTTCCATGAACGGATCGAGACGAGGAAGTATCCGCCGGGTTTCAGTCCCAGTTCGGTCAGCTTCGCCGCCGCGGCGTCCGCGTCGCCGTCACGGGGCAGTATACCGAACGCCGCATCCGCCGTCACGGCCGATTCCGGGACGGTCACGCCGAGCGCTTCAGCTTCGCGCGCCGAATCCGCGTCGCGCAGCGTAATGAGATCGACGGCGTTCAGCGTCCGGCCCGCGCGCCTGCGGTTCTTCTCTCTCCGAACGGGTCCTATGCCGTTCGCGTACATCATAACCGCCGCCCCGCGCCGCTTCGCGAGACGGATTACGTACAGATAATACAACAGCGACTGCGTACTGGTTATATCCTGAATCAGACTGCCGCCGCCGGATACAAGCACGTTGGTTTCCGCCATCAGCCTGGACAGCTTGAACACGTTGAACCGGAACACCGTGCTGACGCCGTATTCCCGCGCCGTTACGCCCGGCCTCCTGGAGAGCACCACGGCGTTCAGATCGGGCTTAAGAGCGCGAAGGTCGTCCAGAAGCGCTTTCAGCACCGCGTCGTCGCCGTTGTTGTTGAAGCCGTAGTATCCGGAGACGACCGCGTCCACGGGGCGCGACGATTTGAGCACGCGTTCGTACAGCGCCAGAGCGTCGTCCGCCATGCGCGACGAATCGTACAGCTTCCTTACAATGTCGCGGCCGTACCGCGATAACCGGTCCGCCTCTCCAGTCGGCATACGCAGCAGCGTCAGTATGTCCGTGCGCAGGCTCTTCTGGTCAAACGGAGCGCAATCTCGGCACGTGAAGTTCGTCGCTATAGCGCTCGGCAATTTATCCTCGCCGAATATGCCGAGCGACCCAAAGTTTCCGGCAAGGATCACGCGTTTCCCGGATGACATGGCCTCGAGCGCCGCCCGGCTGATCGCGACGGCTATCTCCGCGTTCGCGACGATACGGTTCACGTCCACGCGCGGCCCCGTCATAATAATGGCTTTCGTCTCGAGACGGGCGTTTATATTCTGCGCCGCCTTACGCAGGCTCTCGGCTTCCGTTCCGCCGCCGACGACGACCAGCTCGATCTTCGGCACGAGCTGATGAAGCTCCTCCACGCATTGGAGCAGCGCGTACGCCACCGAACAATTCCCCTTGTCCAGACGGCTGACGTACACAATGCGGCGTTTATCCTTAGCCAAGCCAAACTCCAGCGCCACCCGCGACCCGTCCGTGCCGGGAGAGAATTTCTCCGTGTCGATGCCGTTTATCGTTATGTCTATGCCGTCTTCCGGCACGCCGTAATTGCTGGCGAGATAAGTTTTCAGATCCTCGCTCACGGCGAGCTGTTTTTCGCCCCAGTTTGACAGCAGTTTCAGCAATGGGCTGATGTAAAACTCGCAGTGGCACGTGGTGACGAAACGGAAGTGCAGGCGCTTTTGGAGCATTCCGCACAAAAAAGCCGGAATCCGCGCGTGGGCGTGGACAAGTTTGATGCCGTTCTCCCGGATGATCCGCTCCAGCGCGAAATAGCTCGCTATCATGCTGCGCGGTCCGCGGCTGTTGAGCGGAACGGTGAAATGCCTGATCCCCGCCGCCTCCAGTTCGGGGACGTACGCGCCGCCTTTGGACGCGACGTAAACGTCCGCGCCGCGCGACTTCAGGCTTTTCGACAATTCCAGAACGTGGGTCTCCGCGCCGCCGATCTCCATGCCTTGAAGCGCCATCAGCACCTTGAAATCCGTTTTCATTTGCCGCGCCCCCTTTTAATAAACCCGTACGCCATCCGCGCTTCCTTTATCCCGAGAGCGTACGCCCCCGCCATAAACGCCGCGCATCCTACCGCCACGGCGCCGGCCAGAGCCGCCAAACGGCCGGCGAACCCGTTCGGGGTGAGCATACCGCTCAGCCGCCAGACCAATCCGCCCATCGCCGCCGAAAGCAGCACGGATTTTATGAGATCAAGCCCATCCGATTTATCCAGTATATCCGGATGCTTCTTCTTAACCACAAACACTGTTACAGCCGCCGTCAGCGTAATCGAAACAGTGGCCGCCAGCGCCGCTCCGCCCACGCCCATCGCGCCCGCCAGCGGAAACGCCAGCGCCGCGTTGGCCGCTACCGCCGCGACGCCCGTCAGGAGCGGCGCTTTGCCCGAACCTTCCGCGTAGAACGCGCGGCTTAAGATCGTCATTACGCCGAAGCCGAGCATACCCGGCACGTACATGACGAGCGCCGAAACGGTGAGTTCGGCGGAGCGTTCGTCGAAACTGCCGCGCTGGTAAAACAGCTCGACGATAGGCCGCCCGAGCGCCAGCATACCCGCCGTCATCGGCGGCAACAGGAAGAACAGCGCGCGAAGCGTCCCGCGAAGCGTCCCGCCGAAGCCGTCCTCGTCGGCATTCGCGGCGCTTCGGCTAAGCGCCGGGAACACCACGTTCGCTACAGACAGTATAAACACGCCCGTAACCACGCTGTACAGCTCGCCGGCGTAGCCCAGAGCCGATTGACCCGACTCAATCGCGGAAACGGCGCTGTTTCCGACCAGCGTGTTGATCGGAAACACCCACGAACTGACCATAACGGGCAGCGCCAGACGCCCGATCCGTTTCATGCCGTCGTCCGCGAACGCGAACCGCGGCCTGGGGACATATCCCCGCGCGAACAGCGGCGGCAGCTGTATCAGCAGCTGCGTACCCCAGCCGATCAAAAACGCCCACGCCAGCCCGACGACACCGAAGCGATCCATAAACAGGAACATATACGCGATAACGATAACGTTCGAGACGACGCTCATCGCGGCGGGCACGTTGAACTCCCCGAGCGACTGCAGCACGCCGGTGACAGAAAACGCCAGCGCCGTAGCGCAGATCGTCGGCAGCATGACGCGCAGCAGATCCGCCGTAAGCGCGATTTTATCGTCGGAGAATCCGGGCGCGAACATCCGCGCGAGCGGCTCCGCGAATAATATCATGATCACCGAAGCCGCCGCCGACAGCGCGAATATAAGCGTTACGAACGAGTCCGCGAGACGCAGCGCCCCGTCGCGTCCCCGGTTCTCGAGATAATCGCTGAAGACGGGAATAAAGCTGGAGCTGATGGCCGACGCGAACGCGAAGTCGAGGAAGCCGCGCGGGATGAGGCTGGCCTGCGTAAAGGCGTCCATCTCCGCGGACGTGCCAAGGAAGCTCGCCGTCGTCACCGTTCGCGCCAGCCCCAGCAATTTGCCAGCCAGCATTATTATCATCACCGTGCCGACCGTCCTTGCCGGGCGGGACTCGCTCATCCGCATCTACTCCAGCGCGTATTTCAGGTCGTTTCCGTAATAGGCGAACCGCGCGGTATGCCCGTCCGCCAGCGTGATATAGCGCACGCCGTCCAGCACGGACACGCCCGTCGCGCCCGCAACCACGTAGTACACGTTGCGCCCCTGCCGCCGGACGTCCGACAGCAGCTTGCGCAGAAGGTCCGCCTCGGCGCTCCTGGCGAACGCGGACGGCGGCAGCGGCGCGGTTATAACGACATTCTTGGCGGAACTCGCCGCGAGGCCCGAGCTGAGCCACCGCCATTGCGGCGCGTAAGTCTCGGTAAGCCCGCCCCTTGATGTGTCCAGCGTGATAAACAGCGTCTGGCCGTAAACGGACGCGGAATAACCGTAGGCGCTTTGTGGGGCGGCCGAGAACGCCCACTCGCCGGTCGCGCCGCCGTATATATCATAAAACGCCGCCGCGTCCGGAACGTCCGCCGGAGGCGTGTCGTCGAACACGCCCGTTATGACGTCGATCAGCACAGCGCCCGAGACAGGTTCCGCCGTGCCGAGCGACACAACGTAGATACGCTCTATCTTAATAGGAAACTTCGCCCCCGCGGGTACGGCGGCGGTACAGAGCCGGTAGCCTGTCCAATCAAGCGTCCGAGCGAAGTCCAGAGTGTACTCGCGCCCGTCGGCGTCCGATATCCGCCCGCGCAGCCACAGCCCCGATCCGACGCCGTTCGCCTGAACCGACAGCGCGGACGTGCGCGGCGCTATCGTTATCGGCGGATCGAATACGGCATAGGCCGCCTGCGTTCCGCCCGAAGCCGGGAACGCGTATGACAGCCGGAGCGCCGTTTGGCCCTCGGCCGCCCATGGCGCGTAGTCCGCCGCCGCCGCGCCCTCCGGATAGGCGATGGCGGCGACGCCCGGCCTGCCCTCGAAGCTCGTCACGACGCGCGGCGAAATATCCGCCGTGACGCGTATATAACAGACCGCTCCGCCCGACCGGCACTCGATATAGCCGTTGGCCTTCGCCGCCGCCGTGAACGTTCCGTCCGAAACCGTACCAAGCCATTCGGGAACCACGCGGCACTCCGGCGACACGGGCACCAGCTGATTGTCGGTAGTCCGCGCCCACACGGAAAACGCCGCGCTCTGCCCCGCGCCCAGCCGAAGCTCGCCCGACGACGGCGTAAGCCCCGCCGCCTCGTACACAAACACCTCGGCCTGAGCCGTGATCCCGGCGTATTCGGCGGTTATGACAGCCTTCCCCGTCTTGTCCGGAATGAACCAATTACCGTCAAAACCGCCGCCGTCCGACGAAAGCCTTATGTCGGATACCGGCGCCTCGATCCTGCGGTTATACGCGTCGGCGCCGTAAACCGTCAGCCCGACGGCGTTCCCGCGTATCGCGTCCTTTACCCACGGCGATACAACGAGTCTTGTCATAGGGCCGACCGGCGCGTTCACGAATATGCCCAGAGCGTTGATAACGGGCCGCTCCGCTCCGTCCGACGGCTTGTTGACGAGCGCCGCCGAATCCGCGCCGGTCTTACGGACGGCCATGGCCGTCGATCCGCCGCCGTCCATCGCGAGCGCCTCATACGCGCCGTACTCCAGCATCAGCGCCGCCAGATCCTCCCTGTCCGCGCCTACGCTCGCCCCGCGTCCGTCCACCGCCATCAAAATCAATTTTTCGCGGTCCGCCGTTATGCCGACGGCGGTGCGCGGGTTAAGTCCCGAGGGTATCTCGCCGCCGTCGCTAACTATAGCGCCGCGTTCGAGCAGCTTACCGCCGCCCGTTATCGCCGATTCGATCCCGGACATATCCACGGAGGCGGAGACGCCCAGCACGCCGCGCTGACCGACGGCAAAATACCGCAGGTACCGTTCGGCGGTCAGCGTGTCCATAGCGACGACGAAGCCGTCCGAAGGCACCGCGACGCTCTCGCCCTCACCGGATATGTACGTTATGATCTCGCCCTGGCAAACGATCTTATATATTCCCGGAATCCGCGCGTCCAGCGATTTTGTGTCGTCCATCGCCGCGCGGGTTATCACCGTCGGGTAGTTAAGGTTCGCGCCCGCTATGTTTATGTTGTCCACGTCCAGCGTTATCTGGCCGTTGTTGAAAAACGACACCTTGGAGCTTATGTATGATATGAGCGGACTTTCGTCTTTATCTATAACGAGCGAAGCGTTTGCGCCCGCGTCCCGGTTCGAGTTCTCGGTCAGCGAGAGTATCTCCCCGCCGGAGACCGTCAGCCCCATCGGAATCGAGTATTTACCCGCGGTTCCGAAGAAATCGCCGTTTACCGCCGCCGCCGCGCCGCTCTGATTCGCCAGCGCCGTCACGGTCTCTTTCAGGTCCCAGTCCTTCCCGGACATTATCGGCCTCGCCGATATGTACGGATCGCTTATGTCCGCCGTCAGCGTGTATACATAGAGTATGCCGGCGTCGGTGGCGCGCTCGGTCTTCTCGTAGACCAGCCCCGCGCCCGGCGCGTCGGTCTCGGCGCGCTTGTAATATGTAGTACCGGCGAAAGCCGGGGGCGCCGCCGCGAATACCGCCGCGAACGCCAGCGCGAAAGCCGCCGCAAGGCCGGAGAGCTTATTCATCCGATCCCCCCTAATCCGCTATCGTATACCCGCCCTTTACCAGGAACCACGCGTCGGTCATAGCGGTTACGCCGCGCCCGTCGCCCCTGGGCACTATTATGATGTTGTTGATCTCGACCTCCGTGCCGTTCATGATCTCCGATCCGTCCGTGGCGTTGACCAAGCCGTTCGCGCCCGGCGCCCGGCCGACCGCTTTGCCCGAGCGGAGCAGAATCTCCGCGCCCTCCGCGCCCAGTATCGTCTGACCCGCCGAAGCGAATACGGGCGTATACGCCGCGGCCTGAATCCTGGAGCCGTAGATCTGCTCGACGCGTCCCAAGATTTCGGAGAGCAGCGCGTCATTATCCGCCGAGCCGGACGTTCCGCCGCCCTGCCCCGCGATCGCCTTGACTTCCTCGATGCGTTTGTCCACGTAACTCTTAGAGACGAGCGGGTCGCTCGAATCGCCCGGCGCGCTCCATACGCTTGCCGCCGCCAGCGCCGAAACCGACACCGTCATGGCCACGGCTACGGCCGCCGCCGTTTTTTTATACCTCATAGTAAATCCTCCCGTGTTTCTGACTTCCGCGGCGTCCTGCCCGCCGCTAGATGGATGCGCCGCCAAAATCAATGGTACCCTGGAGCGAACAGACGCCCATGAAGCGCATACCGTTCATCGGCATCCCCACCAGGTCGTGCGCGTTGACAAGGGCGCTCAGAGGAACGCCCGTAACGTTCAGCTTGAGTGAGTATACATATTCCCGCGTTATGCGGTTCCGCTTCTTCTCGAAGGAAATAATGTCGCCCAGCGCCGCGAACGCGCTGTCCTTGTCGCCGAACGGCAGCAGGTACCCCTCGAGCACGGACAGTATGTCTTCGTCGCGGAAACGCTCGCGGACGGCTTCGGCCATGGCCTCGGCGCGGGCGTACAGCTCGCGTTCGGCGTCCTCATCGCCTTCGCGCGCGCGGCGGATCAGATCTCGTTTGATCTCGGCTTCGGATTCGCGCTCCCTCTCGGCGTCCTCGTCGCGAAGCACCGGGAAGAGCACGCTGCCGACCTCGCACAGCCCGGCGACGTTCGCGCGGCAGGAGGCTAGTTCGCGGCGGCCGGTGCCGCGGATAAAGGCGTTGTACTCGGTTACGTTATTCAGTCGGAACTCGAACTCCTGACCGGAATCGGAGTGCTCGCAATAGGCGAATACGTCGCCGTTCGGGAAGCGCTCAAAATCGACCCGCTCGATGGAGATGGCCTCGTCGCTGCGCGCGAAAGCGTTCCAGCGGCGCACCTTTACGGTATCGTTCTCCTGCCGCGTGCCGTAGACGATCAGTCCGAAGTCGTCGCCGGCGTAGCCGTACTGCTCGACCAGGTTCTTATGGCAGAAGAAACTGTCCGGCAGCATGGTTATGCGACGCAGAATCTCGCTGATGTCCTTGCGGCGCTTCTCAATGGATTTGAAGCCGACGGCGCTCAAGTTTCTGGTCAATGGAATCAGTCCTAACGGATTTCGTCAATGCCCATATAGGGTATCAGCGCGTCCGGCACGCGTATCGAGCCGTCCTCGCGCTGGAAATTCTCGATTATCGCAGCCGTCGTCCGCCCCGCCGCCAGCCCCGAGCCGTTGAGCGTGTGGACGAGCGCCGTCCTGCCGCCCGCGTCCCGGTACCTTATCTGGGCACGCCGCGCCTGGAACGACTCGAAGTTGGAGCAGCTCGAAATCTCGACATAGCGGTTGTAGCTTGGCATCCATACCTCGATGTCATACGTCTTGGCGGACGAGAAACCCAGATCGCCGCCGCACAGGCAAACCACGCGGTACGGCAGGCCGAGCAGCCGCAGTATATCCTCGGCGTCGCCGGTCAGGCTCTCCAGCTCGGCGTAGGAATCCTCCGGCCGCGCGAACTTGACCAGCTCGACCTTGTTGAACTGGTGCTGACGGATCAGGCCGCGCGTGTCGCGCCCGGCGGAACCGGCCTCCGCGCGGAAACACGCCGAATACGCGCAGTATTTAATGGGAAGCCTCGCCCCGTCCAGTATCTCCTCGCGGTGCATATTGGTGACGGGCACCTCCGCCGTCGGGATGAGGAAGTAGTCCGTCCCGGCCACCTTGAACGCGTCCTCCTCGAACTTCGGAAGCTGACCGGTGCCCTGCATCGAGCGCCGGTGCGCCATATACGGCGGGAACACCTCGGTGTAGCCGTGCTTCCGCGAGTGCGTGTCCAGCATGAAGTTGACGATGGAACGCTCGAGACGCGCGCCCAGCCCTTTGTAGAACGTGAACCGCGCGCCGGTGACTTTTGCGGCGGCTTCGGCGTCGATTATGCCCAGTTCCCTGCCGAGATCCCAATGCGGCTTCGGCTCAAAGGCGAACGCGGCCGGATCGCCGACCCTGCGCAGCTCGGTGTTGTCCGCGTCCGAAGCCCCGGCGGGAACAGACGCGTGCGGCGCGTTGGGGACGTTCAGCAGAAAGTCCTCGGCGGCGGCCTCGACTTCGCGCAGCCGGACTCCGAGCATCGCGGCTTCGTCCGAGATCACCTTCATCTCGGCCAGCAGTTCCGAAACGTCCTCCCCGTCTTTGCGCATCCGCGGTATCCGCTTGCTGGCCTGATTCTGCCGCGCCTTAAGCGCGTCGGCCCGGACAATAATCTCCCGTCGCTCCCGCTCAATGTCCAGGAACGCCTCCAGCCCATAATCCTTGCCGCGCTTATCAAGCGCCGCTTTGACGCCGTTGAAATTGCTCCGTAATTCTTTTATATCAATCAAATTATATGCCTCCCGATTGTTTATTGGCATTATAGCATTCAATTAGGAAAGACGCAAGAGGGAAGAGATGAGTTTGTCACGGCAAAAAGCCCAAACAACAAAAAGCGCCCGCCGACACTCGGCGGGCGCTTACGGCATTGCGCCGTAATACCGGACCTTTCACGCGCTGAACCCCACGGCTCTCTTGACCCTCGCTATCGTGGGCGCGGCCAGCGCGGCGGCCCGTCCGGCGTTCGCGCGGATGATCCCGTCCAAATACCCCTGATCCGCCAGAAGCCGCTCGAACTCCTCCCGCAGCGGCTTAAACGCGGCCACGACGCTCTCCCCGACGGCGGCCTTGAACGCGCCGTAGCCGAATCCGGCGAACTCGGCCTCGGCCTCGGGTATCGTCCTGCCCGTCATCGCGGCGTAGATCGTCAGCAGGTTCGAGACGCCGGGCTTGTCCGCGGCGTAGCGCACATCCGCGCCCGAGTCGGTCACGGCGCGCTTGAATTTCTTCATTATAATATCCGGCGGGTCCAGCAGCGAGACGACGTTGCCGGGGTTCGCCGTATCGGACTTGGACATCTTCTTATCCGGCTCCTGCAGGCTCATTATCCGCGCGCCCACCTCGAGGATATATCCCTCCGGGATCGTGAAGATATCGCCGTAGAGGTTGTTGAACCGCTCGGCCACGTCGCGCGTCAGCTCAATGTGCTGCTTCTGATCCTCGCCGACGGGCACCAGATCCGCCTGATAGAGCAGTATATCCGCCGCCATCAGCACGGGATACGTGAACAGCCCGGCGTTGATGTTGTCGGCGTGGCGCGCGGATTTGTCCTTAAACTGCGTCATGCGCGACAGCTCGCCCATGTAGGTGTGGCAGCCGAGTATCCAAGCCAGCTCGGCGTGCGCCGGAACATGCGACTGGAAATAGACGACATGCTTCTCGGGGTCGATGCCCGCCGCCGCGAGAAGCGCGAACATCTCGACGGCCTTCCGGCGCAGTTCGTCCGGGTTCTGGCGCACCGTCACCGCGTGCATGTCCACGACGGAGAATACACATTCAAACCGCCGCGACAGCGCCGCCCAGTTTTTTATAGCGCCCACATAATTGCCCAGCGTCGGGTATCCGGAAGGCTGTATGCCCGAGAATATCCTCTTTTTGTCAGACAATCCCATCAATCCTCTACTCTTTGATATACCACTCGGCCACGTTGTCGAACAGACCGCCCGGCACTCGGCGTATATCCGCGGCGACGCGCGAATTCATCACCACGGCGGATCCGCGGAACGCCAGCGGCACGAAAGCGCGGCTTTCCCCAATATACCCCATTACGGCGCCGACCGCCTCCTCCCGGCCCGCTATCGGCGCGGAGAACGCTTCCTTAAGCAGCCTGTCCAGATCAGCGTCAACCAAGTCGGAATAATTCGTCCCATCCTTGGAATTGCGCGAATGGAGCAGGAACGACAGGTCCGGGTAGACGCTCATATTGATACCGGCGATATACATATCAAACTCGCGCGCGCGCAGCCGCGTTTCAAACTGGGCGAACGGCAGTTTCACGACGAGTACGTCGAAACCCGCCTGACGCATATTGTCCGCTAACCCGGCGGCGACGGCGGCGCGCTCGGCGTTCTCCTCGTTGACGATCAGCGTCAGCGAGAGCGTCGCCGCGACATTTTCCGGCTCGGGCGGCTCGGATGACGGCGGCACGGCGGTCTCTTCCGGCGCTTCGGCCTCTTCCGGAGCTTCAATCGGATCCGGAGTCTCGGACGGTTTCACCACCTCGGTTTTGGGGACGATCTTGGAGCGCGCGCCGGATTCCCCCGGTGTCCAGCCATCGGCGTCGAGTATGGCAGCCGCGCGGGATATATCCGGCGCGGTGGGAGCGTCGCCCGAATACAGCCACGAACCTGGATTGACGGGTATGGACACGACGCTCGCTCCGCCCGAATAGTCCGCCGGCAGCGCGTCGAACGGCACGCACAGCGCGACGGCTTCCCGCACGGGCTTATCGGCGAATACGGGATTGTTGTAGTTGAAGCCGATCATATCAAAATACTGCGTCGTATACTCATAAACGCTGTAATCGGGCTTGCCGGTATAGCGCCCCCAATCGGCTATGCCGCCGTCGCAGACGTCGATAAGCCCCGCCGTAAGCGCGTCGTAATCCGTCTCCGCGTCCGGCGTTATTATGACCTCGACCTCCGGGATATATGGCCGCGACCCTCCCAGTTCCGCGGCGGCGAGTCTCATGCCCTCGCCCGCCGTGTACGAAACGAACGTGTAGTACCCGATTCCGACGGGGTTCATGTCCGCCTCGGTTACGGGCGCTGGCGTCTCGGCGGGTTCGGGGGGAGGGGATTCGCCCGGCTCGGGCGTCGGGGTCGGCGCGGGGGTGGCGGGGGCGTTTTTCCCGTAGTAATGCGCCGGGATTACGGGAAAGCGCAGGTCATAATCCGCGCCCGAATACGCCGAAACCAGCCCGATGGCGACGGTCAGCGAGTCCAGCTTGTCGTATGATTTGACGTTGCGCGCACCGGACTTGTAGATCGCTCCGGCGGGCGCGCGCTTAAGCGCGTCGAGCGTATAGATCAGATCGTCGGCGCTCAGCGGCTTGCCGTCCGACCACGCCGCGCCTTCCCGGAGCGTGAGCGTGACGGTGCGCCCGTCCTCGGAATACTCGACGGAACTGACGAGACGGCTGTTGGGATACGGCTTCAGGTTCTCGTCCAGCAGCATGAGCTTCTGGAACACAAGAGAGAGAGCCGCGTCCACAGTCTCGTCGGTATTGTTGATCGGGTTCAGCGTCTTGGGCGCGCGCATGGACAGCCGCAACGCGCCGCCCCGGACGGGTCCGGCCGGCGCGGCCGGCGCGGTCGTCACCTCGGGCGGCGGCGAAGCGGCGGCTGACGGCGAAGGGGACGCGTCCCCAATAACCGCGGGCGCCTGGCAAGCCGACAGCGTCGCCGCCAACGCCAGCAGCAATGCGGGGAATACTTTCCTCATTGACTTCATCCTATCTATTATGTCTATATCAAACAGGCCGCGTGGCGACCGCTACGCCTCATCACCCAGTATAAACCTGTAAATCTCCAAATTAAACCGCACGCGCCGCAAATAATTCTCTGTCTCGCGGAAGGGCGCGGACGTCAGCCGAACGCCGTCGGCGGAATACGCCGGATTTTTCAGCCATTTCGACACGTTGCCGCTCCCGGCGTTGTACGCGGCCAGCGCCGTGTCCGTGTCCCCGAACTGCGCCGTCAGCCGCGCCAGCAGCCAGCAGCCGATCCGTATATTGATCTCCGGCTCGCGGACGCGCGAGTAGTCGTAGCCCGGGATACCGATCTCTGCCGCCGCCCAGTCCGCCGAACCGCGCACGATCTGCATAAGCCCGCTGGCGCCCTTCCGTGACAGCGCGGCTTCGTCAAATTTCGACTCGGCGTGGATGACGGCGCACACGAGCGACGGAGCCAGCCCGTATTCGGCGGCGTACTTCCGTATAATCCCGATGTGTTTCAGCGGGTAGTACCACGAAAACGCCCAGCACGCCAAAAGCAGCAGCGCGGCTATGACGGCGGCCGCGGCGGCGGGCTTCCGAAGCCTCCGCAGATCTATGACTTTAGACATTCTCATACTAATTCCATTCTAAAGTTTCTGAAATGTTTCAGCCCGCGCGTGAATCGCCGAGCGGACACGAAGTATCTTGAAAAAATTTCAGCGCTGTCTAAGTGGAATTAGTACCGCTCGCGAGCAGTCTCATAACCTTCTCCGCCAATTCGCCGACGCCTCCGTTATTATTGATAATCACCGCGCCCCGCGCCCTTGGCGCCGTTTCCGGGGACTGCCGCGCGTCGATCGTCTCGGCGCGTTCCGCCCCCGTGCTGTCGCGCCGCGCCGCGCGCTCGATCCGGACGCCGCGCTCGGCGGTGATAACCCACACCTCCGCGCAGACGGCGTCAAGCCCGCTCTCGTAAAGAAGCGGCGCGTCGATTACGAACAGGCTGACCGCCGGATCGTCTTTCGCGGAGCGGAGCAGTTCGAGTATACGGGCCGTGATATGGCCGTGCGTAAGCCCCTCGAGCTTTTTAAGCGCGGAGACGTCGCGGAATACGATTTCGCCCAGCCCGAGCCGGTCGATCTCTCCGCCCGGCAAGAGTATCCCCTGCCCGAACGCCGCCGCGACGCCGGCGTATGCCGCTCCGCCCGGCGCCGTAACCTCCCGCGCGATCTTATCCGCGTCCGCTATAACCGCGCCGCGCCCGGCCAGCATCGCCGCGACGGTGCTCTTGCCGCCGCCTATACCCCCGGTCAGTCCGATAACCCGCATTATTTGCTCCTCTGCTGAAACAATGTCATAAACTCACTATAATGTCGTCCATGCCCGAACCCGGCGGCACCATCGGCAGCACTTTCTCGTCCGGGCTTATCTCGAGAACGACCACGGCGGGGCGTCCCGATTCAATCGCCGTCCGCATGGCCGCTTCCGCGCCGGCCTCGGTGGAAGCGCTCACCGCCGCTATGCCGTGCGCCTCCGCCAGCTTCACGTAGTCAGTCACGGGCGGGATCGACGTTTCGGAGTGCCGCCCGCCCATGAACATGGTCTGCCACTGCCGCACCAGCCCCAGCGAATGGTTGTTCATAACAATCACGACGATGGGTATATCATACGCCGCCACAGTCGCCAGCTCGGTATTGTTCATGCGGAAACAGCCGTCCCCGGCCACAACAGCTACCACCGCCCCGGGCCGCGCCAGTTTGGCGCCGACCGCCGCCGGCAGTCCGAAGCCCATCGCCCCCAGCCCGCCGGAGGTGATCAGCTCGCGCGGGTTCTCAAACGCCATGTATTGGCAGACCCACATCTGGTGCTGTCCAACCTCCGTGACGATAACCCGGTCCCCGCGCGTGACGGCGTCCAGCCGCTCGAGCACGCGCCTCGGGCTAAGAGAATCCGGGCGGACGCCGATCGGATACCTGGCCCGGGATACGGTCGTCCGGCGCACCCAATCCGCGTTGCTCCGACGTCCGGCCGCCGCTGTCAGCGCCGCCAGCGCCAGGCGCGCGTCGCCCACTATCGGCGCGTCGGCGCGGAGGCTCTTGCCGATCTCCGCGCGGTCAACGTCGATATGGATGAGGCGCGCGCCCGGAGCGAACCGACCGAGACGCGGCGACACGCGGTCCGAGAATCGGCACCCGACGGCGACGAGCAGGTCGCAGCTGGTCGCGGCCAGCGCCGCCGCCTGGCTGCCGTGCATACCGATCATACCGATGAAACGCCTGTCCGAGGACGGGAACCCGCCCAGCCCCATCAGACTGGACGCGACGGGAGCGTCCAGCGCGTCCGCGAAAGCGCGAAGCTCCGCCGCCGCGCCGCCCGAAACCACGCCGCCGCCGCAGATGATCAGCGGGCGCTTGCTGTCGGCGATCAGCTCCGCCGCCATGGCAATGTCACCTTCGCCAAAAGCCGCCGAGGGCGCGGGCATATCGGGCCGGCGCGGCTCATAAGTGCAGGAAGCCGCCGTCACATCGTTCGGGATGTCCACGAGAACGGGTCCGGGGCGGCCCTCCCGAGCTATATAGAAAGCCCGCCGCAGCGTATCCGCCAGCCGCGACACGTCCCTGACGATAAAATTATGCTTGGTTACGGGCATTGTTATCCCGGCTATGTCCACTTCCTGAAAACTGTCGCGTCCCAGAGAACCGACCGGAACGTTGGCCGTTATCGCGACCATCGGCACGGAATCCATATACGCCGCCGCTATGCCCGTGACGAGGTTTGTGGCGCCGGGTCCGCTCGTGGCCAGGCAGACGCCGACTCCGCCGCCCGCCCGCGCGTATCCGTCGGCGGCGTGGGCCGCGGCCTGCTCATGCGCGGTCAGGATATGCCGTATCTCGGAGCGGCGGGAATACAGCGCGTCATAAATATTAAGGACGGCCCCGCCGGGCAAACCGAAGACCGTGTCCACACCCTGCTCCAGCAGACATTCCATTACGATCCGCGCGCCGGTGAGCGTCATTTCTTCTTCTCGCTGACGAAGCGGACCGGCCGCAGTATAACCATCGTGAGTTCTTCCTCGGGAACGTCCGGGCCGTTAAGACACGCCTCGACATAGCCGCCCGCCGGCGCGAAGGCGTTCTCGGACATCCACGCGTCCATCTCCCCGCGCAGAGGGGCGATACCGGCGTACGGCCCGCGGTAGAGCGCGTAAGCGGCCATGTCCGCCGAGTACGTCCCGGGAGTTATCCCGCCCTCGCCGGGCAGTTCCGCCGCTACGGGGAAACACAACTCGTAAGCGGATTCCGCCGCCGTTTGGCGTATCACGCGGATGAACGGCGCCCCGGCCAGTATCTCGCCCCGCGACTTGACGTACTCGCCCAGCGCGAAGAAACCCTCGCCGATCGCCGCCGGCATGTCCCCGAGCGCCGTCTCGCGCGTCACGCCGACGTATTTTACGGGCGGCACCCTCATTAACTCTATGCTTGATATTCTCGGCAAAGCCCAGCACTCCCTGGATTAGAAGTTTGCCTGAATCCGCAGACTTTCAAGAAATTTCGCCTGGATCCGCGAAATTTCGTACACGCGTCACCCAGTTGAATATATCCGGCGCGTTTCCGTACTGGATCGCCGTAAGCTCGTCATACAGACGCTTCGACAGCGCCCCGGTCCTTCCGCCGGACACATCAATCTTCTGGCCGCCGAAGTTGAGTTCGCCGATCGGCGAGATGACGGCCGCCGTGCCGCTGCCAAAGGCTTCCTCCAACGATCCGTCCTTAGCCGCCGTCAGCAGCTCGTCCGCCGTAATCCGGCGCTCGGATACGGGGACGCCCCAGTGTTTGGCCAGCCGTATCACCGAATCGCGCGTTACGCCCGGCAGTATGCTGCCGGCAAGAAGCGGGGTAACCAACTCGCCGCTTATTTTGAAGAACGCGTTCATAGTTCCGACTTCCTCGACGTATTTGCGCTCTACGCCGTCGAGCCACAGCACCTGCGTGTACCCGAGCCGCTCGGCCTTGACCTGCCCCGCGAGCGAGCTGGCGTAGTTCGCGGAGGCCTTCGTGTAGCCGATACCGCCTCGCACCGCGCGGACATACTCGTCCTCCACATAGATCCTGACGGGGTTAAGCCCTTCTTTATAATACGCGCCGACCGGCGACAGGATTATCATGAATTTATACGTGGCCGACGGATGCACGCCCAGTCCCGCGTCCGTCGCGATCACAAACGGCCTGATATACAGCGACGTGCCCGCGGCCCGAGGTATCCAGTCACGCTCGATCTTGAGCAGCTCGATCAGCGCGTCCAGCGCCGTGTCAACGTCTATGCGCGGTATGATCATGCGCTCGTCCGAGCTGTTCAGCCGCTCGAAGTTCTTACGCGGCCTGAAAAGGAGTATATCGCCGTTTTTCGCGCGGTACGCCTTCAGCCCCTCGAACACGGACTGCCCGTAGTGGAACACCATGCACGCCGGATCGAACGGGATCGGGCCGTAGGGCGCTATCCGCGCGTCCCGCCACTCCCCGCCCGAATAGTCCATGACGAACATGTGATCGGTAAACACCTTGCCGAAAGTCAGCGTATCGTCGGCCGGCTTCGGCTTCCGGGATTTAGACAGCTCAATAGTCATTTCCATAATATTCACCTCAGCGCCGTTATTTTATTCGCTATCGCTTCACCCATCTCTTCGGTCGTAACAGCCGGGCCGCCCGGAGCGGCTATGTCCGCCGTCCGTATACCGTCCTCCAGCGCGGCGTACACGGCGATTTCCAAGGCGTCGGCCTCCCGAGTCAACCCGAACGAATACCTCAGCATCATTCCCGCCGAGAGTATCGCCGCGCACGGGTTGGCGATATTTTTGCCCGCGATATCCGGAGCGGAGCCGTGGACAGGCTCGTACAGCCCGAAACCGTCCGCGCGGAGGCTGGCCGAGGGCAGCAGTCCGATGGAACCCGTTATCTGCGCGGCTTCGTCCGAGAGTATGTCGCCGAACATATTGCTCGTCAGCAGCACGTCGAACCGCGACGGATCGCGGATCAGCTGCATGGACGCGTTATCGACGTACATATGCTCAAGCTCCACGCCCGGGTAATCCCGCGCCGCCTCGATAACCGTCTCGCGCCAGAGCCGCGACGACTCCAGTACGTTGGCCTTGTCCACGCTGGTCACGCGCCCGCGCCGCCCGGCGGCCAATCCGAACGCCACGCCGGCGATACGCCGCACCTCCCCGCGCGAATAACGCTCCACGTCATACGCCGAGTCGCCGTCTCGGCCCTTCTCGCCGAAATATATGCCCCCGGTCAGCTCCCGCGCGACGAGTATATCAATATCCCCGGTCGCTTTGAGCGGGCAGGCCGAGGCGAGCGCCGGTATGAGCTTCGCGGGGCGGAGGTTCGCGAACAGGCCAAGCCCCGCTCGCAATCCCAGCAACCCCGCCTCAGGGCGCTTGTCCCCCGGCAGGCCGTCCCACCGCCATCCGCCCACCGCTCCCAGAAGCACGCCGTCGGCGGCGCGGGCCGTCTCGAGCGTCTCGGCGGGCAGCGGCTCACCCGCGGCGTCTATAGCCGCGCCTCCGGCAGGCAGTTCCGTATATTCAAACACACGCCCGAAACTACCGCCCACGGCGTTCAGAACGCGGACGGCCTCGCGAGTAACCTCCGGGCCTATGCCGTCCCCGGGGATCAGGGCGATTTTATACTTTTTACCGCCGCCGCTCACCCGATCACCCCGTTCAGTTTGGCGCGCGTCCGGTTCACAAGCCCGCCGTACTCGATGATCTCGCGCATAAACGGCGGGAACGGCTCCGCCCGGAACGTCCCGCCCGTCGTGTGATCGGTGATAACGCCGCCGTCCGTATCGACGGACACGCGGTCGCCCGCGCGTATCGCGGCGGCGGCCTCGGGGCACTCGACTATCGCCAGTCCGATGTTTATCGCGTTGCGGAAGAATATCCGCGCGAACGTGGCCGCTATGACGCACGATACGCCCGAAGCCTTGATCGCCAGCGGCGCGTGTTCCCGGCTGGAACCGCAGCCGAAGTTCCTCCCGCCCACGATTATGTCGCCGGGACGGACGGCGCCCGCGAAACCCGGGTCGATGTCTTCCATACAATGCGCCGCCAGCGCCGCCGGATCGGACGAGGCCAGATACCGCGCCGGGATGATCACATCCGTGTCCACGTCGTCGCCGTATTTGAAGACCGTCCCCGCGCTCACCTTCCGCCGCCCCCTCGGATTACGCTGATGTGCAGCCCGGCGAGAACGTCGAGCGCCTTTTCGCCCAGCGCCGCGTCATAGCTGGCGGTAAGCGCGGCGTCCACTATTATCGGCGTGTCGGGCGCGGCCGTCTTCGCCAGAACCGCGTTCGCCGCGACGCAGATGTTGGAAACAAGCCCGCAAAGCTCGATAGAATCAAAGCTCTCGCGGCGCAGATAGTCAAACAGATCCGCCGAGCCGAACGTATCCTTGACAAACACGGGGTCGCCCGAGCGAACGGCGCCGGCCACTTCCCCAAACAGTTCCCAGCCGCGCGTACCGCGCGTACAATGCGCTACAGGCAGAAACCGCCCCTCGATAGTATCCGCGTAGCCGTCGCCATGCGTGTCATAAGTAAACGCCACGGTATCGCCGTCATCGCGGTAAGAGCGGATACGTTCCGCGATAGGCGCCGCCAGCGTCTCCGCCCCGTCAAACCCCAGCGACCCGTCCACAAAATCATTCTGATAATCCACAACAATCAAAAGTTTAGCCACAATCCATCCTCCAATACAGTTCTTTTGCTTCTTTTCTTTTAAGAAAAGAAGCGGGACTGAATTTGCCGGCTTCAGGGCAAATTCAAAGCCGGCTTCAGGGCAAATTCAAAGCTGGTTTCAGGGCAAATTCAACGGTAATCTTAATACGCTGGCCTGATATACCCCGCCAGAGCGCTGGCCGCCGCCGTCTCCGGAGAAGCTAAGTACACCTCGGACTCCGGGTGTCCCATGCGCCCGACAAAATTGCGATTGGTAGTCGAGACGCACACCTCGCCTTTCGCCAGCACGCCCATGTGCCCGCCCAGACACGGACCGCACGTCGGCGGCGAGAACACGAAACCCGCCTCGACGAACGCCTCCGCGATTCCCTCGCGCAGCGCGCCGAGATAGATACGCCGCGTGCCGGGCAGCACTATCCCGCGCACGCCTTCCGCCAGGCGCCGTCCCCGGATTATGTCCGCCGCCTTTCGCAGGTCGGAGAGCCGGCCGTTCGTGCAGGAGCCTATCACGACCTGATCAATCCTCACGCCGGAACATTCGGACGCGGCCGCCGTGTTGGACGGCAGGTGCGGACGCGATACCATCGCGTCCACGCGCGACATGTCGATGTCGTAAGTTTTCTCGTACTCCGCGTCGCCGTCCGGCGAGTACTCAGTATAGGGTGCGATCCTGCGCCCGGCCAGATATTCGCGCGTAACGCCGTCCACCGGGAACACGCCGTTTTTCGCGCCGCATTCGACCGCCATGTTGGCTATCGTAAACCGGTCGTCCATGGTGAGATTGGCGACGCCTTCCCCGGAGAACTCCATCGACTTATAAAGAGCGCCGTCCACGCCTATCATTCCGACGACGGCGAGAATTACGTCCTTGCCCGACACTCCGGGGCGCGTCGCCCCCGTGAGCCTGAATCGCAGTGTCGGCGGAACTTTCAGCCAAACTTTGCCGGTGGCCATCGCGCAGGCCAGGTCGGTCGAGCCGACGCCCGCGGCGAAAGCGCCGAGAGCGCCGTATGTGCACGTGTGCGAATCCGCTCCGATGATAAGCTCGCCGGGCGCGGCCAAACCCTCCTCCGGGACAAGACAGTGCTCGATGCCGGCGAAACCCACCTCATAGTAATGGATTATGCCTTGCTCCCGAGCGAATTCGCGTACTATCCGAGCGTTTTCGGCGGATTTGATGTCCTTGTTCGGCGTAAAATGATCCGGAATAAGCGCGATCTTCGACTTGTCGAACACCCCGCCCGCGCCGAGCCGCCCGAACTCCCGGATCGAGACCGGCGCGGTTATGTCGTTGGCGAGAGCCAGATCCACGCCGGCCTCTATGAGCCGCCCGGGGGCGACGGCGGCAAGCCCGGCCTTCGCCGCCAGTATCTTCTCCGTTATCGTCATTCCCATGCGATCACCCCAATCTCAGTAAAACATTATAAAGTATACAACTTTTGCGGAAGGAACGCAAGAGCTGTATTTGTCATGGAGTGCCGGAACGCAAGTTAAATATGACCTATGGGTGATAACAGGATATGCCCGCGACGCGGAGCGACCGTGCGTATAACACCTGCCGTAACACGCGAACCGCGTCAAATCCGAGGGATTTAAGGTTACAAAAACACTTCGGCCCGGGCAAACGCGAGGTTTGACAGACAGTTCGTCTTTGGCGCGTACAAGCCCAGCCACAGACCGGCAAGTAAATCCCGCACGCGCAAATACTCCGGTCTTCCCCTCGCTCTCATCAATTTCAAACGACCGCGGCTTGAATTTTGACACGCTCTCCGCAAAAATAACTATTGACATTACTCATCCAAAGCGATATACTGTCGTTACGGTTTCGATGGCCGTCGTTTGCGCGTTCGGTCAGTCTGGGTGTAGCGTAGTTTGGTAGCGCGCCAGAATGGGGTTCTGGAGGTCGCAGGTTCAAATCCTGTTACCCAGATTTTGGTTTTGCGGTTTTGGCGGAATAGCTCAGCTGGCTAGAGCATGCGGTTCATACCCGCAGTGTCGGGGGTTCGATTCCCTCTTCCGCTATGTTTCATATGTTTTGGGCTGTCGCCAAGCGGTAAGGCAATGGACTCTGACTCCATCATTCGAAGGTTCGAATCCTTCCAGCCTAGTAAACCTTTGGAATCGTTAATGATTGAAAATCAATTAACATCGCCCGCCCCATTTTCAAGGTTCGCTTAATGTATTGCTCGTTGAATTTCCGTAACTCATTATAACTGCGCTCCGCCACCCTCTGTTTACAGTTTGCCTGATCACGGCGCTTTGTTTGGCTCGCGGATTTTTCAATTATAAAATGACTTTTAGTTCGCTTGTGAACCGCGCAACGGGTTTAATATCAGACCGCGCAAAAACTCCCAAAGCCATAGCAAAAGCCTTCGAAATATGGTACAATTAAAGCAACGCAAACGATTGCGGAGGCGACGACCATGCCATACAAACAGGGCGAAAGCCGAAACCAACTGACGCTGACCCCAATATGTCTTGACGACTATATCGGAGAGGACAGCATATGCCGCGTGATCGCGGCGTACGTGGGCAGCCTTGACATGTCGGCCCTTGGTTTCAAATACGCGGAGACGAAAGACACAGGCCGCCCGCCGCACGACCCGGCGTCGATGCTCGCGCTGTATCTGTACGGCTACCTAAACCGCGTCCACTCGTCGAGGCGGCTTGAAGCGCAAACTCGCCGCAACGTCGAAGTCATGTGGCTGATGGAGAAGCTGACCCCGGACGACAAAACGATCTGCAACTTCCGCAGGGACAACGCCGCCGCGCTGAAAGGCGTGTTCCGGCAGTTCAGCTTGAAGAATTTTGCTTGAACCACGCAAAATTCCATGGTGCAATCGGCAAGGTTTGTACGGCAAAGAGCTTGTGGCGGTTGACGGCACGAAAATCCGCGCAAGCAGTTCCCGCCGGAACATTCACACGCAAAAGGGCACGGAAAAGGAGCTTGCATCCGTCGAGAAGAAAATCAGCGAATATCTGAGCGAGTTGGAGTCGAACGACGCATATGAATTTTGCGTGAACCAAGCAAAATTCCTTACCGAAGCCGGCGACGCGAGGCTCGACGCTGCTGCGCTCCATGAAGCGTTAAAACGTCTGCAAGAGAAAAAGGACAAGCTTGCAGATTGGCTGACCCGGATTGAGGCGAACGGCGGCGCGGAGATTTCGACCGTCGACCCGGACGCCCAAGTGAATTTTGCTTGGTACACGCAAAATTCCTTTATGCACTCCGGCGGCGACGCGCGTCCGCTCGACGCTTGTTACAGCGTGCAGGCCGTTGCGGACGCGAAGCACAAGCTGATCGTTGATTTCGACGTTTCAACATGTCCCGAAGACAAAGGAATTTTGCTTGAACCACGCAAAATTCATAAGGGGCGTTGCGTCAAATGACGCAAGCCGCGAAAGAGATTATGGGCGTCGAGACAATCTCCGTCGTCGCAGACAAAGGTTACTACGACGCGACCGATATCTCAAACTGCGAGCAATCCGGCACAACCTGTTATGTGGCGGTTGTTGACAGCTATTCCCACGCGCCCGATCCTAGATATGACCGCAAAAATTTCAGATACGACGCCGAAAATGACTGCTATATATGCCCCGACGGGCAAATATTACCATTCAACAGACTTCAAAAGCGCGAAGACGGCGGCGCTGACAGACGTTACCAGAACAGAAGAATTTGTAAAAACTGTGCAAACAGAGAAAAATGCACCATTAATAAAGCCGGACGGATTATCAGCCGCAACCCGAACCAAGGCGGTCTTGATACGATGAACGCCCGAATGAAAACCGAAGCGGGCAGGGAAATTTTCCGCCAGCGCAAGAAAATTATAGAACATCCGTTCGGAACGACCAAAGCGGTTTGGGGTTTCAAACAGTTTCTCTGCCGAACGCGGGAGAAAGTGACCGGCGAACAGTCGCTGGCCTTCTTGGCGTATAATTTTCGGCGGGTCTTTAGCATTTTCAGGCAAAACGGTAAGAGCATGGCGGCGGCAGTGCTGTGATAAACGCCGCTTTTTGTTTTTTTGCCGCAAAGGCTGACCAATAAAAGGAAATTACGGCGCTCCGCCTGATTTCCCAGTGCGCGCTGCCGCCCTATAAGGCGGCTTTTTGCGCGGTCTGTCTTGGACGACGTCTGGAAGGCGCTTGGCCGGTACGCGCGTGATGTCCGCCTTGAGGGTCTGGCGGGTCTTGTCGAGGGCGGTTCCAATGGAGACACGATAGCAGGGGCAGTCCGATTCCGCGGATTTCTAAGCCGCGCAGCGTGAACTCCGCGCCGTCGTCTATCGGTGTGCGAGGATTTCCTCAACGATGGCTGTGATTTCAGGCGCGGTCAGCGTCTGTCCCTTTATGGTTGCGTCCATGTCCATAGTGCCGCGGGTGTCGATGCCGACCATCGCCGAGATGAGCATACCGACCTTGAGGATGCGGGCGGCCGATTTTTCGCTTGACGTATACACGTATAAGTAAAAACATTCAAAGTCACCATATCGAGGTGTTAGCATAAATTGATATTAAGATTATGGAATGATCCTTGGTCTTGTCTGAAAACTCTTACGACTGCCCCGCGGTATTCTATCGCGCAAGCCGGCCGAAAGCGGTTTTAAGACGAGACCTAAACAGCGAAGGTGAGGAGAGTTAACTATGTCAATGCCCACCATTTCCCTTTCTGACATAAGCTCGGATATTGTCAGAAATAATATCGCCGCTTCTATCGCGCTGCAGGAAGCGGCGCTTGCCCATATCCTGAACGCGGAGGGCGAGAAATTACAGGCGGTTATCGCAATAGAAGACGTAACCATCGAGCAGCTTACGCAAGTCAACACATCCGTCGTTGATCTGATGGAGCACGCGGCGTCTTTTGAATTGGCGCTGCAGGAAAAACTGCAGCACGTTTTTCCCTCCGCCAGGCCGGTGGAGCCTATTATGGTTATGGCGGTTGGTACTAAGTCGTTATTCGGCGGATCTCCGGCCGGAGGCGTCGTGGCGTTTCGCGAAAGCTTGTATGCTTATGGTTCCGCTGTTTCACACGCGGCGGATACGGTAGATTTTATAATCAACGAAGATGGTAATTACCGGATTAACTATCAATCGGTGATATCCAACGAAGCGTTGTCTCCGGGGCAACCTATAAACGAAGATCTCTCTCTTACCTCGGGCAGGTACGGCATTTTAGCGACAAATACCATTACGATAAACACTACGTTTGTACAGAATAGCACGATTGCATCCTTGCCCGCGGGAGACGTACTGCGCTTGAGTCTTGTGGATAATAGTGGATCCCTCGAAATATCAGCGATCGCATCCGCAATATCAATCGAAAAAGTGAACTTAGTATTGTAAAATGGCGCTGATACTGTTTCAGAAGTAAGGTTGATATTTGTTTTGTAAGATTCGCGCTAAGGTAATTTCGCATCGCATTTTCGCTTGAACGAATTTTGCCTAAAGCCGCAAAATTCTGTCACGTGAAAATTACCTTCTTATAAAACAAATGTCACTATCTAACCTGAAACAGTATGAAGACCAACAGGAAACAGCCGGCAATAGACTTTCCGTACACCCCCTGACGGGAACTGTGCGGGAAGTCTAATAACAGCGGTGACTGCCGAGGGCTTTTCGCGCGCGGCAAGGAAGCTCGCTCCGCGTAATCGCGAATACTTTACGCAAGCAGAGTCCGTTAGACCTGTTCCGAAATCTATTAGTTATGTCAATCAGGTTTTGATAAAATAATTTGAATGAGGGGCTTCGTCCCCCCAGGGCGTGTTTGAAAACTAGCCCCGGCAGATTCGCGAGATGATTTTTCGATAATCAAAAAACTAAAAGTAGACGCTCAGCAACGCTACGCTAGACTTTTAGTGACACAGAGCAGCGGAAAATCAGCCGCGAAAATGTCGCGCCTAGTTTTCAAACACGCCCTAAGTTCCCCAGGGCTGTTCAATAAGACCATAAATGGAGGAACGATATATGGCTAATAATGATTATCAGGATTATAACTATAACGCCGCCGCCAATCACGGCATAAAAGCATACAATCAGAGCGGGATTCCGCTGCCGCCATGTTCCAATCCGGTTGGAGACGACGGGCAATACGCGGATTACAGGTATTATTGCTGGTGTAAAAAACGCGGCTGCCCTCACCATCAGAAAAATGAAAGATGTCCATACGATCATTGTCAGGAGAGCGGCAAAGAGATATCAGTTGACCGCGCAAAAGAAAACGACGTCCGGTCCTGCTGCGCGGATATCATCGCAAGCATAGCTCTGACAGAAACGTCTATAGCTTATATTCTAAACGCGGAGGGTGAAAAGATTCAAAAGATACTTGAAATATCATGTTGTCCGAACAAAATTTTAGAAGTCAACTGTAACGTAAAGGAAACCCTTTGCACAGCTACACGGCTGGAAGAGCTGTTGTGCAAAAAGCTGGAAATTGTAGCGGAACTGTTAAAATACGTTCGTTGTTAGGAGGAATGCGCGTCCTGTAAGCGCTAAACTAAAAACTAGGCCCAAAAACTCGGTAATATAAATGAAAAAACGGCCGGAAGAAAAACGAGTTAAAACATCATCGCGTGACAGAAGTTCGCGTAGAGGAATTTTGCGTGAATCGAAGCATTATCGCTTGGATGGATTTTGCGTACATCAAGCAAAATTCCATCACGCGATAATGCGATGCAAACTTCACCCAAGCGAAAATGCTTCGAACCACGCAAAATTCCCCGCCCGGATCAGGTTTTTGCCGAGAACCTGATTGAAAAGCGCGTGGCGCACCCATGGAATTTTACTTGGTTCACGCAAAATTCATCGAGCAGCTT